>DBNL01000147.1:0-1239 GCA_002299785.1 Verrucomicrobia bacterium UBA673
AGTCAAAGCCTCTCCTCCGTGCTCATTCCCACAACGATTATCATCATAAGCACCCGCTGCTCGACGCGCTCGACAGCGGCTTTTGTAGTGTGGAGGCAGATGTGTTCTTGAAGGACTCTACGCTGCTGGTCGGCCATTCACGTCTTGAGTTGAAAAAGGAACGCACCCTGGAGGCGCTCTATTTCGTGCCCTTGGCCGAGCGGGTGAAAACCAACGGTGGTAGTGTGTACAAGAGAAGGGCGCCGTTTCATCTGATGATTGATTTCAAGACCGACGGCCCCTCGACCTACGCCGCCCTTAAGCCGCTGCTTGAGAAATACCGCTTCATGCTCACCGCTTTTAGTGCCGACACAACCGAGCTAGGCCCCGTGACGATTGTCATCTCAGGCAGCCGCCCACGCGAGGCCATGAAGAAGGATGCCAAGCGCCTCGCCGGCTACGACGGGCGATTGGGTGATCTTGGCAAGGCGGAGAACCGGCATTTCATGCCATGGATCAGCGACAGTTGGCGCTCGCACTTCAAGTGGCGAGGCAAGGGTGACTTACCCGCAACAGAGCAGGCCAAGCTGGCCAAGATCGTAAAGAATGTCCACGCCGATGGGCAGAAGATCCGCTTTTGGGCTGCGCCGGACAACCCGGCCGCATGGAGCGTGTTCCACGAAGCCGGCGTGGATTTCATCAACACCGACCACCTCAAAAATCTCGCGGAGTTTCTGCGAGGCAAGGAAGCCAAGTGACAGCCTGACTGGGGTTAGTTATAATAAAACGTGAAGCGGACGAAGCGTCGGTCTGAGCCAATTTCGTCGTGCATCTTCTCCGGCCAAGGTGCGTAAGGTGACGGCTCTTTCACGGCGCGTTCGCACTTGAGGGCGAGGATGGTGTTCACTGTGCTGCGCTCTACCTGCACGTTGCTCACTTTGCCGTCGGACCACAGGTTGAACGTCAGCACCACTTGCCCGACGCTGGGAAGGTAGTACTGGTCGAGAATTTGGTTCCAGCGATTCTGGATGGCAGCGATGAGACGGGCGTCGTAGTCGCCGAACGGCGAGGCCTTTGCGTCGAGCCCCACGATGGTGGCCCGTTTTTTTACGCCGCCGTCCTGCTTCATTTTCTGCCCCTGAACCATGGCCAACTGCTTTGCCTCTGCAACGGTGCGCGGGCGGCGCGGCTTGGGTTCTGGTTCCGGCTTGGGTTCGAGCTTTGGCTCCGGCTTGGCCACGATTGGGTTGAGCGTCTCGG
>DBNL01000147.1:1567-3387 GCA_002299785.1 Verrucomicrobia bacterium UBA673
CTTGGGCGTCGGCGGCTTGGGTTTCGGTTCGGGCGTCGGCGGCTTGGGTTCCGGGGGCGTTGGCTTCGCCAGGGAAGCCGGCTTGCTGTCGATGATCCGGGGCACTTTGTCCTGCGTCCCCTCGATCTTGGGCTGGGGGGTTTCCTTTTCCGACTGCTCGTCGGCGGCGCGGGAGTTTTGGGTGGAGTAATACTTGGAATCCTCCGGGGCTTCCTCGCTGGCCATGCTCGCTGGCACCTCGAGAAAGATCACCGACTGCTGACGTTTTTGTTGCTGCTTCTCCAGCGCCTCGAGGTCGATGAGTTCCGGGACGACGGCGGCCATCATTTTTTCCACCACGGGAAATGCCCCCAGCAGGATGCCCAGCGCCACGAGCATGTGGATCAGCAGCGACAGCAGGAGCGAGCGCTGAATTGAGTTCAGCGAGAACCACCAGTTACTGACTTTTTGCCGATCCACCGATATGGGCTGCCATTGTGGGGCAGAAGCGGCCTCGGCGGCAACTCTTGTTTGCGCTTGGCCAAGCGGGGCGAATCCAGTTAAGTCTTCGCCCATGAGCAATCGACTCAAGGACAAATGGGCTTTAGTGACTGGCGCCTCGAGCGGGTTCGGCGCTGAGACGGCTCGGCAACTCGCTGCGATGGGCGCGAATCTGCTGCTGGGCGCGCGCCGGGAGGATCGCCTCGGGCAGGTCGCCGCCGAGTGCCTCGAGCGCGGCGCGGCCTCGGCGCACATTCACAAGATGGACGTCACCCGCACCGCGAGCGTCAATAAGTTCGCCGACTGGGCTGGGGCCACCGCCGGCAGGGTGGATGTACTGATCAACAACGCCGGCGGCGCTCACGGGGTGGAACGCGTCGAGGATGGCCGGGATGACGACTGGGAGGCGATGTTTCAGTCTAACGCGCTTGGCATCCTGCGCGTGACCCGTGCCGTGCTGCCGCTGATGAAGTCGCACCCCGGCGGCATTATTTTGAACATCGGCTCCATCGCAGGCCGCGTGGCATACGAGGGCGGCTCGGCCTATTGCGCGAGCAAGGCGGCGGAGCGGAGCATTACGAAGTCCCTCCGGCTGGAGTTGAACGGTACCGGCCTGCGCGTCGGCACCATCGATCCAGGCATGGCGGAGACCGAGTTTTCCATGGTGCGCCTAAAGGGTGACCGGGCAAAAGCCGACGCGGTTTACAGTGGCGTCGAGCCGCTGAGTGCGGGTGATGTAGCCGAGGCTATTGTGTGGGCCGCCAACCGGCCTGCGCATGTCTGCATTGACGAAATCCTGATGATGTGTACCGCTCAGGCCGCTCCGTACAAGGTGTGCCGAGTCGAGGAGTAAATCCGGCTATTTGCAGCTTTCCGGTCGCTTGACGAACGAAGCCGTGCGGGGCCGTGCCAGATTGACGGCCAATTTTCGTTCGCGCACTTCGCGGCCGTTGTACATTTCGACTGCCTTGCGTGCCTCCTCCGGCGATGCCATCTCCACGAAGCCGTATCCGCTCGAGCGACTGTCGAACTTGTAAGTCATCAGCGAGGCTGAGACGACCGTGCCGGCGTTGAGGAACATCGCCTCGAGATCGTCGCGCTCTATGCTGTACGGCAGGTTTCCAACGTGCAAAAGGGCTTCATTCATACCAGGTGAAACTTGGCGAAGCGCAAAGGCGATAGCCAAGAGGTGAAGAGGTTGGCATAGGCGGCGGGTGATCGTCAATTCGGGTTTCGCTGGGCGGGTGAAAAACACTCGTTTTCACGCAATCTGTGCGTGGGTCACGCGCTTCCCTCTTGGCAAAGCGCTTCAAAGCCTAGTGAATGAAGCATCGCCTTGG
>DBNL01000147.1:3790-22436 GCA_002299785.1 Verrucomicrobia bacterium UBA673
CTACTTAGTCCAACATTGTATCTCCTAAATATCAACAGGGGTTTTGTAGGTTTCCACAACCTAGAGCCCCTGTAACTTTTTTATAAACACTTCTCTTCGAATCTTCTCTTCGAACAATTTACCCACTCTTTTCACACTAACTTTTAGGGGTACTTTTTTGTGAAGTTTTTAGTGTGAATATTTACCCAAATAAATCTCTTTAGTTTTTGTATGGGTTATTTCTGAATTCAAAAGTTACCAAAAGAGCCAATATTGTTAACGTTTAATCATATTTAAAACATTTAAGTCAAATATCAGACTAAAAACAAAAGAGTTTTCTTTTGGTAAAAGAGTCTGTGTATTGAGAAAATCATTACTTTTAATGAAAAATGTATGTTTAAATACGAAAAACAATGGTTTTTAATGTTAAAAGGAATATTCACTCACTCTTTGAGATTGAAAATTATCTCACAAAATATGAGTGAAACTTATTGGATACATTAACTTCTTCATTTTGAATGGTTTATGAGTGGAATAAATTAACAACAAATTGATGCTATTTATGTAACCCAAACTGTGTGAAGGAGTATTCTTCGATTCGAGAATCTGTTGTTTTCATCTGAGAAAAAAAGGAACTAAACATTTTGTTATCTTATCGATGCTTTTAGTCTCTTTGGGTCTCTCACAGTTTAGCTCCCACAAAGTAGCGACACTTACAATTTAACTAAAAATGGGGCAGAGAAGGTCTTTGCTGTTGAAGCTTTATCATAACAGCATAAATTTTTTTAGATGTGACTTTTTATTAACAAATGATAACTAAACCTATCACCCTAATTTTCACACTGCTCTTTTGTTTGAGTGGAAGTTTGTCTTTCACAAAACCCATATTTAAGTAGCACTCCATGGCTAATTGTATTAAAGTCTAATGTAAATTCTTTTAATCCATTATCGGTCATCATTCTTGTTATATCATTGGAAGTTAATTTCACAAAACCCCTCTGTTGTGAACCTTCTGATGTGATGCAAGGGAGATGAATTAATATTTTACCATTTTTTTTAATAACCCTTTTAAATTCCTTAAAATACAAATTTAAAAATCTTTTATTTACACGAACTAGAGTGTCCATTGAGAAAATATAATCAATACTAGCATCCTCAATCCCATTTAGTTCGTATCCTTTTGTTTCATAAAATGTATACCTTTCCGGGTTATTTAACTTGTTTTGCAACGCAGGTAAGATTTCTTTGGAAAGATCAACTAAAAAAGTATGTTGTGCTATTGGTACGATGTATTGACTCCATTTTCCATCTAAACATCCAATTTCAAGAACGGACTTATTCGAAATATGTGGCAAAAGAAAACAATTTTTTATTTTTATATAATCACCTAATACTTTTTCTTCTAACGGCCCACCCCAAGAATATTCGTGCCCAGAATTAAAACAATTAATTGCTGTATGAGTCCATTTCTTTTGATGGTGATGCGTGTTATAATAACCGATTACTGTTATTAGTTTATTAAAAAATCTCCTTGTTATTGAGATAAGCTTAATTATAATTTTTTTAAGTATATACATAATCTGAATGATAACTGCTTATTACCAGTCTAACTAACTTTTTTGCCAACTACAGTGACTTTACGCCTCTTTGAATGAATACCACTTCACCGGATCGGTATTTGGTTTTAACATCCTTTCTTTTATCAAAAAGTTTATTATGAACGAGAAATAAATAAATACCACTGATGTTTCCCATTGTCAAATTTATTAAATTATGAATGAGGAAATTATCAATGAATATTTAAAACGATTAAAACCAAAATATTACTCACAAAAAGTTGTGAAAATAGATTGGAAGAAATTCATCAAAGAAACTTTGGAGATATTGAGGACCCAAAAGACCCCTTAATAATTTACCCTAATTCTGATATACCGAACTCTATTCAAATGGAGGAGAGAGGGGATTTGAGGGGGTATGGCAAAGGGATTTACCCATCTCTCCCAAAAGACCCTACAATCCCCTATTATGGTGATTTACACACCCTTCACCACTTACAGTAAATGTTTGTAAGAAAAGAGTGTGTAAATATTATTACTAACATTTATGGGTAATGAGAAATTTGTATATGATTTAGTTTGATTTAAACACCTTTAATTAGTCTAAAATCATATACGAATTTTCAATTACCATACTCTTAAGTGAGTAAATGTTTTAAGAAATGTTTGTATGGTTATTTTAACAGTATTTTCACACACTCTTTTTGGTGATATTTTACTGAATACTGTTTTGGTAAAATTCACTGATGGGTTTTTGGAGAACAATTTACCCCCTGTTTATTAAGGTTTTGTAAAAACCTCTTTTCTTTTCATCAAAACAGGGGGTGTATTGTATCTCCGAAAATTCATCGGGCAAATTGCAGATTCCTTCAATCTGGTTTGCCCGTTATTTCTTTTTACACCACTGCCTTCTCAGGGACTTTTGGCATGCCGTAGGGGAGTTCATCCGGGATCGGCGCGAACTCCTCGACGGCTGTCCACAGGCGGGAGAAGTCCTTTTCCACGTCTCCGGAGAGGCAGTCGGTGATGTCGCCTGCGAGGTCGGGGTGTTTCCCGATGAAGTCGCGGAACGTGAAGTTGTGATGGTAGAAGGCGTACACGAGCTTGCGCATGTTCTCTATGCTCACGCGCAACGTGGCGGCGTACCCCTCGAATTGCGCCGGTGAAAAATCATCGGCCTGGATTGCAGCGTGTACCGCGTCGGCCGCCATCACTCCGCTCTTGAGCGCCAGCATGAGACCAGACGAGAAAACGGGATCGAGAAAACAGAAGGCATCACCGAGCAGCAGCAAGCCTTCGCAGCCGCAATGCCTCGAGTGAAATGAAAACTCGTTGGTGACGTAGTAGTCGCCGGTGGACTTGCCCGGTGCGAGGTATTCCTCGATCCATTTGTTCTGTGTGACTTCGCGGTGAAAAATATCCTTGGGCAACCTGACTCCGTCGCGCGTAAGGTATTTACCCTCGGCGACGACGCCGACGCTGATCCGGTCGTCGTGAAGCGGGATGTACCAAAACCAGCCTTTCTCCGGCAGGAACGCCACGGTAGTCGTGCCCTCGTCAATGCCCTTGTCACGCTTCGCGCCCTTGTAATAGGTCCAAACGGCGACCTTGTTGAGTTCCGGGTCTGGCACGCGCCAGCGGTTGCGGGACGCGGCGAACGACTCCTTGCCGGAGCAGTCGAGCGTGATAGGGGCGCGATGCTCGGCCTCGGTGCCGTCTGGCTGCCGCACGCGCACGCCAGTAACCCGATCTCCATCCCGCAGCAGTTCGATAACCTTGGTTTCCTCGACGACGTTGGCGCCCTTGTCGCGCGCGTGGTCGAGCAGCATCTGGTCGAACTCGGAGCGCAGCACCTGCCACGTCTGCGCTACGTTGTCGTCGTAGCGTGTGTTGAAGTAAAACGGCTGTGATGCCTTGCCGGTGGTAGAGACGAACTGCACACTGTGTTTCTTGATAAACGCCGAGGCGCGCATCCGCTCGATCAGGCCAAGGCGCTTGAGCGGTTCGTATGTGAACGGCAGCAGCGATTCGCCAATGTGGTAGCGCGGGAATTTCTCTCGCTCGATGAGAAGCACGTTGTGGCCGTGCTCGGCAAGCAGCGCGGCGGCGCTCGATCCCGACGGACCGGCCCCGATCAGGATGGCGTCATACTGTCTTTTGTCGCTCATGCCGGTGGCAGGATTTCTACGATCTCGGCCAAGCGATGCTCGGCAGTGGCGTCGTAAAGGGTGTTGCGCCGGCCGAACAACACGGGCTGCTCGTCGAGGTCGAATAGGCTGCCGATGTGGTCGTCGCACGTGACTCGCAAAAAGCCGGAGGGGCGGCTCAAGTGGCCGACCCCATAATCGTGAAGCAGTTGGCCAAGCGGCGCGCCAGCCCCGGTGATGGCGTCCCGCGCCGGCCTAGGGAATTGGCTAAGGTGAATCTTGATGGCACCGTACTCGACCGGCCGCTGACTACGCTTGGTAAGGAGCAACACCTCGCGATAGTAGGCGTCGCCGCCGTTGTGCCGGTGCAGTACCTTGAGGCCGATATCGCCGCCGTGGAACTGGCCAAGCGTGGAGGTCATGTCGCGCTCGTGCACCAACAGCGAGCGGTACGGCTCTGGCATCGCGTCGCCGTCGACCGGCTCGATTCCTGGCAGCTGGCGCTTGGCCAAGCGGTAAAACTCATCGAGCGGATGGGTGAACACTGCGTCGGCCCCGGTCTCGGCGACGTTGGTTTCAGAGTGGCTCAAGGTGTTATGCGTAGCGTGCGTTTCGGTGTTCGTCCAAAAAAAACTCGTGTAACAGGCGGTCGATCTGGAGCAAACCTTCGCGGTTCAGCAGCCACTCGTCGCCGTCGAGTGTCGCGAAGCCCCAGTCCTGAAGAGTTTGAAGCGGCTTGGCAAAGCGATCGGCCGGGTTCACGCCAAACTTGTCCGCGAAGTAAGAGAATTTCAGATGGCCAAGCTTCATTTGCAGAATGAACTCGCGGATCAGCCGCTCGTCATCGGTCGGCGTTAGCGCTCGATAAACCGGCAATTCGCCGTTTTTAAGGCTCTCGACGTACGGCGCGAAGTCATGTTGATTCTGGTAGTGCGTGCCGCCGATTTGCCCGAACGAGGCCACACCCAACGAGAGCAAGTCGGCGCCGGCCCAAAGCTTGTCGCGATAAACAAAGCCCGTCTTCGACTTATCCTTCACCGCGGTGTAGGCGCTACTGATGACGTAGCCGTCCTGCTCTAGTTCGGCGAAAGCCTCACTGACCCAGCGGCGCTTGGTTTCCCAATCGGCGATTGGCGCAGTGAGTTTGCCCTCGGCCTTCATCTGTTTGTAGATGCCGGTATTGTAAGGCACCTCCATTTGGTAAATCGTCACGCTGTCTGGCGCCATCCTGCGGGTGCGATCGATACAGGCCTTCCAGTTTTCCTCGGTCTCATCGACCATGCCAGCGATGAGATCGATGTTGATTTGAGGGAAGCCCAGCCCTTGGGCGAACTCATACGAGCGCCCGATCTCCGCGCCGCGGTGGGCGCGGCCGTTCACCTCGAGGACGTGGTCGTCAAAATTCTCCACGCCGAGGCTCAGCCGCGTGACACCGATCTCTCGCAGCACCTCGAGTTTCTTCTCTCGCAGCGTGCCTGGCTCGCACTCGAACGTGACCTCCTCCACCTCGTCCCAGGGCTGTAGCTCCTTCATGCCGTCGGTCAAGTGGCGAAGCTGATCCTCAGAGAGGTACGACGGTGTGCCACCGCCGAAATACACGAATTTGGGCTTACGCCCGCCGATGAATACCTCTTTCGCGTAGAGCCGCATCTCGTCCAGCACTGCGTCGATGTAGTTGCGGATCTCCGACGAGTTCTTGTCTGTATACACACGAAAATAGCAGAAGTGGCAGCGTTTGCGGCAGAAAGGGATGTGCACGTAGATGCCAAGCGGTGTGTCAGGCTTGGGCGCTTGATTAAGCGCGTCGCGATAGTCCGGCACATCCTCTGGTTTCCAGAATGAGAACGGCGGGTAGTTCGAGACAAAGTAGTTGCCGACCGTTGTTTGCTTTTCCAGTGGCGGTGCGGTTTTGTGGATTTCGGTGGTTTCGGTATCGCTCATGGTTTGCCCCCTTTTATTCACTTGGCCGGCCCGAATGCATAAACCCGCCCGTCCTCTGCACCGATGATCACCACACCATTGGCCAGGGCCGGCGCGGCGATTATCGGTTCCCCAATCTCGTACGACCAAAGTTTTTTCCCATCCGCCAGCGAGACGATGTACAGGTTGCCGTCGTCTGATCCGACGACGACTTTGCCGTCGGCGACCACCGGCGAACTGTCTACGCTGCCTCGAGTCCGGAATGCCCACAGCCGTTTGCCGCTCTTGCGGTCGAGGCAATGTAGCCGCTTATCGCGGCAGCCTACCAACACGCGATCTGCCGTTACCGCCGGTGATGAAATGTAGGCGAATGCCCGGTCCTTGTATTTCCAGGCGATCCTGCCGGCCTTGATGTCGATGCAGAGAAACTCATTCTCGTAGTGACCAATGTATGCCATGTCATCAACCACCGCCGCCGAGCCGACGATGTACGCCTCGGCGTCGATCTGCTTTTCCTTTTTGCCCTCGGCCAGTTGGATGACGTGCAGCACGGCATCGCAGCCGCCGAAGGCCGTCCGGCCGGAGGACACCGCCGGCGAGCCGTTGATGTAGTTGGAGGTCTCGTAATGCCAGTTGCTCTTGCCGGTTCCGAGGTCGAGTGAGTAGAGGCGGAAGTCGTAGCTGCCGACGATCAGCGCCGGCTTGGCTCCGTCGCCGCTTGGTTGAAACAGGTTGGGTGCGCCGAGCACGCGATCCTCGGTCTCAAACTTCCAGAGCAGTTTCCCGTCCGCAGCCGAGAGCGCGTAAACAAACCCGTCAGATGAGCCGAAGTAAACGCGTCCTTTGTGTACCAGCGGCGAAGACTCGACGATGTCATCTGTCATAAACGACCACAGCTTTTTGCCGGTCTTGAAATCGAGCGCGTAAAGATGGCCATCGTCGCAGCCCACGTACACCTTGCCGTCTGCGATGGCCGCTGTGCTATGGATGCCCTCCTCGGCCTTAAACGTCCAAAGCGGCTTGAGTGAGGTGCCTAGTTTGCTTTTCGAGATGCCGGTGAGAGAGGCCGTGCCCCGGTACATTGGCCAAGCATCGGCCGGGGCTGCGTCCACCCCGGCTGCTTGGCCACTTACTTGGGCAAGCGCCGTGACCAAAGCCAATGAAGCTATTGAGAAATAATTCATGATAAAAATCGGGTCAACCACCAAGCCCGCTTGACCTAAATCTTGGCGAAACCAAAAAAACAAGGCAATAAAAAATACCACGTACACGTACTATTTTATTATGCTGCATTTTTTGAGATTGGGTTTTTTTAGATGGAACGCTCTATATTTGACCTATTTTCGATTGAAAAAAGAAGGTGTCGGCCGCAGAGATTTGCAGGCTTAACTTCCGTTTTTTCCCAGTTATCTGGGAGGATGGTCAGATATTGACCTGCTCGGCGTAGTCGTCGGGGGAGAGCAGGTTATCCAACTCTTCGGGGTTGGTCAGGCGGATCTTGAAGAACCAGCCGTCGCCGTAGGGATCGTTGTTGACGGTGCCTGGCGCGGTGTCGAGAGCGTCGTTTGTGTCGATAATCTCGCCACTCAGCGGTGTGTAAATGTCACTGGCGGTCTTGACCGACTCGACCACGGCGCAGGGATCGCCGGCGGTCAGTTCGCGGCCGAGATCGGGCAACTCGATGAACACCAACTCGGTCAGTTCCTCCTGGGCATGGTCGGAGATTCCGACGGTGGCGGTGTCGCCTTCCAGGCTCACCCATTCGTGAGAGCTGGCGTACTTGAGGTGGGTCGGTATATCTGCCATCGCTTCGTTTTTCTAGCGAACTAGAGGCGGGGTGGTCAACTCGATTTTTGAAAAATCGGCCTCCTGAACACTTGCGCGGGGAAGCGGCGATTGCGAATCTCGATCTCGATGCCGGTGCCGTACTTGGCGTGGGCGTGCTCGACGTAGCCCAGGCCGATGCCGCAGCCCAGCGACGGGCTTTGTGTGCCGCTGGTTACTTCGCCGATTTCGCGGCTGGTTCCGTCGGCGGAAAAAATTTTGTACTGCTCGCGCGGAGGCGCGCTTTTGCCGGTCATTTTGAATGCGATGCAGCGGCGGGAGACGCCATCCTCTTTTTGCGCTGCGAGCATTTCCCGACCGTTGAAGCAAGGCTTGTCGAGGGCGACGGCCCAGCCAAGCGCAGCCTCGATCGGCGTGGTGTCAGACGTCAGCTCGTGGCCGTAGAGCGAGTAGCCTGCCTCGGTTCGTAAGGTGTCGCGTGCGCCCAAGCCGGCTGGCAGCAGTCCAAGCGCTTGGCCAAGCGACATGAGATCCTCCCACAGCGCCGCCGCGCGCCCGTTGGGTACGACCAGTTCGAAGCCGTCCTCGCCGGTGTAGCCAGTGCGCGACACCCAGGCGGTTGCACCGGCGAACTCGAGTTCGGCGATCTGGTTTTTCCGCAACTCAGCTGCTGTGGGGAAAACGCCGGCGATGATCTCGGCCGCCTTTGGCCCCTGTAACGCCATCGCCGCCAAGTCGTCGGAGGGGTTGCTCATCTCGAGTTGCAGCGACTTGTGCCGGGAGTTGCGCTGGGCCTTGATCCACATCCAGTCGATCTCGAGCCGCGAGGCGTTGACGATGAGCAGGTAGTGCGTGTCGCTGAGTCGGTAGGCGTACAGGTCGTCGATCACGCCGCCGTTATCTTGACAGAGCAGCGTGTATTGGCCTTGGCCGGGTTCGAGCTTGGCCAAGTCGTTGGTCAAAAGTTGGTTCAGGAACTTGAGCGCGTCCGGGCCGCCGAACAGGAACTCGCCCATGTGTGAGATGTCGAACAGGCCGGCAGCTTGGCGGACGGCATGGTGTTCCTGCGCGATGCTGGAGTAGAGCACCGGCATTTCCCAGCCACCAAATTCAACCATCCGTGCATCAAGCTCATTGTGGGTGTTAAAAAGGGGTGTTCTTTTCAGCTGTGTTTCCTTCATATCCATAGGCAAGAAGTGTAGGGGCTTGACCAAACGTACAAAAGCTTTCGCCCCGATTTGGAATGTTTTGTCCGAAAGAATGGATTGCGTTCCAGAGATAAACTTACACCTTGCGGGCTGCTTTTCGTAACAAAGCCAAGAGCAGAAGCGTATTAGGTATTCCTAGACGACTGGTTTATGAACCAGAAAAACAATGAAAACAATAGCGTTTCTTCCAACAATCGCCACTGGCGCGCTCGTGGCTTCAATTGCGCTGACGACCGGGTGCAGCCAGGCCCCCACCGGTAAATCTTCCGGGAATGCGGATCAGTTAGTAGCCCTTGAGAAAGAAATCAGCTCACTCAAGACTAAACTAGCCAATGCCCAATCGCGCATCGATGGCCTTCGTGCCCAAATCAACAGCGCAGGGCCAGCAGTGGCTGACTACGGCCTTTCAGTACCGGAAATTCTAGAGGAACTGGTGGAGATCAAGATGACCTCTGAAAACCGCCGGACCGTCCAGCGCCGAATCAACTTCCTGCTCGAGAGCTTGGTGGAGCAGGGCCAAGCCTCCGTGCCGCATATTCGCGAGTTCCTCAACAAAATGGAAGACATTGACTTTGTGGTGCAACGTTCCGATGAGGAAGGGCGAGGCCGTGGTCGAGGAGGTCGAGGAGGGCGCACATCAATGAGTTTTGAGCAAGCGCCATCGCTCCGCATTGGCTTGATTGACATACTAAAAGAGATCGGTGGCAGTAGTGCCGAGGCTGCGTTGGGGGAGATACTCACCAAGACAGCCCGTGGCTTTGAAGTGGCCTATACAGCCAAGACCGTACGCGAAATGATCGGGCCGGATGCTTTCCGTGAAGAGGCATTGGATGCGGCACACGCTTTGCTGAACGATCCAGTGGAGGTGTCCAATCCGAACAGCTACGATCGAAATGCGAAGCGGTATTTGTTCAGTGTATTGGAAATGTACAATGATCAGACCTTTATCCAATCCGCGCAGGGGTTGTTGGTGAGGGAAGACGGCAAGATTGATGACACGGTGCTTGATTATTTGGGTGACGTTGGAAAGGAGGGAGCCATGGATACTATTTATCAGGCCTTCAGCAGTGGCCAAGTGACAGACAGAGGCGACTTGGCTGATTTGGCACGTGCCGGCGTCAAGTTCACCGGCAGCAATCCGCAGGCGAACCAGATGTTCAAAGAAATCATGTCCAGTGACGAGTACGACATGCGAGTCAAGTGGCAAGCGTTGAGCGAGATGGATGAGGCAGAAGATGAGGCGACATTGCAGGTACGCCTTAATCTGATGCAGGAGCTGCAGGCTTCTGGCGACGATTCCACTGACAAGGTCGTGCAAATGTACACTCGTCAAATAGAGGCAAAAATAAACGGAGAGGAATTTGATATGCGCAAGGAAATGCGGAGTTTGGGAACTGACTTTTGGCGTAATGCGTTTGGCAGGGGCGAAAGCGGGGACCGCGGTAGTCGTGACAACAATCGAGGAGAAAGTCGACGGAATCAGCCGACTATAGTTCCTGCACCCTAAAAGTCAGTTTTCAGGTTCAGCTTTTAATACACCGGAAATCATTCGGCGTTTTTTGTTCATGCAACAGCTGCATCGCCCACAATAAATGTCACTATTCAATCAGTTTTGTTTAATTTTATGCACCTACTGAATGTATTACTCGAAGAGAGTTACTGTTGCTCTAAAGTAGGAATTCAATGAGATTGGTAAAATTGCTCCCAAGGGCAGAAATCGTGATGATTTCGGTTTCGGCTGTTTTGTTTATCGGCTGTGGGAAAGCGCCATCGACGGATGCCCCTGCCGTAAACGCCATCCAGGTAGAGGCGCTCAGGAAGGAGGTCGCCTCGCTGAAGATCAAGTTGGCGAACGCCCAGTCGAGACTCGACAGTCTCCGCGAGCAGATCAACGGCGGTGGTGCATCACTCTCCAATGGGGGCATGTCTGTGCCGGAGATTCTCGACGAGCTGATAGATATCAAGTTGAGCTCCAAGAATCGGCGCAGTGTTCAACGCCGCTTGAGCTACCTGTTCGAAAGTCTAGCGCTCCAGGGCGATGCCGCCGTGCCGCTCATTCGCGAGTTTCTCAACAAGATGGAGGACGTCGATTTTGCGGTGCAACGCGAAGGCGAGAGCGACGAGGAAAGCAAACGACGTTACAGCCGTTTCCGGGCCACGCTCAATTTTTCACAGCCGCCGACGCTGCGGGTCGGCCTCATCGACATCCTTGCGGAGATCGGCGGCGATCACGCGGAAGCCGCCGTTGCGGAGTTGCTCGGCACCACTGCCCGTGGATTCGAGATCGCCTACGCCGCGAAGACCATTCAGGGCTGGCTCGGCAAGGAAGCCTACCGCGACGAGGCGCTGGCCGCCGCGCACGAGTTGTTGCTCGACCCGGTCGAGGCCGTTGGTGGAAACCACTTCGATCGCGTGTCCAAGAACTACCTATTCATGGTGCTGGACATGTACGACGACCAAACATTCATTCAGTCCGCCCAGGGCATGTTCATCAATGACGACGGGCGGATCGATCGCACCATTCTGGATTACTATGAGGATGTCGGCAAAGTGCGCGCGCTGGACGCCATGGTGCAGGCGTTTCGCAGCGGCCGGGTTCATGAGGATGACATGGACAATCTTGCCGAGGCCGCCTCGAGATACGCCGGCAT
The DNA here is from genome assembly GCA_002299785.1 of Verrucomicrobia bacterium UBA673. Taxonomy (GTDB): domain Bacteria; phylum Verrucomicrobiota; class Verrucomicrobiia; order Limisphaerales; family UBA1096; genus UBA1096. The sequence continues at coordinate 15,037 of DBNL01000147.1, forward strand.
CAACCCGCAGGCCGACCAGTTGTTCCGCGACATCATGACCGGCGACCAGTACAACATGGAAACCAAGCTGGACGCCATCCGGAGCTTCACCCAAAGCGACGGCGATGCCAGCACACCCGGCGTTCCTCAACATGTGCTGCAGGCGCGGCTGAACCTGGTCAACACTCTTCAGTATGATGAATCCGATCTGATGGGCAAGGGCATGCAACTGCTGGCGCTTCAACTGGAGGCCCAAATCTCCGGCGAGAGGCAGGACGAACGAAAAATGAGGGAGACCGCCTCGCGGCTTTTCAGAGATATGCAGAAGCGCGAGAGCGAGGAACGCAGATCTGGCCAAAGGACGCCCAGCGGGCAGCCGACCATTATTCCCGCGCCCTGAGCTGCGCGAATCCCCTTGCAATACCATTTCAAACGCCGGAAATTCCGGCGCTTTTTGCGATTGGCCAAGCGCACGCAATAAAGCAATCTGATGCCCAGCACCACTACCACTCGCGAGCAATGGAAGTTAATAGTGGTCTTGGCGCTGTTTTGGGCGACGCTGTTTGGAGCGTTGGGTGTCTTCTTCCCGTACTACTCGCTTTATCTCAAGGAGAACCTTGGCTTGAGCGGCCAGCAGGTCGGTATGGCCATGGGGGTGTTCCACCTGGTCGGGCTCGTTGGCCAACCGGCCTGGGGCTATCTCGCCGACCGTACCGGTGCCCGCAAAACCGTGCTGGTTGTCATCACGCTTGGCATGGCGCTTGGCTTCATCGCATATTGGCACGTCAAGAGTTACGCCGCGCTGCTGCTGGTCTCGATGCTCTTTGCTGCGTTTTACACCAGCCTCGTTCCGCAGGGGTTGGCACTGAGCCTTGGCCTGTTGTATCGCTCAAGCAACTCACATTTCGAGTGGGTGCGCTCGGTTGGTTCGGTCGGCTTCCTCATCACCTGTTTCGGGTTCCCGATTTTTCTAGAAGCAATTGCCGTCAAGCCGGGAGAGACAGCCCTCGGCATGCAATTCCCCTTCGCCGCCGGGATCATCCTGCTGACGACCACCGTCGTGTTTCTCATCCCGAACCAAAAAGCCATCCGTGAGAAGGCCCAACCCGGTGCATGGCGCGTGCTGGTCGCCGATCGGAAGTTCCGCCGTTTTCTTCTCTACGTCTTCCTTGCCAACTTCATGCTCGATGGGCCGATGTTTCTCTTCCCGATCTTCGTCAAGTCAGTCTCGCCGGAGCAAACGCTAAGCACGCTCAAGTGGCTTTGGCTCATCATGCTGATTCCCGAGATCATCATCATTGCGATCTCCGGGAATATTCGCCGCCGAATCGGTGTGCGGCTACTGATGTTTGCAGGCCTAGCCGCCGGCGGCCTGAAGTGGTTGGCGTGCGGATTTTTCGGCGACGTTCCAGTTGTGCTGCACGCCTCAATGCTGCTGCACAGTGTGTATGTAGCCGGGGCACTCGTAGCCATGCCGCTGTGCGTCAATTATATCGTCCCGGTGCAACTCCGCTCAACCGGCCAAGGCTTAGCCACGATGATCAGTGCGAGCTTTGGCGGGGGTATCTGCTCGAACTTGGCCGCCGGTTGGCTGATCGACCACGTCGGCCCCGCCGCCCCGCAGATTTATGGTGGCATCGGTGCGATGCTCCTACTCCTTGTCGCTCCCTTCCTGGTCCCCAAGGTCATCCCGGGGGAGGCCGATTGATCACAAAGCCTCGAGCAGTTGGTGCAGCTCGGCAGGCGTATTGTAAAAATGTGGTGAGAGCCGGATGAGTTTCGAGCCGCCGCGCATCACTCGCAGCGAGACGGTCACGCCTGCTTGGTCAAGCCGGGCCTGCAGTGCGGCCATGTCTTCGCCCGGCTTGCTGAAGGCCACTATCCCGCTGGCGTTGGCCTCCGGCACATCGGAGTGCAGCACATCGTAGCCTTTGGCCAGCAGTTCAGGCAGGAGGAGCCGCCGCTTGGCCAGGAGGTCGGCGGCTATCTTGTCTAAGCCGAGCGCATCGAGCAGTTGAAGCGAGGCTTGGTGCCCGACGATGCCGAGCAGGTTGGCTGTGCCAGCCTCGTACCGCCGTCCGTCCGGCTTGTAGTTAAGGGTTTCCTGCGCGATGAAATCCGGGCAACTCAAGTTATGCCAGCCCTGCACCACCGGCTTCAGCTGATCCTGCATTTCACGCTTCACGTAAAGGATGCCGGCCGAGCACGGGCCGAGCATCCACTTGTGCGCGTCTGCGGCGAGGAAATCCACGTGCTCGACCGGCGTTGGGAACGCGCCCACCGTCTGGATACCATCGACACAAAAGAGTATGCCGCGCGAGCGCAACTCGCGGCCGATTGCTCCAATGTCGATTCGGTAGCCGGACACGTAATGGCATGATGCCAGCGCCGCCATGCGGGTGCGCGGGTCGATCAGCTCAAACACGTCCTTCGGCTCGATCCGGCCGGGTGCGCCCGGCTCAATCCGCTTCAACTTGACGCCCTTTTCGGCCAGTGCCATCCACGGGTAAACGTTTGATGGGTAGTCGTCGCCGTGCACGATGATGTTGTCGCCTGGCTGCCAGTCGATGCCCTGCGCGATGAAGCTCAGGCCAAGCGATGTCGGCCCGACCAGTGCGATCTCGCACAACTCCGCCCCGAGCAGATTGGAGGCGAGTTGGCGGGTGTCGCGCAACAGGTTTGCTGGCACGAAATTCTCTTGGTCGCCACCGGTGCCGGCGGCGGCGTAATCGCTCACGGCATCGCGCGCACAGGCTGGCAACGGGCAGACTGCCGCGTGGGCGAGGTAGGCTGTTTCACGTGCGACCGGGAATTCGCGCAGCCGTAGCGCCTCATCAGCTTGGATTTGTTCGATGGTCATCTCGAGCTGAAAAATTGAAAAACTCTACTTTATGAGCAGCGAGCAGTCCTTGCTCGAATCCTGATCGAGGCAGGTGCGGAGATAGGAGACAATCTGTCCGTGCATCCAGCGACAGCGGCCGCACCAGCGCTGCGCACCGACGATCTGCTTGACGCAATCCTTCAGTCCGCTGAACTGGATGACATTGGGCGATCGGCGGAGGTTAGCCCGTACTTCATCGCGGAGTCGCTGAAAGAAAAATAGCTCGAAACCCTGGCCGGTCGTCTCCGTGGCAAGTTGGCAAAGATCCGTTTGTTCGACACGCAAGTTCACCCGAGGATCCTCGTCGAACACCACGTCGAACCCGAACCCCTGGAGTACCTTGCCGAGTGCGCAGGAGAATTGATCGACCGACACGCTGGAGTACTCTTGCTCCTCGCGAAAGTAGTAGACCACAGCCTTGAGCGCCTCTTGAATGGTCTGCGGCTCGATGAGGTTGATGGCGTCCCCCAGCAACTCTTCGGTAATGGCCTCGGCCGAGCAGGGGAGCAACTCCCCGGACGACATCCTAAAAACCAGGTAGTTTGATCGTAGCTGTATCATCCCGATCAGCGAATTTCTGAACCGCCTCCAGAAACTCGGCTGCACTGTCGAAGCGCCAGTATACGCTGGCGAATCGGACGTAAGCGACGCCGTCCAGTTGCTTGAGCTTCTCCATCACCTTGCGGCCGATAACTTTTGAAGGGACTTCGCCGTCAAATTCATCATACAATTCATCCACGACCTCGCGGATCATCTGCTCGATCGCCTCGGCGCTGACGGGGCGTTTTTGGCAAGCTATGCTGATACCCGACTCGAGCTTTTCCCGCGTGAAGCGCTCGCGGGCACCACCGTCCTTGATCACCATCAGGTTGCCGCGCTCGATCTCCTCGTAGGTCGTGTAGCGCTGTGTGCACTTTAGACATTCGCGGCGGCGGCGAATAGCCAGCCCATCCTTGGATAACCGGGAATCAATTACCTTGTCATCAACACAACCGCATTTCGAGCAACGCATAATCTCAAGCCAACACAATTGAGTGTGCTCGCCGAAGAAGAGGGCACAATATGTAGTGTGTCAATAGCTTAAAATGAGTTTTTTGCACATCTTGTTCACCATGTTTCCATACTGTCGGCTGGACACCTTGGCTATCATGGGGAATCTTTACCCCACCAAATTTGGGATCCTCTTTTTTACTTATGAAATATCTGACTAAATTTGCCTTCTTCGTGGCTTGGCTTTTTTTGTGCGCGGCCAACCTTCTAGCCGTTGAAACCAAGCCGCACATCGTCCTGCTCAGCGGCGAGTCGCTCTACGGCTCGGCGACCACGCTGCCCAAGTTTGCTAAGCGGCTGGAGCAGCAGTATGGCTATCGCTGCACGACGATTATTCGCAACGAGGAACACCGGTTCCCGAGTCTCGATGCGCTTGACCAAGCCGATCTCGTAGTTCTCTTCGCACGCCGAATGCAGCTCCCTGTCGAACAGCTTGGCCAAGTGAAGCGATACGTCGAGTCTGGCAGGCCGATCATCGGCCTGCGCACCGCCAGCCACGCGATCCAAAACTGGCTCGATTTCGACAAACTCGTCCTCGGCGGCAATTACCGTGGCCATCATAAGAATAAATTGTCCGGAAACGCCTCCGTCGTGCCGCTGGCGAAGGGGAACCCGATCCTAAGCGGCGTCGCGGACGAATTCAAAATGGGAGGTTCGCTTTATAAAAACACTCCGTTGGCCAATGCAGCCAAGCCACTGCTCAGCGGCTTGGTCGCGGGCTACCCCTCCGAGCCGGTGGCGTGGACGCACAGTTACAAGGGCAATCGCACCTTTTACACATCGCTAGGGCACGTCGATGATTTCGCCAACCCAAACTTTCATAAGCTCGTCACCAACGCCATAACCTGGTGTCTCGGGGTCGAGGCCAAGCCAAGCGCCGCCGACATTGCGGCCAAGTACGGCGTCGAAGCCGGCGAGCCATTACGCATCGGGGTTGCGCTGTTCGATAAAATGTGGCGAGACGACAAACTCACGCTGCTCGACGTCCGCACCATGCCTGAGTACCAGGCCGGCCACCTCCCCGGCACCCGGTGGATCGACTGGTTCTCGCCTGCTTTCGCTGACGAGGTGGCCAATCTTGACAAGGGCAAATTCTATCTCGTCTATTGCGCTGGGGGCGTCCGCAGTGCGCGCGCCTGCAAAAAAATGACCGGGATGGGCTTTAAGTATCTCGTCGATCTCGCCCCCGGTTTCAAGGGGTGGAAAGCCGCCGACAAGGCGATAGAGAAACCGTGAGAACCCACGAAGAATCCAACCCGCACGGCTTGAGCGATGCATTCGGTGACGAGGCACGGCCGATGCCGCTGTTCAAATCCTGGTACGCAGAGGCGGGTCGAACTGACCCGGCCAACCCAACGGCGTTTGCTTTGGCAACGGCTGGCGCCAGCAGCAAGCCCAGCGTGCGCATGCTGCTACTCAAGGGCGCCGACGAAAGCGGCTTTGTGTTTTACACCAACTTGAACAGCAATAAAGCCGCTGAGCTGAGGGAGAATCCCTATGCCTCGATGTGCTTTCACTGGGAAAATCTGCTTCGGCAAATTCGCATCAGTGGCCCTGTCACACGGGTCAGCGACGCGGAGGCAGACGCCCACTTCGCCAGCCGCGATCACGGCAGCCGCGTCGGCGCTTGGGCGTCGCTGCAATCGTCGTCGATGGTTTCCCGCGCCGAGTTGCGGCAACGTTTAGCGGAGTTGCAGGCCGAGTATCCGGAGGGCAGCGAAGTGCCCCGTCCGCCACATTGGTCCGGTTGGCGTCTGGAACCCGGTGAGGTCGAATTCTGGCTCAACGGCGCCGACCGCCTGCATGAGCGGCTGCTTTACAGAAAGGCCGGCGACGGCTGGGAAAGATCCATTCTTTATCCCTGACCCTTTGCCAACAGAGCCGTCTGAGATTGTCTCCGATGCCAAGCGATGAACAACTGATGCGGGATGCGTTGCGCCTGGCCAGGCGGGCGCGGGGCGAGACGTCGCCCAACCCTCTCGTGGGGGCCGTCCTGGCCAAGCGCGGGAATATCATCGGGCGCGGTTGGCATCGGCGCGCCGGTTTCCCGCATGCCGAGGTCGAGGTGATCGCCGATGCCAAGCGCAAAGGCAACCCGACCAAAGGCGCCACGCTTTACGTCACGCTTGAGCCGTGCTCGACCAGCGGCCGCACGCCACCATGCACACACTCCATCATCAGAGCCGGCATCTCGCGGGTGGTCGTTGCGGCGACCGATCCCAATCCCGAACATGCCGGCCGAGCCTTTCGGTGGCTCAAGCGCAAAGACATTGCCGTTGAGCATGGCTTGTTGGCGGAACAGGCCGCCGAAATCAATGTTGCGTTTAACCACTGGATCACGGCTGGGCTACCGTTCGTGACGGTGAAGGCGGCGATGACGCTCGACGGCAAAATCGCCACTGCCAGCGGCGAGTCGAAATGGATCACCGGCCCGGAGGCGCGACGCGAGGGAATGAAACTTCGGCACGAAGCCGACGCTATTATCGTCGGCGTAAACACGATCCTCGCCGACAACCCGAGCCTGACGCTGCGCGATGTCCGCCGCCCCAAGGCCGAGTGGCGTGGGCCGGCCCTGCGGCGCATCGTGCTCGATCCGCGAGCGCGCACGCCGCTTGGCTCGTGGGTGATGGGTGACGAGTTCGCCGAACAAACGACAGTCGTTGTTTCGCGCGATGCCCCGTCTGGGCGCTTGGCCAAGCTGAAGCAGCGATGCCGCGTGATCACCTGTCCCCTGTCCAAGCGAGGTTTCAATCTCAAGTCGCTGCTCCGCAAACTGGGCCGACAGGACTGCACGCATCTACTCGTCGAGGGTGGCGGCGAAACGAATGCCGCGTTCATCGAGGCCGGCTTAGCCAGTCGCGTGGCATTTTTTTACGCGCCGAAAATTCTCGGCGGTCGCGACGCCCGGACGGCTGTCGCCGGCGAAGGGTTGCCATTAGCCAATGGGCTACAGCTCGAAAAAATCCGCTGGAGAAATCTTGGCCCCGACCTGATGCTTACCGCCCGCGTCGCCGACGCGCAGCCCTGAAAATGTTCACCGGACTCGTCGAGGAAACAGGCAGGATCGAAGCCATCGAACACGGCGTCAACGCCGTGACTCTGACGGTCTCGGCGGACGTTTGTCTCGGCGGCACGAACACCGGTGACAGCATCGCCGTTAACGGCTGCTGCCTCACCGCCATCAAGGTGATAAAACGCGGCAAGTCGCGCAGCTTTCAATTCGACCTGCTGCGCGAGACGTGGGATGTGACCAACCTCAGCTCGCTGCGCCGAGGCTCGGCGGTCAACCTCGAGCGGGCGTTGGCGCTTGGCCAGCGGATGGGGGGGCATTTCGTCACCGGCCACGTCGATGCGGTTGGCAAGATTCGCAAGTGGGAAAAGCAGGGCAAAGACTGGCTCCTCGACGTTGATGCGTCGTCGTCGCTGATGACCGGTTTTGTACGAAAAGGCTCGGTGGCGATCGACGGCATTAGCCTTACGGTGGCCAAGC
>DBNL01000098.1 GCA_002299785.1 Verrucomicrobia bacterium UBA673
AACAGTATAAAAGACATTTTTTCATAAATAAAAATGGCCGCTGTGTAAGCATTAATAAAGCTTTACTTCGTATCATAATGCTAGGTTTTCATTGGATTTAATGAGACCCGAAGGGTGGAGCACTCCCAGTTAGGGATCAGGAGGCGAGAGTTCGAATCTCTCGGTCCCGACCATTTCTTCTTTCTCGGCGACCAAAAAAAACGCTTCTCCAAGCGCTTGGCCTTTCAACGATCCTTGTCTGCCTTGGGGTCGAACACATCGCGAAGTCCATCGCCGAGAAAGTTGAGTGCCATCAACAACGCCGCAAGACAGCCGGCCGGGTACACGATCATCCACCAGTAGACTCGTATCGGGTTGATCTGCGCTGCGCCCTCAGCAATCAGCGACCCCAAACTCGCTCGCGGCGGCTGGATGCCCAAACCGAGGTAGCTCAGAAACGACTCGTACAGCACGACCGCCGGCAGCGTCAGCGTTAGGTAAACAACCACTACACCTATGACATTCGGCAGGATATGCCGCCACAAAATCGCCCACGTGCCAAGGCCCAGCGACCGCGCGGCTTCTACGAATTGCCGCTCGCGCAGCGCCAGCACCTGCCCGCGCACGATGCGTGCCATCGTCAGCCACGATACCGCGCCCAAGCCGGCGTAGAGCAACAGCATCCGCGCCGTCTCACTGCTGCCTCCGCCCAGCCACGACTGCAGCCAGTCCTGCAACACCCCTTCTAGCGTTGTGATGATAACGATCACAAAAATGATCGACGGCAGCGAGTAGAGCACATCCACGGTGCGCATCATCAAGTTGTCCCAGCGCCCACCGAGCAGGCCAGCCGTCGCCCCCCACATCACACCGATCACCAAGCTCACCAGCGCGCCGACCAAACCTACGATCAGCGAAATCCGCGCCCCGTCTAAAACGCGCCCGAACAGGTCGCGCCCGTGCACGTCTGTGCCAAACCAATGCCCTGCGTTTGGCGCGGCGAATTGCGCCTCGCTGTGGACATCGCCTTGGCTCGAGATCAGCGGCCACGCCAGCGCTAACACAATAAGGCCAAGCAGAAACACCGACGCCACCATCGCCGGCCGATTGTCGCGGAACCGAAGCCAGGTGCGGCGGTTCGGCGACTCGCCGGTTTCCTGCGCTTGGCCAAACGCTTTGCCGGTTTGGTTCATCGCCTCAGCCATATTTAACCCGCTTGTCGAGCAAGCCATAGACGGCATCGACCACCAAGTTTAGCGTCAACAACATCACCGAATATAAAATCACCAACCCCACCACCATTGTATAATCGCGATTGATCGAACTGTTCACGAGGAACACCCCGATGCCGGGAATCTGGAACAAGTTCTCCACCACGAAAGATCCCACCAACAGGTCGGCCAACAACGGCCCGCTGTACGTCACCACCGGCAGGATGCCTTCGCGCAGCGCGTGCCGTAACACCACCGACTTCTCGCTCAGGCCCTTGGCCCGCGCCGTTGTGATGAAGTCCGACTGGAGCGACTGGCTCATCCCTTCCCGGGCCAACCGCGAAACTTTTCCGGCGAAGTAGGTGCCGAGCGTGATTGCCGGCAGGATGACATGCCACGGCCCGCCCCAAAGGCCCACCGGAAAAACCGGCCACTGAATCCCCAGCAAAACAATCAATACCGGCCCCAGCACAAACGCCGGAATGCACACCGCGAGAATGGAAAAAAAACTGCCGATATGATCCTGCCAGCACCCCCGGCGAATCGCCGTCCACACGCCCAGCGGAATACCGATGCCTAGCGCAAAGCAGAACGACAAAAGCCCTAGCGACAACGACACCGGCAAGCCCTGAGCGATGATGTCGTTAACCGAGTGGTTGCGATACTTCAGCGACGGCCCGAAGTCGCCCCGCACCAAGCCGCCTTCGAATGCCTGCCACTCGTCGCCGTGTTTTTCAAAACCGATGCCAACAAATCTCAGGTACTGCTGCCACAACGGCTCGTCGAGGTGGTACTTGGCCTTGAGGTTGCGCTCGATGTCCGGCGACGCCGGCGTGCGCTCCTTGTCGAACGGCCCGCCCGGCGCCACACGCACCAGACAAAACGCGAGGAAACTGATCACCAGCACCAATGGCACCAGCATCGCCACACGCCTTAAGAAATAAGCCAAGCTCACGGGGCAAAACCATGCACACGCGCTCGCAATCCTGTAAAGTACAGGCCACTTGAGACGCTGGGCCAAGCGGGATAAATGAGTCATAATGACCCACTATTGATTGTTATTAATATGCGCCATTATGTCGCTATATTGTTTTTTTAAAAAAAAAGAACGATTTTTAGGCCACCTTTTACCTAAAATCGATTGGCACGCGCTTTGCATTAAGTTTGGTAGTTGGTTTGATAGAAACCGTAACCTAAAAACAGAAAGGAATAATTATGATGACTTGTACGAGAAGAAATGAAAACCCATTGACGGTATTCGAGGATGTGTTTGGCAGTCTGTTTAATGACTCTTTAGGCACCTTGACCAAAGCCACCCAAGCCGACGCATGGAGCCCTGCGGTGGACATCGTGGAGTCACCCAATGCCTACACACTGACCGCCGACCTGCCCGGCCTGACCAAGGCCGATGTAAACCTGACGGTGGAGGAAGGCGTGCTGACGCTGACCGGCGAACGCAAGGCTGAGCAAAGCGAGAGCAACGAGCTTGGCCACCGCTACGAGCGGGCTTACGGCAAATTCAGTCGCTCGTTTCGGCTGGGCAACAGTGTTGAGACCAGCAAGATCAATGCTGAGTTCAAAAACGGCATGCTCAAGGTCGAGTTGCCGAAAGTCGAGGCTAGCAAGCCTTACGAAGTTTCCATCGCGGAATAATCTGGATTGATTATATAGATAATCGCCAAAGCGGAGCCAAAAGGCTCCGCTTTTTTGTCGCTTGGAGCCGATGGAGGATTCAAGGGAATTCTACCGTCGGTCACCGCTGCGGCCACTGCGGTCACTCCTCCC
>DBNL01000022.1:0-6093 GCA_002299785.1 Verrucomicrobia bacterium UBA673
GAATAAACACGCGGCTGGAAGCGGCCACCTCGGGCGCGCACGGTGTAGAGCACATCGCCGCTCTTATCCTCGATGATCTGCACCACGGGGTTTTCGCCGTTGGCAAAGACTAATTCTGGCAAATAACCGGCGACCTTGCGGCCGTCGTTGGCGTCCTGCGCCACGGTAATCGGCCAACCGGGGAATTGCGCCCCATCTCCGTGACGCACATCGCTGAAACGCGGCCAGCACTCGAACGTCACCGTACGATTCTTTTTGTTAAACCGGGCGATGCCATAGCCGTCTGCCCGTTTCTTTTCATCGTTACGATTCTCGGGGTTTGCGTAGGCGATCATCGAGATTTTGTTACCAAGACCATCCTTGAAATCGCCGGTCCATGGCAGCGGACTGTTCGGAACAGGGTTAGGTCCGGACTGCTCGTCGAGCGGATGCCACCAGCGACCGTAAATGGTATTGACCAGCGCCGGGCTCGTGAAGCCATAAGGGCCATCTCCGTGATCGCTGATTCCGTGTTTTACGACCACCGCAAGATGCTGGTCGCCGCAGAGATGCACTGCCCAAGCTCGGCGAATCAGATCAACCGCCTTTTTTCGCGGCGTCTGCGGCCAACCGTTGCAGTCGAGATCTGCCAAAAGACGGCTCTTCGGCCCACCGTGCATGTGTACCGCGCCGCAAAAGGCGGTCTGCGAGAGAACCCCCTTCATCTCGGCGTTCGTCCAGTCCTCCGACCAGTTCTCGAGAAACTTTTCCTGGCGCAGGCCAAGCAGTTGCAGGCCCGGCAAATCGATCGTTTTTGGATCGTATTTAGGATCGTTAATATGGTCGGGCCGTGGCCCCATCTGCGGGATTTTGCCCGCTGGGCCGCTCTTAAATTTGCGATCCTCCAGCACAGCGAAGTCCACACCGCCGACGGTGATCCGCGTGAAGTAAACGCTGATGCCGCGATTCACCGGCACGGGATCCGGGCAGTCCGGCAGATGCCACGATTGCTGGCGCTGCACCTGGTTGACGTACTTCACTGGAAACTTGTAGCCCCCGTCAGCGCTGCCCGGGAGGGTCGAGTTTTTGCCGCTCTCTCCCCAGACGTTGCCATGGCCGACATCGTGGTCGTCCGGGATGCAAATAGTAGGTCGGTCTCTTATGATGTCGCGAAACTGCATGCCGAACTCAATCCACCCGACGGTGTGCTCGGTGTGGCGATAGGTCTGGTCACCCCCGAAAAACAACAGGTCAGGATCCTGTTCAATAATGTTAGTTACAATTTCAGGTCGACTGCCGGCTGTACGGCTTGAGTTACAGGAGAGGTTGGCCACAACGATCTCGTTTTTGCCGGAAGGGTCACGGCGAATCCGCCCCTCGAACATCGCCTTCGCGCCGTGACGAACACGGTACGGCACATCCTGCGAGTCGTCCCAATTCTCAACCCGAAAGTGGACGTACCAACCGGGGTAGCGCACCTCCGATTTCCTAGCCTCGACCCACTTGCCATCCCGCTTGAACTCCAGCCTAGCCAAACGCTCCTCTCCAGGCTTCAGAGGGTAAAGTTGAGCCGTCATTTTCAGCACGCCGGCCTGGTGGGTGTAGAGCGCAAACGCCATCACCTGGTCACGCGGCACATCCATCGGCGGCGCAGCAGCCTTACGCCCCCTGCCCTTGAGTTGCGTTTTCGCACCAGCTCCCTTCTTCCACCATTCGCCGGTGGTCAAAGAGTCAAGTTGAGGGTACTTCTCGCCAAACGGCTTAGCCGCTTCACTGGCCGCAAAAAAATCCGGAGTGAGAGCCAAAGAGCTAACCCCGGCGGCGGTGATCTTGAATGCAGTCCGTCGATTTAATTTCATGGTTTAACAAGGAAAGGAGACAGTTGCTTATAAGACCGATAGAGGGAAGTTTCAAGTCACACCCCACACGCCCTAACAAAACGCCTACGGCAGCTTGAGCCAGACGGTGTTGGCGAGGATCAACTCGAGCAGCAGCAACACCAAACCGGCAATGACGAGGTATGGAAACAACTCGTCGTAGTTGAAATACCTATCCACCTCCATCTCGGTTTTTTCCATCTCGTCAATCTTGTCGTAAATCTCCTGTAACTTGCGCTGGCTATCGGCGCGGAAGTACTGGCCCCCGGTTCGCTCGGCGATTTTTTGCAGCGTATCCTCGTCGATGTTCACCTCAACGTTACGGTAGCGCGGGCGGCTAAATACATCGGTGTACGGCATCGGCGCCACACCGCGTGTGCCGACACCAATCGTGTACACCTTGACGCCTAGCAACTCGGCCGCCTCGGCGGCGGTCAGGGGAGCGACGGTACCGGCGTTGTTTTGCCCATCGGTCATCAGGATGATGATACGACTCACCGAATCCAGGCCTCGCAGTCGGTTTAGCCCGGCGCTGATCGCTGAGCCGATCGCAGTGCCATCCTCGATGTCCTCACTCCCAGCCTCGAGCCGATCGAGATTAGCCAGGAGAAAGTCGTGATCGAGCGTCAGCGGGGCGGCGATGTACGCCTGACCGGCGAAGGCCACCAAACCGATCCGGTCAGCCGGACGGTCGTTGACAAATCCCTTTAACACCGCCTTGGCCACGGCGGCCCGGTTGGCCCGTTTACCCTGCAATTGAAAATCCTCTGCCAGCATGCTGCCGGAAAGGTCGAAGGCCACAGCGATGTCGATCCCGCTGGCCTTGATTTTTTCGGTACCCTCGCCCCACTGCGGCCGTGCCATGGCCAGCACGAATAGCAACAGCGCCATCCACCTCAGAAACCCCAGGAGAGCCCCCGACTTGGGCTTGCCCAAGCCCATGATGCCGCGCACGAGTTGCACTGAAGAAAACATCAGCGCCGGTCTGCCGCGGGCCCATCGCCGCTGCGCCCACCAGATCAAAGGCAGGAGCAATAACAAGAAAAGCCACCACGGACTGTCAATTCTCAGGTCGTCAAAAGTCATTCTTCCACTTGGGCCTCTCCCTCTCCCACTGTTTCCTCTCGCAAACTCGGCTGAGTTTCGCCTACCAAACGGCTGGCGGCTTCATGGAGGTTGCGCAACTCCTGCTCCGGCGGCTCCACCTTGGCGAACTTCACCATGTCGCACTCGCCGAGGAAGTCGGCGAGCAGTTGCTTGTGCTCGCAGACCAGGCGCTGACTCGACTGCAGTTCAAACAGAAACTCCTCGGTCGTTCGGTCCGGCGCATGAAGGTTGAATCGCTCCTCAAGATAGACGCGAATGATTTGCGATACCTCCGTGCAAAACTGCTCGGCCTCGTGGATCAGACCAAGCGCCCGCTGCAACCGCTCCCAAGCTACGACATGCGGCGGCGGCGGCGGCGGGGGTGCAAGTTCTTCGCGGCGACTGGCCAAGCGGCGCCGGACAAACCAAGCGGCAACCCCTATGAGCACCAGCGCCGCTGCCGCGACGATCAGCCATAACACCCACTCATTGCCGGTGGGGATGTCAATCACGTCCTTCAGCCCCCGGATGTCCGGGATTTCCTGCGTAGCTGCAGCGTTCGTCGCGGCGACGGAATCGCTCAAAAACGGGGCCGCGGAGTTGGTGCTAGAGGTCGTCGGCATCAGGCAGCGAGGTACCGGCGTTTTAGTCGCATTTCAAAAAATTGCTCGAGCGCCGTGATATAAGGCTTGTCGGTGTGAAGCTGAATCGAGTCGATACCCGAGGTGCGGAACAACCGTACGAGTTCCTCCTGCGCGTCGGCCTGCCGTTGGGCGTAGGCCTCGCGACGGCGATCGTCGCCAGTGTTAATCTCGACGACCTGTCCCGTCTCGGCATCCTGCAGCACCACCCAGCCAACATCCGGTAATTCAAGTTCGCGCGGATCGGTGACCTGCACTGCCACCACGTCGTGCCGGCGGTTGGCCTGCCGCAATGCCGTGGCTGACGTCTGTGCCAGTGTCTCCGTGAGAACTACCTCCCGGCGAAGATGCGTCTCCACCGACCTCCGGCTCGGGTTCGTCTGCCCTAGGAAATCAGACACGCAGACTGTAATCGCCTTACGAGGCACCACGCGCCCTAGAAATTCCAACGCACCGTTTAGGTTGGTACCGCGGTTTTCCGGCTCGAAAAAAAGAATCTCGCGTATCACACGCAGCACGTGGTAGCGGCCCTTCCTCGGCGGCACAAATTTTTCGACCTTGTCTGTAAACAGGATCAGCCCAACATTGTCGTTGTTACGAATAGCGGAAAAAGCCAGTACTGAGGCCAACTCGGCCGCGATCTCTCGCTTGGTTTGCTCGACCGAACCAAAGAAGCCAGACCCGCTCAGGTCCACCAGAAGCATCAGCGTCAACTCGCGCTCCTCTGAGTACACCTTAACAAATGGCTGGTTCATTCGTGCGGTGACGTTCCAGTCAATCCACCGGATTTCGTCGCCAGGCGTATACTCGCGCACCTCCTCGAAGTGCAACCCCTGCCCCTTGAACGCACTGTGGTACTGCCCTGCCAACGTCTCGGTGACCAGCCGCTTGGTGCGAATCTCAATTTGCCGAATTTTTTTTAGAATCTCCCTTGGGATCATAATGGCGCGAACGCGGACAGCAGCTTACCCGATTCATCCGCCGGTGTGGAGCCTCCGATTGGCGCGAACGCGGCGAACCCCTGTGACGACCAGCGCCCAGCCAAAACAGGCCCAGCCAAAAACGTCGCCATACCGATTGTAAACCGTCCGGCCAAGCGGTTGGCCAAGCGGCACCTCGAACGACACAAACCCAGCTCCGTAGATATCACCACTCTCCTGCCCGTAAAACTGCTGCACTTGGCCAAATGGGTCTATCCAGCACGTCAACCCGTTGTTAGCGCAGCGGACCAGCGGCACCCCGTTCTCCACCGCGCGAAAGACGGCGTTGGCCGCGTGCTGCCACTGCTCCGGCCCGGTGCCAAACCAGCCGTCGTTGGTCAGGTTCACAAGCAGATCCGTCCCCGGCGAAACATGCTCACGCCCTCCGTGCGGGAACGAGTCTTCGAAACAAATCAACGGCGCGATCGTGTGTTTGCCGTTCGGCAGCGCGAACTGCACCGGCTTCGTCCCAGCGGAAAAGCTACCACCGATCGGTGACAAATATTTCATGAATGGCAGTGCTTTTTCGAACGGAATATACTCGCCAAACATGACCAGCCGCCGCTTGCGGTAGCTCGGCAACTGCGGGCCGTCCGGCGTCAGGAAAACGGCGCTGTTGAAATAGCGAACTTCGTCCGCATCCCGCTCGGCATCATCCACGCCGAAGAGCAGCGTCACGCTGCTCGACTTCACCATGTCAAAAACTTCCGGCCATCGCTCCGCCGAGATCGGCGCGCAAGCCTCCGGCCAAACCAGCAAATCCGGCTTGGTGGCCAACGCTAGCCGCGACAGCTCCAGCACCTTGGATAATCGCTCGTTGCCGGTGCCGCTTTGCCAAATCAACTGCTGCGGAATGCTCGGCTGCACCAGAGCGACGGCCAGTTTGTTCACCGGCGGCGGCACTTTGGCGACACGAAAAAAACCCCAGCCACAAACCAAGCCAAGCACAAGCAACGGCAAAGCAACCTCGGCTGTCCACCTCCAAGGGTTGGCGGGTGCGCAGCGGATTTGTAACACGGCGAACAGCAGGCTCACTGACACCCACACCATTAAAAATGACACGCCGTAAACGCCGGCAACCGAGGTGATTTGGATCAGCGGCAGATTTTCAAACTGGCTGACGCCAAGAAAGTTCCACGGATAGCCGCCAAGGACCCGAGCCTGCAACATCTCCAATCCCACCCAGGCTGCGGATGCGAACAGCCCAAAACTAAACCGCCGAACCCACGGCCATTGAAGCTTGGACAGGCCGTTTCGCAGCCAATCGCCGCAAATCCACGCCCAAGCCGCAGGGTACAGCGCCGAATAAAAACTGAGCGCCAGCCAACCACTAATTGCCCCAGCAGTGTGCGGCATGTTCAAAAGAAACCGCAGCGAAACCAACCGAAAGACCAACGCCGTAACAAAGGCCAGACCGAACAAGCGCCAACGCCGCTCCCCGGAGACGACCACCAGCCAGGCGCCCGGCACGAGCCAGGCGAGGATAATCCAGCGCGGCTCAGGAAAAGCCAGCGCCAACGCCAAACCCAC
>DBNL01000022.1:6477-30470 GCA_002299785.1 Verrucomicrobia bacterium UBA673
CAGGGAGATTGCCCGACCAAAAATGCTGAGTCGAGTGCCCGGATTTTGGCTTGCGAACCGCTCTCGCTGCAGTCACCGTCAACGCCACGATGACTCGCTCAATCACTCCAAAAAAATGGATCGCCGCCGCCCTGCTTCTCGCCGCACTTTCAAGCCCAGCGTTTGCTAAAAAAATCACTGTGCTGTTCGTCGATGGACAGAACAACCACAACTGGAAGGCCATGACGCCATACATGAAGGCTCAGATGGAGAAAACCGAATTGTTCCAAGTTGATGTACTCACCACCCCACCGCGCGCCCCCCGTGCGCCGAGAAACCTAACCGAGAGCCAGAAGGTAAAGGCGGCCGAGGCCGCAAAAAAAATCCGCGAGGAGTTTCAGACAAGGTGGGATGCCTTCCGGCCTTCATTCAAAGAATATGATGTCATCGTAAGCAACTACAATGGCGAAGAGTGGCCCAAGCCTGTGCAGCGCGCGTTTGAAAAATACATGAAAAGCGGCGGACGATTCATCGTGGTCCATGCCGCCGACAACTCGTTCCCGAACTGGCTTGAATACAACAAAATGATCGGCCTCGGCGGCTGGGGCGGCCGCAACGAGAAACACGGCCCGTACGTTTACTATGGAGACGACGGCAAAATTGTCCGCAACACGCAGCCCGGCGGTGGCGGCAGTCACGGACCTCAACACGCTTTCAAGATCGTCATTCGTGATAGCTCACACCCGATCACTAAAAGCATGCCAGCCGAGTGGATGCACGCGAAGGACGAGTTGTATGACTCCCTCCGCGGACCGGCCGAAAACATGAAGGTTCTGGCCACCGCCTATAGTAACAAAAGCAAACGGCATGAGCCGATGATGTTGACGGTAAATTACGGCAAGGGAATCATTTTCCATACGCCGATGGGTCACGAGAACGGCAAGGCCCTTCAATGCGTCGGCTTCATCGCCACGATCAACCGCGCCGCCGAGTGGCTCGCAACCGGCAAAGTCACCCAACCACTCCCCAAAAAATTCCCGAGTGCAGACCTCGTATCGCTGGCCGACTGATACTGAATTTCACATGTCCGAAAACACAAATCCAACCGCAACAATCGAAACCACTAAGGGGGAAATGAGCATCGAGCTTTGGGCCGATGTAGCCCCTGGAACGGTGGAAAACTTCACCAAGCTCGCCAACGACGGCTTTTACGACGGCACCTGCTTTCACCGCATCATGGCCGGTTTCATGATCCAGGGAGGCGACCCGCAAACCAAGGACGAGTCACTCGAGCACCTCTGGGGCACCGGCGATCCCGGCTATAAAATCAAGGCCGAGTTCAACGATCGGCTTCACGTTCGCGGCGTCATCTCAATGGCCCGCTCGGCTGATCCCGACTCTGCTGGCAGTCAGTTTTTCGTCTGCCTCGATGACGCCAGTTTCCTCAACGGTCAATACACCGCCTTCGGCCAATTGAGTGGCGACGACGACGCACTGGGCAAGATCGGCGACACACCGGTCGGCCCAAGCGGCAGCGGCGAGAACAGCAAGCCAATGGAACGCGTCGAGGTCACCCGCATACGCGTGGCGTGACTTGGCTAAGGGCTGCCATGCCCAGCGTGAGCCAACCCGACGACAGCGCCGACTTGGCCCAACTGATGATCACAATGGGATGCCCAGAAGCCAAGGCCGGCGAGATGGCGTCGCAGTTAGCCAAGCGCTCCAGACAACTGGCCGTTGAGCGAAACATCCCTTGCGACAAAGCCACGGCATACCTGCTCAACCTCATGCGACAAGGCTGGGCTGCGAAGAAACAAAACGATGCCGATTAAAAACCCGGAACTGACTCCCTGGCCGCTGAAGGAGAGTCGCAGCGCCGGCGACTATAAAATTTTCAAGGTGCGCTCCGACCTCCGCACCTCACCGCGCACCGGCAAAGAGCACGAGTTTTTTGTGATCGAGTCGGTGGACTGGTGCAACATCATCGCGCTGACAACCGACGATCAACTGGTGATGGTTGAGCAATACCGGCAGGGAACGAACCTCGTCGAATTGGAACTGCCCGGCGGCATGATCGATCCCGGCGAAGGCCCGCTCGAAACGGCGGCGCGCGAATTGCGTGAGGAAACCGGCTACGCGGGAGATGCGCCAAAGGGCAGCGGATTCGTTTATGCCAACCCGGCGATCATGAATAACAAAGTTCACACCGTCGTCATCCGCAACGCCGCCAAACAGCACGATACCGAACTCGACGCCGGGGAAGATTTGATCACCCGACTTGTGCCACTCGCGGAAATCCCGAATCTGATCGACAATGGCACGATCGGCCACTCGCTGATGGTCGCCGCGTTCTTCCGATTTCAGATCGCAGAAAACGCCGACTAAGAGCGGAGCTCGTTTTTCTTTTCCTCGAGTTCGGCCTCGAGTACCTTTCGATCGCTTGTCAGTTGCTTGTTAAACTGCTCAATCGACTCAAATTCGCCGGCCGATTCCGCTTTGGCGATCTCACCGTTGAGAAACACCTCGCGGTCAGCGATCTTTGCCTCGTATACCTTGCTGATCTCGGCCAACTTGGCTTTCAACTCGTCGCTTATCTCATTAGTCGGAGACTCCTTCTCCAATCGTTCCATCGCCAGTTCATATGCTGATTTCATCGTTAAATTATTCGGTGAGACGAACGAACACTTCGCCCTCCTCCACCTTGGTTTCGAAGCAATCCACCTTCGCGTTTGGGTTCGTCTCGCACTGACCGGTCCGCAGGTCAAACGGCCAACCGTGCATCGGGCAGTACACTTTTCCGTTCTCGACAAAGCCCTCGCCCAGCGGACCGCCGACGTGCGGGCAGACACCGTCAATGGCGCACACCCCGTCGCCGAGTTTGAACAGGCCTACCTCGCGATCGCCGACTGTGCGCTGGATGCCGGCGTCCTCCCGTAGTTCGTCGCACGCGGCGACCCGCACAAACCGGTCACTCATCGGCAACGTCCTCCGCTTCGCCTTTGTTCCGATTCTTTCGCCACGGCATCTCGGGAAACTTGCCCGGCAGCTTGAATGACTCTACCTTAGGCTTGGCTATTTGCAATTCGTCACCACCTTCGTCACTTGGGGGCACGGCCGCACCAGTCTGTTTCCACGAGGCAATCTTCGACTGGAGCCCGTGATGCTCTGCGGCATCCTTGTTGCCTGTTTTTACGTAAAACAGGGAGAGGTTCGTATGCACCAACTGGTCGTTAGGGCTCAGTTTTTCAGCCTTGTGGCCCTCCTCAATCGCCCTCTCGTACTGCTCCAGCCGGCACAACGCCATGCTCAGCGACATGCGGGCATCGAAGTTGTTCTCGTCCACTGAAAGTATCGCCTCAAAGCCGGCAGCAGCCTGCCCGTACTTGCCCTGGCTGAAGGCGAACGTGGCGTCACAAAATTGTTCCTGAAACTCATCCATCGTAACCTACCGATTGAACAAGTTAACGGCACCGGCGCAGTGAGGCAAGTGCTTGACCAAAGTTTGCTGTGCTGATTCTTCAATCATCGGACTGGATTTATTTTTTGTCCGCAGATATCGCCAATATACACAGATTGTTTGTTCTACTCATTGTCGGTTATGTTCAAGAAACAACCCTAGACAATTTCAGGATGCGGAGAATTGCGACGCTGGGGCTGCAATGAGTTTACACCGTTGCCCGATAGTTGAAGAATTTCGGTTGTATTGGAGTTGAGGAGCTTCCAAACCCATCCGTGCCTTCATGGAAATAGTTCAACCGTCTATTTCTTCACCTTGGCGATATGCTTGGCCGGGGCCTTGGTGAAACTGGCGAGGCAGTTGCCACAGCAGAAGCCGATCACGAATTGCTTAGACGCATCGATATCTTTACCGCTGATTGGGCACTTTTTATTGTCCGGCCCCTTCACCTTGGCGATGTGATTGGCCGGGGCCTTGGTGAAATCGGCGAGACAGTTCCCGCAACAGAAGTTGATTGAGAAGAGCTTGGTTGGATCGACGTCCTTGCTGCTGACCGGGCATTTCTTGTTGAAAGAGACCAGCTTAACATCCGCTTTCTTTTCTTCCTTCTTTTCAGGCTTAGTCTCTTCTTTTTTTGGTTTTGGAGTTTCCTTTTTTTCCTCCTTCTTCGCTTCAACCTTGGCGAGCTTGAAGCCTAGGTTGACGTCCACGTTGGGCAACGCCTTCTTCAACTCGGCCGCGCCCTTCTCAGTGATGCCGCTCTGCCACGCGTAAACTTTCCGCAAATACTTCATGTTCATGAGGCTTGCTAGGCCGACATCTGTCACCTTGGTATTGTAGAGGTTGAGCGACATCAGATTGGTAAGCCCCTCGATCTGTTTCAGCGCCGCGTCGTCAATGGACGTGTTGGCGAGGCTGAGTTTCGTGAGGTTTTTGCTCCCCTTGATATGCCCCAAACCGACAGCGGTGATTTGTGTGTTGGCGAGGTCGAGCTCGCTGAGGTTTTGAATCTCGGCCAGCGGAGCGAGGTGTTCATCGTTAACGTTCTTGCCGACGAGGCGAAAGTTGGCATAGATCAGCTTCGTGTTCTGGGCCAGCGCCATCACCAGCGGGGCGCTGAACTTCTCCCCGAGCCCCTCTCCTGAAATCAATCTCGCGATGGCCGCCTTCTCGGCATCGGAAACGGGCGATTCCTTGATTTCCGGCTCTGGCAACTTGTTGGCGTCGGCCTCTGCAGCCGCGCGATCCTTGGAACTGATCAACACCAACTCCTTTGGCCAATTAGCACCTTCATCGATCCATTGCTTAATGGAGGCAATCTGCACCTTGGTTAGTGGATCTCCCTTTGGCGGCATTATATCCTCATGATCAGCAGGTAAAGAGATATATTTGTAGAGTTTGCTTTCGCCTGACTTGCCAGGCTTCACAACCTCAGCCAACGCTCCCTCTTCACTGTCGAGCCTGAGATCTGCTTTTTGTTTTTTTGGGCCGTGACAATCGATGCAACGCGCCTCGAAGACGCCTTGAATCGATTTAGCAAAGTCCACTTTTTCCGCCCGCCCATTTAAGCCTAAGATGACTACGGAGATGATAAATGTGATTATTTTCCTCATTTCAAGTGCGTCCAGAGCAGGATTCTTTCAGAGCTCACCATTGTTGGCAACTGAAAAGTAGCTTTGGCTAAGTCTTAATAGACGCGGCGAAGATGGGATGGCAGGATGTTCAACTCGTCTCGATACTTGGCCACGGTTCGGCGGGCAATCTTAACCCCCTTGCCATTGAAAACCTTTACCAAATCCTCGTCGGAGAGTGGCTTGGTGCCATCCTCCTTTTTGACCAGTTCATCGAGCATCTCCTTTACACTGGTGTTGGCTAGGCTTGCGCCGTCCTTGGAAGAGAGTCCGGAAGTAAAAAAATATTTCATCTCCAAAACACCGTGAGGTGTTTCGATGTATTTACCGGATACGGCCCGACTGACGGTAGTCTCGTGAACTCCCACAACATCTGCCACCTGTGACATAGTCATCGGACGTAATTGAGACGCCCCGTGTTCCATAAATTCTCCTTGGCGCTTCAAAATTTCCATGGCGATGCTTAAGATGGTCGACTGCCTTTGATGAATACTCTTGAGTAGAAACTTACCGGAACGAATTTTATCGCGTATGTAGTTCCGCACATCGCTAGAGGTAGCACTTTGCACCATGAGATCCTTGTAGGCGTTGCTGATGCGCAGCCGGGGAATGTGCTCATTATTTGAGGTAACCTTCCACTCACCATCATCACCGCGTGAAATAAATATCTCCGGCACAACGAACTGCTCCATCTCGGGCATGTACGCACGACCCGGCTTGGGCTCAAGATGGCCGATGCGCTCCAGGGCAAACTGCACGGCATCAACTGTTTCACCAGTTTTCTTCGCAATCTCACGAATGCGTCGGCGGCCAAGCTCATTCATACAGTCATGTATGATACGATATTCCAGTGAGTCAGCTCGCTCCGCCCGTTTAAGCTGAAGCATCAGGCACTCGCGTAAATCACGAGCACCAACTCCAGGCGGATGAAACGACTGCACAAC
Organism: Verrucomicrobia bacterium UBA673; assembly: GCA_002299785.1. Taxonomy (GTDB): domain Bacteria; phylum Verrucomicrobiota; class Verrucomicrobiia; order Limisphaerales; family UBA1096; genus UBA1096. Next base: position 12,489 of record DBNL01000022.1, read on the forward strand.
ATCCAGCACAGCCTGTATCTCAATTCTCGGACAGGCACTTGAAAACACCAATTCATCCAAACTCGACTGAAGGAAACCCGTGTCGTCGATGTTACCAATGATTAACTCGGCAATCTTGAAACGTGCTTCACTCAAATCCGACAATCGTGCCTGCTCCAGCAAAAAGTCCTGCAGCGACTGGGTCGTCGTCACCGAGTCCAGCATAAACTGGCGCTTCTCATCCTCATCCTTGGAGTTTCGTGACGGAATGTTGTTGCTGGAGAAATGATCACGCCATCCCTGATCCAGTTCGAGCAACTGATTGATCTCCTTCTGGAAATCGTCAACTGGCTCCCCGGCATTACTCTCGTCGGTGGGATCGTACTGCGTGTCGCTCGGCGGCTCGGCCCGATCGACCTTAACCTCCTCGGCCTCGTCGCCCCCCCGCTCACGCGCCTCCATGTCCAGGGCAGCCTGTTCCTCGAGCACGGGGTTGGACTGCAACTCCTCATCGATCATGGCCTTGAGTTCCATCATCGGGGCCTGCAACAAGTTGAGGGATTGCTGAAGCTGCGGCGCCAACACTTGGTTGAGCGACATCTTCTGCGACATTTGGAATCCCTGCTGCGCCACGTGACTAAAGTAGAAAATCATCAGAACACATTCAAGATGATTAGGCACAATATTTGCTGCTAAAATATCGTGCCAACACTTCCCTGTTTTCAGATTTGTGAACAACTTTTTTTTCACTCCGTTGCCCAGCAATCAGTAAGGCCCTACAGTGTCGGTGTGCCTACACGGTTTACAGTTTTGGGGAGTGGCTCCGCGGGGAACGCCTCCTTGCTTGAGACAGACCAGACTCGGCTCCTGATCGACGCCGGCTTGAGCGGCCGCCAAATACGCCTGCGCCTCGCCAAGATGGGTCGCTCGCCCGAGACGCTCGACGGCATCCTGCTAACCCACGAGCACACCGACCACACGCAGGGCCTGAAGGCGCTCTGCGGCAAGCTCGAGATTCCGGTGTACTGCAACCGCCTCACCGCCGACGAGTTGCGATTCAGGATGGAGACCAAGCTGGACGTCCGGCAGTTCGTCACCGGCCAATCGTTCGAAATCGGCGACGTGACGGTGGAGAATTTTTCCGTACCGCACGACGCGCAGGATCCCGTTGGTTTTCACGTCCGAACGGCGGACGGCGGCGTCGGCGTACTGACCGACCTCGGCCAAGCCACCCGGCTCGTGCTCGAGCGCGTGCGTGGAGTGAGAGCCCTGTTCATAGAGGCCAACTACGACCTCAACCTGCTGCAGGAAGACACGCGCCGCCCGTGGGCCATCAAGCAGCGCATTATGAGCCGGCACGGCCACCTGGCCAACTCCTCCACCGCCGAGGCGGTCGAGAACCTAGCCAACGGCACGCTCCGCAACATCGTGCTTGGCCACTTAAGCCGCGACTGCAATACGCCGGAAATCGCAAAAGAATCAGTCACCAAAAAACTTCTACAAGCTGGCATCGACAGCCTCCGGATCGACGTCTCCACACAAGCTAATCCGACCGAAACCATTACGCTCTGAGCAAGCGTTTGGCTAAGAGGGGAGCTACTTTTTTATCTTCGGCCAACGGCGCAAGCCGTTTTGCAGCCAGAGACGCCACACCATCCAGATCGCCTCGCGGACAATCTTGCCGCTCATCTTCGATGTGCCGATGAAACGGTCGGTGAAAATAATCGGCACCTCGGCGACCTTGTGACCGGTACGCCACAGGATATGCGTCAACTCGACCTGAAAGCTGTAGCCGTTGGCCCGAACTCGATCGAGGTCGATCGACTGCAGCGCGCGCTGACGGAAACATTTGAAGCCGCCGGTCGGGTCGCTGAACGGCATGCCCGTGATTATCTTCACATACTTCGCCGCAGCGAGGCTGAGCAGCATGCGGCCGATCGGCCAGTTGATCACCCGGATCCCCTTGCAGTAACGCGAACCCAAGACCAAGTCGGCGTCCTCCGCGTCCGACATCGCAATGAAGCGCGGGATCTCGTCCGGGTCGTGTGAGAAGTCACAGTCCATCTCGAAGATGAACTCGTAGTCGCGCTCCAGCGCCCACGCAAACCCAGCACAGTAGGCTCGACCAAGCCCATCTTTTTCCTCACGGTGCAAAACATGTACGCGGTCGCTGACCTTTGCCAAACCATCCGCGATGTCGCCGGTGCCGTCCGGCGAATTGTCGTCCACCACCAGCACTTCCAGCGCTGGCTTCATCGCCAGCAAGCGCTCCGTCATCGGGCGAAGATTGTCCGCCTCATTGTACGTCGGAAGGATAATGAGCGTGTTCGACATATCAGTGTGGTTCGCCGTCAACCAAGCGGCGAATGCCCAGCGGATTGCTCTCCCGCAACTCCGCCGGCAACAGCGCATCAGGGAAGCCTTGGTAGCAAACCAAGCGGGTGAAGCGATGAATTGCCCTGGTCCCGACCGAGGTCGTGCGGCCATCGGATGTAGCAGGGAAAGGTCCACCGTGCACCATCGCGTGGCAGACCTCCACGCCGGTCGGGAAGGCGTTGATAACCACGCGGCCCACCTTCGTCTCAAGTACTTCGAGTAAATCGCAGTTGGCCTCAAGATCAGCGTCGGTGCCGTGAACGGTCGCCGTCAACTGGCCTTCAAGCGATCTGGCCAAAGCTAGCATCTTGTCTACACCATCGTGCGTCACCACCAGCGTCGAGGGCCCGAATAACTCCGCACTGAGCGACTCGTCGCTGAGGAACGACTCAGCGCTTGTCCGGAACAATGCCGCACCAGCCTGACATTGACCGTCGCCCGTTTGGCCAAAAGCGACTGCCTTGACAGCGTCGTTGTCACCAAGCGCACCCGCGCCCGAGTCGTACGCGGCGCTGATACCGGGGTTAAGCATCGTAGCTCCAGAACTGCCACTAACCAACTCAGCGAGCTTGCCTACGAACGGCTCGATGTCAGTGGTGCTGTCCAAAATTGTCAGGCCAGGGTTGGTGCAAAACTGCCCCACTCCAAGCGTCATCGAGCCGTGTAAGCCGGAGACCAGTTGCTCCGATCGTTCTGCCAGCGCCCCAGGCAAAATGAACACCGGGTTTATACTGCTCATCTCGGCGTAAAACGGTATCGGTACCGGCCGGTCAGCGGCGAGTTTCATCAGCGCCTGGCCGCCCGCGCGCGAACCGGTGAAGCCAGCAGCCTTGATCGCAGGGTGCCGCACCAACGCCGAGCCGGTTTTGCGGCCCGGCCCGTACACAAGGGAAAAAGTTCCCTCAGGTAAACCACAATCACGAACCGCCGCCGACACTGCTTGGCCGACGAGTTCCGCCGTACCGGGGTGCGAGTGATGGGCCTTAACGACAATCGGGCAACCGGCCGCAAGCGCCGATGCCGTGTCGCCGCCCGCCACCGAGAATGCCAGCGGAAAATTGCTGGCACAAAAAACCGCCACTGGCCCTAGCGGCCGTTCCATCGAGCGAACGTCCGGTTTGGGCACCGGAACCCGCTCGGGATCAGCGAGATCAATACGGGCATCCACCCACGAGCCTTCCTCCGCGACCGAGGCGAACAACCGCAATTGCCCACAAGTGCGCCCGGTCTCCATACGGATACGCCCTTCTGGCAAACCGGTTTCCTGCGGAGCGAGTCGGGCCAAATCGTCGCCAATCGCCTCGATGTTATCGGCAATTTTCCGCAGGAACGATGCCTTGTCCGTCCCGCTGGTTTTACTAAAAACCTCAAACGCATCCGCTGCCAACTCAACGGCAAGGTTTAGTTCCGCCTCACTCACTGCCGCGTAGCCGGGCTGCAGCGACTCCCCTGTTGCAGGGTTGATGCCAAAAATATCCGGAACGCCTTCGCCTCCCAGCTGAAATCCAATGATCGACTTGCCCTTTAAATTCGCCATGCGCCGTAGTCTACCCAAAGCGCGGGGAAGTTTGAAGTTTTCAGTTACTACTATCCCACCGGTTAACCCACTCCGCTTGACCAAGCTGGGCTTGCTCTACCAAGGAGAACCGCCGACACTTCGCACATGAATCGGGACGAAGCTTGGGCATTGCTCAATGAGTTCACAAAGTCGGATTCGCTGCTGAAACACTCGCTCTCGGTCGAGGCGGCGATGTTGCATTACGCGACCAAACTGGGCGAGGATGCCGAAAAATGGGGAGTTACCGGGTTGCTGCACGACTTCGACTATGAGCGCTGGCCGAATATCCCCGATCACACGCAGGAGGGGGCTAAAATCCTACGCGAGCACGGCGTGGATGAAGAGATCGTCGGGGCAATCCTCTCGCACGCGGAATGGAACCAAGTCGACTACCCTCTCGACCGACCGGTTCGCAAGGCACTTTTTGCCGTCGATGAACTTTGCGGCTTCATCATCGCGGTAGCCTACGTGCGGCCGGAAAAGCTGGTCGGCATGACGCCGAAAAGTGTCAGAAAAAAAATGAAGGCCAAGGGTTTCGCCGCAGCCGTCAAACGGGAGGACATCGTGTACGGCGCAGAGTTGATGGAAACAGAACTCAACGACCACATCGCCGAAGTGATCGCGGCGCTTCAAGGAGCATCGTCCGCGCTGGGCTTTGCCTGAGCGGTTTTTCCTGCAACTAAACGGCGGGATTCGTCCATAAACTCGGCGAAGCGCATCGACACGGTGATGGGGGACATCGCCAGAGCCAAGCCGGCGACAAAGTCGACCGACAGCACCACATGGCGCATAACTGCGGACATCTCCATTTCACGCCACACTTCGGTTGCCGGGTTGAATCGAGCGATAGGGATTGGCAACCGCCGGAACTGCATAGACTTCCACTCGGCGTAGCCGCAAAACCAGATGCCCAAGCCAAGTCCAAGTGCTGCCGAGAGCCAAAACAGCGACACCCACCCGCTTGGCCAAGCGCGGCCGCAATAGAGAGTCACGCTATTTTTCAGAATCCAGCCGAGGAAAAGAGCCAACGGCAGAATGACAATCAAGCCGATCATTTCGAGCCGCCCAAAACGCAGGTGAGATGCCCAAGCGTGCGGAGGAACAACCGCCCCCCTGCCATAGCCGGAGTCGAGTGGGTCGGCTCGCCTAAGTCGTTCAGGGCGATTTGCCGGAATTTTTCCGTGGCGGCGAGCACGACGACTTTGCCGGTGGTGGAAATGCAGAATAATCGCTCCTCCACCCAGACGGGTGACCCGAAAAACCGGCCCTCGACGCGTTCCTGCCAGACGATCTCTCCGCTCTTGCTTCGCACGCAGGTGACGATGCCGGCGTCGCCCCAAAGAAACAACAACCCGTCCTTGGCCAAGCTTGTCGGCACGTACGGTATCGACCGGCGTAACTTGTACGTTAAACTCGGTGGCGCCCCCTTGACCGCACTGCCGGGCTTGAGGGCTACGAGGTAATTTCCCCCGCCGCCGCTGCCACACGTGCCAATGACCAGGCCGTCGGCGACGAGGCAGGAACTCACAGTCCGCTTTTCAAACAGATCAACCTGTTCCCAAAATGTTTTGCCAGTACTCGGATCCACAAACGTGATGCCGTGAGCCATGCTATAGAACAGAAGTCCTTCTGTGCCGGAAGGGTCAACGAAACGGCAAGGCGTCGAGAAGGCCGCCTTGACGTTGGCCCGGTCGATCTTCCATAGAACTTTCCCGCTGGCAGAATCGAGGGCAGTCAGGAAACTTCGGCTCTCCTCATCCCCCGCAAGGATCACACTGTCATCGTGGAAAACTGGCGAGACACCGCCACCGTGGTTGCTGATTATGGTTTTGAATTTTCGCTCCCAAAGTTTTCCCCCCTCTAGGTCGACCGCAAAAACCGTTTGCGCGTCTGGCTCGGATACGAGCACAACCAGCTTTTTGCCGTCAGTCGCCGGCGTCGCTGAGGTCAGATGGTTGTACTTATGCATGCGGTAAGACTTCTGCGGACGAGAGACGGACCAGGCTTCAGAGCCGTCCTTGGCGCGAAGGCATTGGACGATGAAGGTGCCTTTCGCACGATTCGAGCCAGTGACGAAAACGTGCTCGCCCCACAACACTGGAGACGAGTGGCCTTCACCTTTCAGAGCCACGCGCCAGTCGGCATCGTCTACGGTGAACTTGGATGGAATGCCATTGACTAAGCCTATGCCGGTTCCATTGGGACCTCGAAACCGAGTCCATTCTTGCGCGTTCCCCGCAGCACTCATACAGAAAAGCACGCCGCAAACAAAAGTGGTTAAAGATGAATAGCGTGACTTCATCATTCTGAGCATCACTCCCCCAATCGCCTAGCCACGAAACAGTGGATGACACCCTTGCTGGTGCTCGCGTACAGGCGACCATCGGCGACAGCCAAACCAAACACTTCCCCATCGGCCCTGGCCTGCCAAAGCTGGCTCCCGTCTTTCGCGCTGTAAGCCGCCACCTCATTATGGCCACCGGTGATTAGCGTCTGCCCTGCGAGCACGATGCTGAGAGGTTGACTGCTCGGCACCCGCCACGCGAAACATTCCTGCATCGCGGACTGCACCTCGTCAAGTTGCTTTCCGAGCTTGCCGGCATCCTTTAAAATCTGCCTTTGCCTCTCACCGGCCTTCACTTTCTTTAATTCATCCTGAAGTTTCCCCAGCCGGCTCTTCAGCGGACGCCGCTTGCGGGCGAGGTCGAGGTACCGGCTCCGATCCAGTGCGCTCAAATCCGTGTCGCTCTGGAGGAAGGATCGCGACGGGGTGACGATCATGTGGTTGCCCTTGAAAGTGGCGAGTTGATCCGACTGGTTTGACTCGACGAAACCAAGCGTGCCGGTTTTCCCGGGGCCGAACACCAGATTGTCGCCAGTCAACAGCGCGTACGTACCGCCCTGCCCGCTCACGACGCGAATGCGTTTGCCATCGGCGCGGTTAAGCACAACTGGGTTGTTTCGACCGGCCGGGACATAGAGCCGCGTGTGCGACGCGAGCATGTAACCCTGCGCCGGCAGATCAGTCTGTTTTTGTTGCCACTTGATTTTGCCGGTGTCAGCCTCGATCGCTGTGATTAACACGCCCTCGGAAGGGAACATTCCTGCAGCGCAGTAAGCCAAGTCATCTATGATGACGATACCAGTCCGCAGCGGCCAGCGGGAAATGATCCGGGAATTGCCAGGGATACGGTAGTCCCTAGGGCCAAGCTGCGTCTTCCAAACCAACGTGCCGCTCTTGGCCTCGAGACAATAGGCGTGACCGTCGTCAGAGCCGACGAAAACGCGCCCCTCGGCGATGGTGGGAGCAAGGCGTACCGGCCCCTCCGTGAAAAACGTCCAACGTTGCTCGCCTGTGGCGGCGTCGAGGCAGTAGATTTTATCGTCCGCCGAAGAGCCGTAATAGAGAAGTCCATCTGCTATAACAGGGTGGTAGGCGTAGTCGAAGATTTGCCGTGACTTCAAATCGTACACCTTGTTGTAGCCATCCCACTTGGCCTCCCCCCGCCAAGCGGGACGTGGAGCGTGCCTGGAGCGATGCACCCACCCGTCGGTGAACGGCGCAAGTAACGATTCTCTGGCCACGCCGGAACGGGCGTAGTCATGCTGGTAAGTCGGCCAGTCCGCCGCTTGACCAGGCGTAACTAGGCTAAACAGGCAAACAGCAGAAAAGTATCGAGATGAAATCATGGTCAAAAACCGTTATCGCGGCGGGGTTTTTTAGGTGCTTGACGACGAAGGCGCAATGTAAACTGGCAAATAAAGGTAAAATCAAGGGCCGATTCATCACGGATTTTGCAAGGATTTATGGTGTGATGTTGGCTTTAGGAGAAGACAACGGTCGCCGGGCTAGCCTTGTCGACAGGTGACTTGGCTTGCGCTGTCGGCTCAAGGGGCGGGTATTCAATCTCTCTCGCAACGGCAAATTGACGAGCTTCGCCAAACGCACCAGCGAAAACACCCAAGCGATTACCGAGTCGCTCAATGCCACGCGGAATGTCGGGGTAACGGCGTTCGCGGTTGCCACCTTCTGAGCCCGACGTAGGTTCAATCAAAGACCGGTTGATTTTCTTTTGACAACGGGCGAAATCGTGCCAATTTACACAATCAACTTGTCTAGCGTGCTGCCTCGCAGCCAACTGAGCATTCCTTCAAACAAAGATGAAACAGCTTTTTTTGAGAAACAGCCTTAGTGTAAGTGCCGCCATAGCCATCGCGACTTTGGTTTCCTCCCCTGTGCAGGCGGCATCTAACCTCAAAACGTTGGTCAAGTCCTGCTTCGTCCTCCATGACCCCTCTGGCAAGTACGACATCAGCCCCGAGTGGGAAGAACCCGCCAAGGTCATGGGCGGCCTGCCGATTCTCCCTGATCTGACCAAGCGGATCAAGGACGTCATCACCGCCGACCACGGAAACAAGTCGGTGCTGATTGTCGGCGACGCCTCGTCGGCCTACCGCTACTACCTCGCCAGCCTAGCAGTGAGCGGTGATCCCGATTTGGCCAAGTTCGCCCATCTCGAAATCGACCTGCCGAAGATCGTCGAGGGCCACACGCTGCTTGGCCAAGTGCAGGAATATTGGCAGAAACAAATCAGCAAGCCGGCACTTGGCGAGGACATCATTCTCTACATCACCAACCTAAGCTCGATGATCGGGCTCGGCGCCTCGAACCGCTCCTCCACCGGCGTGGAGACGTTGTTCGCTCCGAACATCCAGGGTGGCAAGATGCGCAGCGTCGCGTTTATCGACTATTTCAACTACTCGCGCGTGCGCTCCGACAACAATTATGTCATCAACTCCTTCAGCGATACCGTGTTCCTGCCTGAGTACGGGAACGACGACATCAATGGCATCCTGCTTAACTACGCCCGCGCCTACATCCCGCAGTTGAAGTTGAACGAAACTCACATCAACTATATCAAGGGCACCATCGGCTACTACCAACCCAACAAGCCGGAACCTCAGCGGACCCTCACAGTGTTCAAGGAACTGGTCACGATGATGGAGGAGGCGGTGGCAAAGAGCGGCCGGTTCGTGATGGACAAGGTCACGCTCAAGGCCGCCTCGATGAAGGCCGCCCAAGTGCCGGACTGGATCATTCAGAAGGATTTCTCCGTACTCAAGGCGTTGCCAGGCAAAATTCGGTCGCGGTTCATCGGGCAAGACGAGGCGGTCAACGGCGTCGTTAGGCTATCGCGCATCGGCTATGGCGGAGGGCGAACCGACGAAAAGCCGGTCGCCAGCATCATGTTCGCCGGGCCGACCGGTACCGGTAAAACATACCTCTCCAAGCTGCTGGCCAAGAACCTTGGTATAAAAATGATCACTATGGACATGACTACCTACCGCAGTTCCGTCAGCATGGACCGCTTCCTCTCCGTCATGACCGACAACCTCACGATCAACCCCCACGCCGTGTACGTGTTTGAGGAAATCGACAAGGCAAACGTGCAGGTACTCGACCGACTTTACTTCCTGCTCGACGAGGGTATTTTTTACGACCGAAACCAAAAGCCAATGTACGCGCGGGGCTGCTTCGTCATCATGACCACCAATGCCGGCTACGATGTTATTGTCAAAAACCGCGACAAGGCCAACGTGCGTGAACTATTCGAGTTGGCGTTGCTCGACAGGTTCCGCCCCAGTTTTCTAAACCGCTTCGACGAGATTGCCATGTTCCGACCGTTCACCAATCCCGAGTACATTGACATGGCCAAGCTGCACATCCGCCTCAAGGCCGACGGCATGAAGGAAACCTACGACTGGAATCTGAGCGTGGATGAATCGATCCCCACATTGATCGCCCGCGAAAGCCGAAGCCTAACCTTCGGGGCGCGCCCCACCCTGCGCATGATAAACGGCATCCTCTCACTCGGCGTGACCAACTACCAAATCGAGATGGCGCCGATCGAGGAGGGATCCAACATTAACTTCGAGCTTTTGTCCGCGGAGAACAAGCGATTTAAACTCAGCGTGGAGGGAGGCGACTCACTTGAGTTCCAAGTGAACCTCTGACTCGGATCGACGCGATAAACTGAGATTCAGTCGATGCCAAACGACCACTTTTCAAAAGGCAAAAAGATCGCCTTCACGGTGGTCATGTTCCTGTACATCAATCTGGCATTGACCATTTTTTGGATTCTCAAGCCACTTAAGAAAAGCCTTTTTATCGGTCTATACGACGGTGATCAGACCTTCAAGCTGGGCTCGATGGAGATGCTTGGAAGTAGTGCTGAGCTTCTGGCCAAAGGCATGAACCTTTTGATCGCCTTCATGCTGGTTGTTTTCCTCACTCTTGTCACCCGCTTGGCCAAGCGCCAACGATTGACCTATTGCTGCATGGGCCTGATCATCGCAATGACGTTCTACTTTTCGCTTCAAATCAATGAACCCAGCGAGTCAACAGTCTGGCTTTTCTACTGGTTCGGCGACCTGTACATAAGCCTCATGCTGGCTGCTTTCTTCTCATTCCTTCACGACACAGTCGACCTTAGGAACGCCAAACGGCTTTATGGTTTTATCGTGCTTGGGGCGGTGTCCGGTGGTGCCGTTGGCAGTACTTACTTCCGCGGATGGATTGAGGAGATGAACAACCAACAATGGCTGCACACGATCATCTGTATCGGGTTAGTCATCTGTCTGTTGGCATTTGCCGCGGGGTGGCTGGCCAAATCGATCACACTTCACGAACCGAAACCAAGCCCCAACGATGTCCCGAAGAAAAAGTTTAACGCCGCAATCGAGGGAGCATCGCTGGTCTTCAAGTCCCGTTACCTGATAGCCATCGCTGGGATCGTTGGTTTTTATGAGATCACTTCTGAGGTACTGGATTACCAATTCACGGCGATGACCGAGCGGTTTGTGCCCAAAGAGGACATTGGCAGCCACTTCGGCACCGTGTACGCAATTGGAAACATCGCAGCGCTAGTCGTCCAACTCTCCTTCAGTATCTTCGCAGCTAGCTTCTCCAAATATCGCATTCACTGGATTCTTTTGGCTTTGCCCCTGGCCGTCGCTTTGAGTTCGCTTTTTTTTATTATCGCACCAATCCTGCTCGCCGCCAGTCTCCTGAAAATCTCAGACAGCACGTTCGCCTACTCGGTTAATCAAACCGGACGCGAGACTCTCTACAATCCACTTTCACGACAGGAGAAATACGTCGCCCGGGCATTCGTCGAGGTATTTATCCAGCGCACAGGCAAAGTCGCCGCACTGCTAATCGCCTTCCTCGTGCCAATGTTACTCAACACGCGAAACGAGGCAGGCCAATTGGAGACCAGCTTGCTTGGCCTGCAGCTTCTCGGCGGATTCACCTGCATCATCGTTGCCATCTGGTTTTACTGCGTGAAGATTGTCGGACGAAAGTTCGAGTCGCTCGAACGCGAACAGCAGTAGACAACGGGCACCGCGCTTGACCAAGCGCTGGGACGGCCTGAAATCTGCTCACGCCGCTTCGAAGAGGTTCTTTTGGAAGTTGATGAACAGCTCCCGTATTGAAGTGACTTCGCCCAGTTCATCTAAGTCGTCGATAATCTTGAGGCTTGTTCAAACATGGAAGGACCCGGGGGACGGCTCAGCGGGCGTATTTCTCGGCGGCGATTTCGCGTAGCTTTGTCTTGAGGATTTTTCCGGTAGCGTTGCGGGGAAGCGCCTCCAGCTGAATCACCCTGCGTGGCATCTTGTAAGCCGCCAGTTTGTCTTTCAGGAAAGCAAGTAGCGCTGCGTCCTCGATGGTTGCCCCTTCGATTGCTGCCACGCAGGCAACCACAAGGTCGCCCTTGCGGGGATCGTTAATACCGATCACCGCCGCCTCTTTCACGCCATCAAACTGGTAGATCACTTCCTCCAGTTCACGCGGATAGACGTTGATGCCGTTGACGAGCAGCATGTCTTTCTTGCGGTCAGTGATGTAGAGGTAGCCATCCTCGTCGAGGTAGCCGATGTCGCCGGAGAGAAACCATTCTCCCTTGATTGCCGCCGCAGTAGCTTCAGGGTTGTTCCAGTAACCGATCATGATGTTGTGGCCCTTGATGCAAATCTCACCCTGCTCGCCTGTCGGCAGCACTTCGCCTACATCGTTCCAAATCTGGAATGCCACACCGCGAATCGGGAGACCTACTGAGCCGGCTTTTTTCTCCCCGTGCAAAGGGTTGAAGCTGGCGACCGGGCTGGTCTCGCTGAGTCCATATCCCTCGAGCAGTGGGATGCCGACATTCTCATTGAATGCCTTTAGCACCTCCAGCGGCAACGGCGCGGCGCCGCTCACGCAAATCCTCAGCGCCATGCCGGGCGGCATCTGCACGTTGGCTAGCATCCGGTAAAGCTGTGGGATCGCTGGCAGGACGCTCGCTTGGTGGAGCAGCAACTCGGCGATGATGTTCTTGGGCGGATGCAGCGACTTTACCGCCACGACCGACAGCCCCTGTGTCATTGGCAGCAGCACGCACACAGTCATGCTAAAGCTGTGAAACATCGGCAGCAAACAGGCCATCCGATCCTCCGGCGTCAGTTCTAGCTCCTCCATCACTCCCTGGACGTTTCGCAGCAGGTTATTGTTGCTGAGCATCGCGCCCTTCGGCTTGCCGGTGGTGCCGGAGGTGTAAATGATCAGCGCCAAGTCCTCACCCGCTTGGCCGGCCGGTGGCAACCCGGGCGCTTGGCTGTCGTCCGCTTGGCCAAGCTCCTCCACCTCGATCACGGCCAGGCCGTCGAGCTGCGACTGGAGTGCCGCCGTGCCCTCGGCCATCGACACCTCGCTGATGAGCACCTTGGCCCCGGAGTCTTCGAGGATGTAGCCGACCTCGTCCGGCGTGAGGAAATTATTGATCGACACCACGACACCCTCAGCCAGCAGAATGCCGAAGAGGGAGAAGGCAAACTCGGGACAATTCTTCAGCCAAAGTCCCACTCGATCGCCCGGTTGGAGGCCGAATTCGTCCTTAAGCCGCTTGGCCAAGCCGCCGGCCAAGGCGTGCGCTTGGCCAAAGGTGTGGTGTTCGTTGCCCCAAAAAATAGCCGTCTTATCGGCGTTGGCGGTGGCGGTTTCGGTAAAAGTGTTCGCTAGATTACTCATTTTAACAATATCGGCGGAAGAGCAAAAACGGTAACCATAGTTTCGTCAAGTCAGGCAAACAACGGTTTTACCTTGGCAACCGTCAAAGCGCTGACACAATCCCGGCGCTTGATTGATACTCAAGTCCAATTAAAGGAGTTTCTCCCCGAGCTACGAAAGTCCAGCTGGGTCTCGCTAGACACCGAGGCGGACAGCCTCCACTCGTATCCGGAGAAATTGTGCCTATTGCAGATCAGCCTTCCCCACACGGATGTGCTGATCGACCCCCTGCAAAACCTAGACATGACGGTGCTGTTCAAGGCCCTGGAAAGCCGAGAGCTACTCATCCACGGCTCGGACAATGACCTCCGCCTCATGTACGCCGCGCACCAGTTTATCCCATCAAAGATATTTGATACAATGTGGGCTGCGCGCCTGCTTGGCTTCGCCGCCTTCGGCCTGAACGATCTGCTGTCCAAACTGCTGGATATCACTCTCGACAAAGGCTCCCAAAAAGCTAACTGGACACGTCGGCCGTTAACCGAAAAAATGGCCAATTACGCGCTCAACGACAGCCGGCACCTCCGCGCCTTGACCGACCAGCTGCGCGACCAACTCAAGGCCAAGGGGCGGACGACGTGGCACGAACAAATCTGCAACAAACTCATCAGGGACCACGCCGCGCCCAAGGGGACGGATACCAATCAGGCTTGGCGGCTCAAGGGCTCGAGTAAGCTCAGCCGCTGCGAGCAAGCCATCCTCCGCGCCGCGTGGCATTGGCGGGAGATCGAAGCTATCGACGCCAACAAGCCACCGTACTTCGTTGTCCGCCACGAGGATCTCGTTTGCATGGCCGGAACTGTGATTGATAAAAACCAGAAGACCGCCTGGCCAGCCAAGCTCTCCAGTCGCCGGTTCAAGTCGCTGCGCGAAGCGGTTGGCCAAGCGCTGGATCTGCCAGCGGAAGAGTGGCCCGAGACTCCCCGCACGGTTCGCCGCCGGATCAGCCAAAGCGAAAAACTGTTTTACGAGGCCCTCAAAGCGCTGCGCGACAAGCAAGCCAAGGAACTCAACATCGACCCCACTCTCATCGCCAGCCGCTCCACGCTCGTGGGACTATCTCTCGAGGACGGCGAGGAGCGCAAACAGATCCTCCCATGGCAGCGCGATCTGCTGAACCTGTGAACACAGCAAATAAGCTTTGAAAACCGAGGCTTTTCCCGGCAACATCCTCCGCCCTTTTTCGAGGGACTAATCCATTTTTTAGCCAATGAAGCGCACGCATCACTGCAACGAAATACGAGACGAACACGTCGGCCAATCCATCACACTCAACGGCTGGGTGCATTCCAACCGCGACCTGGGCGGGGTGCTTTTCATCGACATCCGCGATCGCGAAGGCCGCACACAGGCGGTGTTTGACCCCAGCGACCTGCCGACCGAGCTGTTCGAGACCGCCTCAAAGCTCCACAGCGAGAGCGTGATCAGTGTCACCGGGAAGGTGCGTGTGCGCCCTGACGGCACGAAGAACGAGAAGATCGACACCGGACTCGTAGAGGTCGTCGCCGAACAACTCGAGGTGCTCAACCACGCTGAAGTTCTGCCGTTTAGCATCGACGACCCCGAGATCGCCGCCAAAGTCAACGAGGAGTTGCGACTGAAGCATCGTTACCTCGACCTGCGACGGCCGGAGATGATCCACAACATGCGCCTTCGCAGCCGAGTGGCCACCGCGACGCGTGTGTTCATGGAGGATCAGGGCTTCCTCGAGATCGAGACTCCGACGCTGTTCAAGAGCACGCCGGAAGGTGCCCGTGAATTCCTTGTGCCGAGCCGACTACATCCCGGCCATTTTTACGCTCTTCCGCAGTCGCCACAGCAGTACAAGCAAATCCTCATGGTCGCCGGTGTGGAGAAGTATTTTCAACTTGCCCGCTGCTACCGTGACGAGGATTTGCGCGCAGACCGCCAGCCGGAGTTCACGCAGATCGACATCGAAATGTCATTCATTGATCGCGAAGATATTTACGCACTTATCGAGGGACTGCTCGCTCGCGTCTGGAAAACGGCGCTCGACATCGACATCCCCACGCCGTTCCCGCGCGTCGCATTTGAAGACGTGATGAATCGCTGGGGCATCGACAAGCCAGACACCCGGTTCGACATGGAACTGGTCGATATGACCGACGACTTCGCCTCTAGCGAATTTAAGGTCTTCAGCGGCATGGCGGCCAAGGGTGGCGTAGTCAAGGCGCTCAACGCCAAGGGGTTCGCCTGCGTTACCCAAGGGCAAATGGAGACCATGACCGACTACGCAAAGAGCTTTGGAGCAAAGGGCCTCGCCTACATCAAGGTCGAGAATGGCGAGTGGAAGTCGCCGATCGTCAAGTTTTTCAGCGACGTCGAGAAGGCTTCACTGCAGGAGAAACTCACCATTGAGGAGGGCGACCTCATCCTATTCGCCGCCGATGAGTGGCTCAACGCCTGCGAGATCCTCGGCAAAATCCGCCTTTATTGCGCCGAAAAATTAACCGAGATGGGCAAGATGAGCATCGCGGCCGACCAGTTCAATTTCCTATGGGTCATCGAGTTCCCGCTACTGATGTTCGACAAGGAGATGGATCGCTGGTATTCCAGCCATCATCCATTTACCTCGCCGGTGGAAGAGGACATCCCCAAGTTGGCCGACGACCCCAAGTCGGTTCGTGGTCAACATTACGACATCGTCGTTAACGGCGTCGAGTTGGGCGGCGGCTCCATTCGTATCCACCAGCGCGAATTGCAAAAAACCATCTTTGAGGACTTGCTACAGATCCCGGCCGAAGTGGCGCAGGAACGGTTCGGCTACATGCTTGAGGCATTTAGATTCGGGGCACCGCCGCACGGTGGCATCGCGCTTGGTTTCGATCGGCTCATCGCCATGCTGTGCGACTCGGAGAGCATCCGCGAAGTGATCGCCTTTCCAAAAACGGCGAAGGGCGCTGACCTGATGAGCGACGCCCCCGGCACCGCCGAGCCCCGGCAACTGCGCGACCTTCACATTAACCTCCGCGCCCCTCAGAAGGAACAGCCGAAGGCGACTGAGTAGCCACTTGACAAACGTAGAGGGCGCGGAACCCCAAAAGAACCTCAAAAGAAGGATCCAAACGGGATATAATCCCCAACTAAACACCGCTTGTGTAAGCAAATATTCACTCCGCTCGCAGTTGATGGAAATGGAGCAGAGAATCCGGAGTAACAGAGATTCCCTTTTCACCCAGGCCTTCCGTTAACGGCACTTGGGCAAGTTGGCCCCAAGTCGATAAGAAACTAGATCATCCCCTAATTATCAGGTCGATTCGATGCCCGATGCAGTGGTGTCCTGCCCTAATCATCGCGTAGCTCCAGATCCGACCCTCTGCAGCAACTGTTTCACTTATTCAATGCTCCCTTCCATCTCTACGTTCATCAGCGGGGATGCGGCATAGTATAAATAGGATTAGGTAAACAATAAAAACGGAGCCGTTAAGAAACCAGACACAAGCAGGAGAGCCAAACTTTCCCGCGAGGTCAAGTGGCATTGCCATCAGGCGTCACTCGTTGATGAAGTAGCTCAGGTTCTCGAGTTCCATTGCTAGGTTAACGTTGTTGACGGTCACCTCGTCGGGCACCGACAACACAATCGGCGCGAAGTTGAGAATTGCCAGCACGCCGCACTCGACCAATTGATTCGCCACTTCCTGTGCTGCGGTTGGGGGCACACTCAGGATCGCCAACTTGACCACGTGATCAGTAATCACTTTTGGCAACTCCTCCATTGGTCTCACTTGAATCTGAGTTTTTCCCACCTTTTGACGCTCTGACAACTTCACCTTACCGGCGGTCTTCGCCAATTGCTCTTCAGCCGATGTCCCTTCCAAAAAATACCGGCCCGGCTGAATATCAAACGCGCCTATGATCCCGAACCCCTCTTGCTCGAAGCCCCGATAGCTAAGCAGCGCCCGGCCAAGGTTGCCCACACCCACCATCACCACCGGCTGAAGGCTTTTTGTGCCGAGCCGTTTCGTGATCATCTCGATCAATTGCTCCACATCGTAACCCAGTCCCCGCGTGCCGAATTGCCCGAAATACGTGAGATCCTTCCGCAACTGAGTGGACTTCACGCCTGCCGCCTTGGCCAACACCTCGCTGGACACGGTGTGAATGCTGTTGTTCAACAAACGATGCAGGCAGCGCAGGTAAACCGAAAGTCGGTAAACCGCCTTGCGAGGAATTTCTGTTCGTGCCACTTTCTTCATCGGCTAATCGACGAACGTAAGTTCAGGCTATATTTAACCTTTTATTTAAAAGTTTTTTAAAAGCCAAATTTTTAATCACACTTTTTAATACCATCGAAGTTGCCTCGGTATTCAGATAATGAGTCGCGCTCGATATTGGCGTAGCCCTAATAACTGACCATAATCCATAAAAAAGTAATCCGTCAGAATTCATTGCAAGGAAAAATGCAATTATAAAATATCTACAATCGGCATCTTAGTAAAGCTTAGAGGCCGATCCGATTGCAGTTCGGCAGACCAAACAGTATGCTTTCAATTCAGACATAAAAACTTAGTTTAAGGGCGAACGTATTTTGAGGTACAGTTAAAACGGGTTTAAAACTGTTCTAACTGGATTACAGCTGGTTCACCATGAAATCACAACTTATCGCAATAGTCGAAGCCGTAGTGCTGATCGTGAGGTGTGGACCGTCGGCTCAGGGCATCTAAATACACAATGCTGCTAGAACTCGAACCGTCGAAGCCGTTAACAACACATCCTGATAGAAACAGCCACCCTAAAACCGTGGACCTCCTCCGCAAACAAGGGGCAAGACGTGTAAAGAATTGAAAACTGAAGCCAAATATAGACAAAGGAAATATTCAAACTTCAACAAACAGTCGAGAACATCTGTTTTCTGCTGACTAAAAGTTCACATTAAAGCAGCACAAAAGTTAACACGACCTGAAAACTGACAATGAAGTTGCTAATGTTAGTTTTT
>DBNL01000179.1 GCA_002299785.1 Verrucomicrobia bacterium UBA673
CAAGCCTCAAGGCAGCGAGGCTGTTGCCCCGAAAGAGGCTGTTACTCCTGCTAAGGTCCAGGGCGAGGGCAGTTTGACCAGGGAAAACGGTCTGTACACTGCGGAGGGCTCACCGTTTGAGGGGCAGTTTGTCGATCACCACGATAACGGCACGAAGTCGGTCGAAGGGCAATTCGTCAATGGCAAACAGCAGGGCATCTGGACGTTTTATCACGAGAACGGAAAGTTGTTTCGGACGGGAAAATACGTCGATGGACAGGCCGATGGTCAATGGGCGATTTGGCGTGACGACGGCAGCAAGTGGTCGGAGCAGGTTTACAGGAGTGGCCAGTTGAACGGCGTCGAGACGCGCTGGCACCCAAACGGCCAGAAGCAATCCGATGTCACTTGGCAAGGCGGCAAGAGGATCGAGAAGATGGAATGGGACGAACAGGGCACGCCCAAGCAATAGCAGCGCTGCTGCTTGGTGGAAGGCGCACGGTTGGATCCGAACCGGAGGTGCATCAAACACACCGAGGCGCGCGACTTTTACAAAACGGCTCTGTGCTGAGCGAGGTGCTGGCGCAACCGGGAGCGACTGACAGTGTCTTTGATGTGCTCGCTGCAAGCGTTCGTAGTTTTTCGCCAGGAGATCGAGTAGGCATCCTTGGTTTCGCCGGCGGCGGGGTGATCGCGCCACTGCGCGCCTTAGGTGGACGGCATCGACTTAGCGGAGTGGATCTCGACCGCGCAGGCTACGAACTTTTTTGTAACCTCAGCTCCGGGTGGATGGGTGCAGTGCAGTTTGTGCAATCGGATGCCGTAGAGTGGTTGCACTCGCAGCGCGGCAAGTTTGACTTGCTGCTGGAGGATCTTTCCGTCGGCCGCAATGGCGACGTTTTCAAGCCGGATGTCTCGATCGACACTTTGCCGCGCTTGATCCAATCGAAACTTAAACCAAGCGGTGTAACCGTTTTTAATCTGCTGCCCGGGGACGACCGGACGTGGGCTGAAATGACTGCCAAGGTTTGCGCTCCGTTTGGATTTGGCGTGCAGATTTTATTCGAGAGCTATTACAACCGCGTGTTGTTGCTGGGAAACGAGGCGTTGCCACCGGCTCGCGAGGTGTCGCGGTTGCTGCGTGCTGAGTTGACAGCGATTGGCTCGGAGATGGCAGCCGATATAAGCGTGCGCTCATTACGCCTGGGCAAGCGATGAAGTGGCGTAACGACAGAGCCTTCACGCTGATCGAGTTGCTGGTGGTCATCGCCATCATTGCGATTCTTGCCGGGATGCTGCTGCCGGCCTTAGCCAGGGCTAAGGGCAAGTCGCAGTCAATCAAGTGCGCCTCGAATATGCGCCAGATTAGCCTCGCTGTTACGATGCACGCCGACGAAGGCGAAGGTTTGTTGCCGATCGCGACGAACTTCGCCGTGCCCAAGTCGTCACCGCACCGGATTTGGGTGACAGCGGTTGCGAGGTTTATCGGTAGTCGGGAGGTATTCCTCTGCCCGACGGCGAAAACGGCCAAATTCGGCGGTGACTGGTACGCCCGCAGTTGGCACCCGATCGGCTACAACGGAGCGACGACGTTCGATCCTCGTGGAGTGGAGGGGGCGGCCACGAAGCCCAAGTTGGTGAGTGTGCCGGAGCCAAGCTTGGCCGTACTGTTCGCCGATACACCGAGCGGGCCGATTGAAAAGAAGTACCGTGGCTATGTGTTCAGCCCGAGAAACGGCAAACAGAACCAACTCGACCCCCGCCGCTCGACGCCGCTGATTTCGGATCGTGATCTCGTGGTAGAGATGAGCGGCAAACAGCCCAGCCAACTCAAGCCGGTGATGGCGAGGCACGGGGCCAACGGCGACGACACGGGCCGGAGCAACCTTGTCTTGGCCGACGGCCATGTGGAAGCCCAGAGCGCCTTGTCGATTCTTCGACAGGACTCGGGTGCGAACCTGGTCTGGGACTTAGGGAGGAAGTAAGTGAACCCTGCCAAACTGCGTCAAGGGCGGGGTGGGTGAATTATCATTGGCGGATGTGCCCGAATTTGCTGTTGCGGCGAGATCGAGACTCCTGAAATTTGGGGGTGTAGATCGTTTTGCTGTTGGCTTGACTAAGGTACAGGCTCATCAGGCGTGAAGAGGACAACGGTGCTCGCCGAGTGGAAAGCAAACGGCTGCAGGCAGAAACAAATGTGTAAAAGATTCTCCTCACGTATCCAGAATATCCATCTCCACAAACCTAGTCCACGCATGGTCATTTTACAAATTAAATGTATTCACAACACCGATTATATTGTGAATAAGGTGTGGATGAGCAGGGAGGTGGCTAGGTATAACTACGACAATCAATCGCCGACAATCGAAACGCCGGAGGATGTGCCGATGCGTGTCGCCCCGGCTTTGATCATTGCCATCGCTGTTTCGCGGTCGCGAATGCCGCCGGACGCCTTAACGCCGGCGAATTGTTTGACTGTTTCGCGCATTAGTTGAACATGCTCAATGGTCGCTCCACCAGGGCCGAATCCGGTGCTTGTTTTGACGAAATGCGCTTCGGCGGTGACGGCCAGTTTGCAGGCGGTTGCGATTTGTTCATCGTTAAAGTAGCCGGTCTCAATGATGACCTTCACCCGCCGGTCTTCCGCTGCCTCGACGACGTCACGAATCTCGCGGACGATGTATCGGTGATCGCCGTCGATGAAACGACCAAGATTCAACACCATATCAATCTCGTGTACGCCGTTGTCGACGGCGGCTTCTGTTTCATAACGCTTTGAGTCCGAATCGCTTGCTCCAAAAGGGAAGCCGATCACGGTGGCGATCAACACGTCAGTGTCTTCGAGGTATGTGGTAGCGTGTTGGACCCAACTACCGTTCACACACACGGCAAACAACTGGTGTTCAATCGCTTCGGTACAGAGCTTTTCGATGTCTGCAGCGGTGGTGTTGGGGCGCAGATTGGTATGGTCGATGTACGAACCGAGTGGCGTTTCCGGCGTATCGGACATGAATCAGCCGGGCAAGAGTTCTTTGACCATCTCTCGTTCTTCCTTCAACTCGTTCACTGTAGAGTTGAGTTTACCCTGGCTGAAGGCATCAAGTTGGACGCCCTGCACAATATCGAATTTGCTGGCGACGTTGCGAACTGGGAAGGAAGAAATCAGTCCTTCATCGACGCCGTAGCTACCATCGGAACAGAGGCAGACGCTGTGGAAATCACCGCCACTGGTGGGGTTGATGATGGAGCCGACCGAGTCCACCACGGCGTTGGCCGCGCTGGCCGCACTCGAGGCTCCACGCGCCTTGATGATCGCCGCACCGCGCTGCTGCACCGTTTTGATGAAATCGCCCTCGAGCCAATCGCGGTCGTCGATCACGTCCGCTGCGGCTTGGCCGTTGATTCTGGCATTCGTGAAATCGGGATACTGCGTGGCGGAGTGGTTGCCCCAGATCGCCATGTTGGTGACTGCTGTAATGTCTACCCCGGCCTTTTGAGCGAGCTGCGTCTTTGCGCGGTTTTCGTCGAGGCGCGTCATTGCGAACCACCGGTCGTTCGGCACATCCGGTGCGTTGTTCATGGCGATCAGGCAGTTGGTGTTGCAAGGGTTGCCGATGACGAGTGTGCGGACGTCGCTGGCGGCGTTGTTTTGGATCGCTTGGCCTTGACCTGTGAAAATCTTGCCGTTGATGCCGAGCAAATCGCCGCGCTCCATTCCCTGTTTTCTGGGGACACTGCCGACAAGTAGTGCCCATTGCACGCCGTTGAATCCGGCGTCAAGGTCGGCCGTCGGCACCGTGCCTTTGAGCATCGGGAACGCGCAGTCGTCCAGCTCCATGCAGACTCCATCGAGTGCCGGCAGCGCGGGTTCGATCTCAATCAGGTGGAGGATTACCGGCTGGTTTGGGCCGAACATTTGGCCAGAGGCAATACGGAACAACAGGGCATAACCGATTTGGCCGGCTGCACCGGTCACCGCAACACGTATGGGTTCTTTACTCATAAAAAAGCGGCGAATATCATACGGGACACCGTCCACCCCGACAAGGTTTTCCGCTTGACCAAGCGCTTCGGAGGGATCGCCCGATGACTTTCCAGAGATATTGTTTCACTTGATTTCAGTTGGAATGTTTTTGGCGGTTGGATACGTTTGCCGCATCCGATTATGAAAAAATTATTAAGTCTGATAGTTGCTTTCTCCGCGGTTGGTTGCAGTCGTGAAACCGCGCCGGAGCCGTTGGCCAACGATCTGCCCATCGTTAAACCGGTGGCTGAAGTCGTCCACCCGGACCCGCTCACCGAACCTCCCAAATTGACCACTCCTCCGGCGATTTCGATTTGGGATGCGTCCCAGGCTGGTGACCTCGGTGCGGTGCGCGAACATATTGCGATCGGGACGAGATTAAACGAGCCAGACGAAACCAATCCGCTAAAACAAACGCCTCTGCACTTTGCTGTCGAGTATGGCCACAAGGCGGTTTCGGAACTGCTCCTCTCAGAGGGAGCCGATGTCAATTCAAAGCGGGCGGACGGCTTAACCGCGCTTGACATCGTGCTTAAGGCAGACCCCGATGCAGGCGATGAGGTTCGAGTGGTTCGGAAGGCAATCGCCTCTTTATTGGTTCGCAACGGAGGTATAGCAGCGAAGCATAAGTAATGGATCAACGATTTATGAACGATTCAACTTTGGAACGTTCCAACAGATCGGAACAACAAGAAGTTTCAAGTTTCAAGTTTCAATTTTTTAGAGGTGCCGTCCGGTTGGCACAGGCAGTTGTTTTTTCATCTGCGCTGGGGGTGTTCGGTGCAGCGGCTGAGCCGTTGCGGGTGGCCACGTTTGACGTCGATGCCACGCCGCCGGTTGGCTACATGATGGCCTACGATCCCGTACTGCGGCTGGACGCAATGACGCTGCGATGCAGGGGCATAGTGTTGCTTGGCCAAGCAGCGCCGATAGTGCTTTGCGCTGTCGATTGGATCGGCATTGCCAACGAGGCGCATGACGCGTTTCGTGAGCAATTGGCGAAGGCGGCTGGGACGACTCCCGACCGCGTGGCGGTGCACACGCTGCATCAGCACGACGCACCACTTTGCGATTTCCTCGCGGAGCGCCTGCTCAAGGAGGCCAAGGCAAAGTATCTCGGCGAACTCAATGGTGATTTTTGCAGGCAAACCTTGGCCAAGGTTTCCGTTGCGGTAAAGGCATCGCTGGCTTTTGCCAAGCCCGTCACCCATTGCGGTTGGGGCGAGGCGGAGGTGAAACGGGTCGCGTCGAACCGCCGGATCTTCGGGCCGGACGGCAAGGTGCGCGCCGTACGCTACACCACCTGTGCGGATCCGAAACTGCGCGCCGAGCCGGAGGGAGTGATCGATCCCGCGCTGTCGATGCTGACTTTTTGGAACGGGGACACGCCGCTTGCTGTGCTGAGTTATTACGCCTGCCACCCACAGAGTTATTATCGCACGGGAATCCCGAGCCCGGACTTCCCCGGTATCGCCCGGTTCATCCGCCAGCAATCCGAGCCGAAGGCGTTGCACGTTCACTTTAACGGAGCTGGCGGCAACATCGGCGCTGGCAAATACAACGACGGCTCGCGCAAAAACCGCATGGAGCTTGCCCTGCGCTTGGCCGACGGAATGAAGGAAGCCTTTGACAGTACAAAAAAATTCGTTGTGCAGCCAAGCGACCTGCGCTGGAGCGTCGCACCGGTGGCCCTGCCGGTGGCCAAACATTTGAACGAAGCCAAGTTGATGGCCGACGTGGCCAAGGGCTCGGTGCCGCCGGTCGCTGTGCCGGCGGCGGAGCGGTTGGCCTTTTTGCGGCGCTGCAAGTCGGGTCACAAGATCGACTTGACGCAGCTTGCCATTGGCCACGTTCGCGTGCTGCACATGCCTGGTGAGTTGTTCGTCGAATATCAGTTGGCCGCCAAGCAGATGCAGCCAAAGCTAAATGTGGCGATGGCAGCCTACGGTGACTACGGGACATTTTATATCGGTACCGAACGAGCCTACTCGGAGGGCGGTTACGAGACAGAGCCACGCTCATCCAACGTTGCCCCTGAGGTGGAGTCAGTGCTGATGAAGGGGATCCGCAAACTACTGCGAGAGGAGTGGCCTTTATTCGATTCGGCCGGCGACAAGTGACTCTACGACGGAGGGGTCTGCGAGGGTGCTGGTGTCGCCGAGGCTGTCCATTTGCCCCTCGGCGATTTTCCGGAGTATACGGCGCATGATTTTCCCGCTACGCGTTTTGGGCAGGCCGGGGGTGAATTGGATCTTGTTGGGTGATGCGTGTGGTCCGATGTCGGCGCGGACTTGCTTGACGATTTCCACTGTCGTTGTGTCAGTGACTTCATGCCCTGTTTTCAGCGTGACGTAGGCATAGATGGCGTTGCCTTTGATGTCGTGCTCGTAGCCGACGACGGCGGCTTCAGCGACGGCGGGGTGGCCGCCTATGGCGCCCTCGATTTCGGCGGTTCCGATGTTGTGGCCGCTGACGATGATGACGTCATCGACACGACCGGTGATCCAGTAGTAGCCGTCGTCGTCTCGGCGGCAGCCGTCGCCGCTGAAATATCTGCCGGGGTATGCCGCGAAGTACGTGTCGAAGAACCGCTGCTGATCGCCGTAGATGGTTTGCATTTGGCCGGGCCAACTTCCCAGCATACAGAGGTTGCCGGTGACACCGTTGCCCTCGATTATATTACCTTTGTCATCGACGAGTGCAGGTCGGACGCCGAAGAACGGCAGGGTGGCTGAGCCGGGCTTGGTCGGTGTCGCGCCGGGAAGGGGAGTGATGAGGATGCCGCCGGTCTCGGTCTGCCACCATGTGTCGACGATCGGGCAGCAGCCTTGGCCAATGACGGTGTTGTACCAGTTCCACTCCGGCTCTTTGATCGGTTCGCCGACGGTGCCGAGCACACGGAGACTAGAGAGGTCGTGTGCGCTTGGCCAAGCGTCGCCTTCTTTCATGAGTGCACGGAGAGCGGTGGGTGCGGTGTAAAAAATATTGACCTTGTGCTTCGCCACGATCTGCCAAAAACGTCCGAAGTCAGGGTAGTTCGGCACGCCCTCGTACATCATCGTGATAGCGCGGTTGGCCATCGGGCCGTAAACGATGTACGAGTGGCCGGTGACCCAGCCGATGTCGGCCGTGCACCAGTAAACGTCGCCGGGGTGGTAGTCGAAAACGTAGTGATGCGTCGTCGCCGCGTAAGTGAGATAGCCACCGGTGGAATGCAGCACGCCCTTTGGTTTGCCGGTGCTGCCGGAGGTGTAAAGGATGAACAGCGGATCCTCCGCGTCCATCGGTTCGGGGTCGCAAACGGGGTCGACTGCGTCGAGGGCATCGTGCCACCAAATATCGCGGCCGTCTGCCATGGCGACGTCGGATCCGGTGCGTTTGACGACGAGAATTTTCTCGATCGACGGTGTACTGGTGACGGCCTTGTCGGCGTTGGCCTTCATTGGGATGTCGAGCTTCGTGCCACGTACACCAGTGTCCTGCGTGATAATTGCCTTGCACTCGGAGTCGTTTATGCGGGTGACAAGGCTATCGGCGCTGAACGCACCAAACACAATCGAGTGTACCACTCCGATGCGTGCGCAAGCGAGCATGGCGATGGTTAACTCGGGAATCATCTGCATATAAATACAAACGCGATCGCCCTTGGCCAAACCGAGGTCTTTCAGCGCGTTGGCGGCTTTTTGCACTTCAGACTGTAACTCGGCGTAGGTGAACGTGCGGCTTTCGTTCGGGTCGTTGCCCTCCCAAATCAGCGCGGTGTCGTCGCCGTGCCCGTCGTCCACATGACGGTCGACGCAGTTGTAACAGGCATTGAGTTTGCCTCCGATGAACCAGCGGATTTGCGCTTTTTCAAAATCCGACTCGGTCAGCGTGTGCCATTTCTTGATCCAATCAAGCCGCTCGGCCTGTTCCGTCCAGAATCCATCGGGGTCGCTGATTGAGCGATTGTACAACTCATGGTACTGCTCTAGAGAGGAGATATGGGCGTTCGCCGCTGCTTTGGCGGTGGGCGGGTGAACCTTGAATTTGGAATCGATGCTCATGGCTTAAATCAGGTCGGGCAGTTTATGCCAGCCGAGCCGTGGGTCAACGCCAGAACTTGCGATTTGAGAACGGGATGCCATTGGGTGTGCGGATCGGCATAGTGAAGCTGATGGTCTACAGTAATTCGGGGAAGCACCGATTTTTTCATTTTTACGTTATGCCAGCATATAGAAGGGAAGTAGGATAAGGTTTTGCGTTCTTGGGGGTCAGCCTTGAGGTCGTAAAGGCTGTTTTTGATCAAAGAATATGGTAAGGGGGTTATATATTGAGGTCTGCGAGGATCACCAGCGTACTTGGCGTAGCGGGAAATATTTATCCCCAATAAAACTGGTATATAAAACGCTCACTCTAGCCATCTACATCTTGCTCA
Organism: Verrucomicrobia bacterium UBA673; assembly: GCA_002299785.1. GTDB lineage: Bacteria > Verrucomicrobiota > Verrucomicrobiia > Limisphaerales > UBA1096 > UBA1096. Next base: position 8,421 of record DBNL01000179.1, read on the forward strand.
AGCCTTGGGGCGGGTGGGTGTTGGGAATAGAGTTGCAGCGAGCCGTATCAGGTGATGTATGCCGGGCCGGAGGCATAGGGAAAACCCCAAGCGAGCGAGATGTTAGTTTGCCAGTCAAGGGGATTTCCGTATTCTGCCGTTCGTGCGCTTGGCTTTGAGATTGGCTGCGTTAGTAGTCTGCTGTTCCGGATTAAGTTTTTGGCTTGGAGGCGGTTTGCATATGGGCTGGTCTAAGTCCACCGAAACCCGAACTGAGACTGATGAGTTCACCGGTTTGGAGTATCCAGTGACAGTGGATAAATATGTCTTTGGGGTGGAATTACTCGGTGCGGCTTTGGCAGTGAGCGGTGGGCTTTTGGGATTGTCCTTTGCCTTCTCCAAGCCGGCCCGACCGGGTAATCTATCTGGCGCCGAGGTATAAATGATCTAATTATGAAAAAGCATAACAATGGAAAGTTGGTGTGGTTACTGATCTTGTCAGTTGCCCCAGGAGTGTTAAGTGCGGATTCGATGAAGTTCGATTTCAAAGATCCAAAGAAGGTGAACAATGTAGTGTTCTTGATGGACGCTCCGCTGGAATCTATAAGCGGTACCGCCGTGGGAATCAGTGGCTCCGTTTCATTCGATCCAGCCAAGCCGGCATCAACCACCGGCAAAATTGTCCTAGCGACTTCATCGATGCACGTGGACAATCCGGTGATGAAAAAACACATGCTGGATGAAGGCTGGATGCACGTGTCCAAGTTCCCGACAATCGAGTTTGTTGCTGGGGAAATGACCAACATCAAAACCAGTGGCACCAATATAACCGGGACAATCGCTGGCAAACTGACCGTCAAAGGTGTCACCAAAAAAGTGAGTGTGCCGGTCCGATTGACGTACCTCAAGGGGATGTTGATCAAACGTAACCGAGTGCCGGGGGATTTGCTTGTGTTGCGCTCTGACTTTACGATCAAAAGGTCGGACTATGGTATTAACGCTGGCAACAACGAGGAAAAGGTATCCGACGAGATTGAACTTAAACTAAGGGTGGCTGGTGCTGCACCTGAATAAATTTACGTAATTCAATCCAGTGGAGATGGTCGAACTTGAAGGGTTGAGAGTTGTCGTGGATCGGGTGGTTTACCAGTCGGACATGGCCACACCGGAGGATCGTCCCCACTGCTTTGCCTACTTCATCACCATTCGCAACAATTCCAATATCAGCGTCACTATCAAGGGGCGCAAGTGGGTGGTCAACGAGGCAGACGGCAACAAGACGGTGGTCGAGGGTGATGGAGTCGTGGGTATGTTCCCCGAGTTGGGGCAAGGAGAGTCATTCGACTATCACAGTTTTCACCTTTTTAGCGGGAACTGGGCTGTGGCGACAGGCAGCTATATTGGCGTGGACGCAAACGGGCGATCAGTGATCACTCGCATCCCGGAGTTTCGTATGGATGTGCCGTCGCATTTGCATTAAAGGGGATTTAGACTCAGATCAAACACTTGGCTAAGTCTTGATTTACTCGATTTAGTGTCTTCGTTCAATCCTCTACCCGGGCGTCATGCCGGTAAAGGTTCACTTGTGATTACTAGGGTCTGTTGTTTCGGGAAGTTGCTATCGCCAACCGGTTGGTCATTACCAGTGAGATT
>DBNL01000163.1 GCA_002299785.1 Verrucomicrobia bacterium UBA673
GAGATCCAATTCAAACCCGCACCCCATGCGATGAGCCCCGCCGAGTTGACCTTGCTCATCATCGTCATGACGCTGCTTAGCGCCATCCCCATCGGCATCGCCTCTACCATGATCATATCTTCCCGACGAAATAAAAAACAAGAGTAAGGCCCAACTTTAACCAACCCTGTTCGTCCGGTTGCCCTGACAATACTGCACGAACTCTGTATGACCCGCTTGTCCACCCTGCAAAACGACGCTACTATCTCCGACGTGAAGCCTCGTCCCTTCTCCCGCCGCCGCATGCTGCGCCAATCAGCCGCGCTTGGCCTCGGTGCCGTATTCGCCCCGCACATTCGTTCTGAAACAACCGGGCTCTTGGCCAAGGTGCACGAGATCCAGGTCGTCAGCCTGCGCCCGAATCACTACCACGGCTGGCCGACGCTGGCTCGGCGTCGCAACGGCCAGTTGCTGCTCGTCTGTTCTGGCGGACGCGAGATGCACGTCTGCCCCTTTGGCCAGGTGGAACTGATGCGCTCGGACGACGACGGCAAAACGTGGACATTCCCTCGCGTGCTGCTCGACCTCGCGATCGACGACCGCGACGCCGGCATTCTCGAGACGGCCAGAGGCTCATTGCTTGCCACCTCATTTTCGTCACTGGCCTACGAGCATTATTTTCGTAACAGCGAAATCAACAACTGGGACGCCGCGCGTCAGACCCGCTGGCGCGGAGCCCATCACCGTATCAGCGAAGCCGAGCGCAAGGCTCAACTCGGCACGTGGATGCTGCGATCGACCGACGGCGGAGTCACATGGTCCACGCCGTACGACTCAATCGTCAACAGCCCCCACGGACCAATCCAACTCGCCGATGGCCGACAACTCTACGCAGGGAAGGATTTGTGGAAGAGCGGCAAATGGATCGGCGTCTGCGAATCCACCGACGACGGTCGATCATGGAAAAAACTGGCGCAGATTCCCACCCGGCCAAACGATGATCCTGGAGAGTACCACGAGTTGCACGCCGTCGAGGCAGCCAATGGTAGCCTTGTCGTGCACATCCGCAATCACAACTCGCCCAACAGCCGGGAGACTCTACAAAGCGAGTCCAATGACGGCGGCAAAACATGGAGCGTGCCGCACTCGATCGGCGTCTGGGGATTACCGTCGCACCTCCTCCGACTACGGGACGACCGATTGCTGATGACTTATGGTTATCGCAGCAATCCGTTCGGCAACCAGGCTCGCATCAGCACCGACCATGGGAAATCCTGGAGCAAGCCAATCACCATTTCCAGGGATGGCGCGAACGGCGATCTCGGCTATCCCTCCACCGTCGAGTTACAGGACGGCATCCTTCTAACCGCTTGGTACGAGCAAATGACCAGCCGCCCACGCGCCATCCTGCGATTGGCCAAGTGGAGCCTGCTTTAGACTCGAGAACACCACTCGCTTCGGCCGCGTCAGCGCCGACGCGAACCGGGCGTATAGCCCTCCCGCTCGCCTGCCAACTGTGCAGCGATCGACTCATGCCGCTTGGCCACGAAATCCCTGAGCAGCGGCTTGCGCACCACTCGAAATCCGCCACGCCTTTCGGGCGATGCGGCGGCTTTGGGGGTTTCAAAATTATTAACAAACTCGCGATAGTCACTGTATTCATCCTCCCTGACCGTTGACTCCACCGCCTTCCGCAACTCAGCCATGTCACGCCCGATCGCTTCCTTAGAGAAATGCGTGACCACCAGTTTTTTTAATTCCCCCACGTACGATTCGCGAAACGACTCCAATTTCATCAACCGCTCGAGCAATCGCTGCCCTTTCGCGAATGGCTTCTTCACGCTGAGATCAAACTGCTGCTCCGGGCTGCCCGCCGAGCGGTGGCTGGCAAAGGTGCTGTTCACGTCCCACGGCAAAAACGCAAACTTGCCGACAGCTTTTGGCAGGTAGAGATAGTAGTTGTGGCCGCGTAACAGGAAGCTGTCGAGGTGCGACAACACCGTGTGTGTCGCAGTAAAGCGGGCAAACTGCCCGAGGCCAATAAAGTCGCCGATCTGTTCAGAGAACGCCGCATCATCCGCTTGGCTGATCAGTCGAGTGAAGGCTATCAACCGCTTGGCCTGGCGCGGCTTCACGTTGGACTTGGGCACGTACACTCTCTCGTATTCCGCGAACGCCTCGCCAAGATACGGCATCGCCAGACTGCGCTCCGGCTTGAGTAACAGGCCCTCGCCTGTGCCGAACCGTTCCTTGAGGAACGGCCCGTTTACTTGCTCCACCACAGCGTAAAGGCCAAGTAGCTTCTTGTCGTACTGCCCCGGCACGGTCAACGTCACCCTCGCGAACGCCGTGCGCGATCCCGGTAATTCCAACTTGCGCCAAAGCCGATACGCCAGCACCTCACGAATCTGCGACGGGTCGAGGACATTGTTGTTCAGATTCAGCTTGGTCAGCCCAACGAATTTCTGGCCCTTCACAAAACGGTTGAAGTCGATCTTGAACGACTTTTTCAGGATACCACGCGCTGTTGAGAAACTGGAGTTACCCTTGTACCGCAGGCCGACATTTTCCAATGCCTTGCCGGCCACTTTTACATTCGCCCGCACATATTCAAAATCGGCACCGAAGCCTTTGCTATTCCTCGGCTCAAGCGCGGCGTAATTCTCAGGCGACACCGTAAGCACCACGTCCCAAACCTTTGTATCCTGAAAAAATGCAGCAGCCGTTTTCGGCGAAACAGCCTCAACCTCAATACCGCCAGAAACGCAGCCCCAAAGACAAACAATACGCGCCAGGATTTTGAAATGAATTTTCATCTTGAAATGCGACGATAGCGTACCCTCACCTCAGGGCGAGTCAACTTATCTCATCCCTCCGGTGAAATCCGTGCCCCAATTTGTATAGACTAGAACCGACTTGCAACATTCGCTGCCATAAAACATCCTCCACCGGACATGTTAAATCGTGTTTTCATCCTGCTTCTACTCGGGCTCCCGCTTGGCCAAGCTACGGAGCGAACCGGTGCGGCGGTAACCGTGCATCCCCTCGCCACCAAAGCGGCGATGAATGCGTTCGAGCGAGGCGGTAACGCCGTCGATGCCGTCGTCGCGGCCGCGCTAACTTTGGGCGTGGTGGACGGCTTCAACTCCGGTATCGGCGGCGGGTGTTTCATGCTAATCCACAAGCCGAACGGCAGATTCGTGGCGATCGACGGCCGCGAAACCGCCCCTGCCGCAGCGAGCCGCGACATCTATTTGCGCGACGGCAAAGCCAACCCTGAGCTTAGCCGCACCGGCGCGTTAGCCATCGGCGTGCCCGGCGCTTTGGCGGCGTACGACCTCGCAATCAGGCAACACGGCAACCTCTCCCTCGCCGAACACCTTAGCCAAGCAGCTACGATCGCCGAGCAAGGGTTCGCTCTCGACCGCTCATACCTGGACCGGCTAGGCCAAGTGGTTGAAAAACTTAGAAGATTTCCCGGCTGCGCACGCATATTTCTCGATGTTGATGGCAATGCATGGCCAAGCGGCCATCGGCTAAAGCAACCGGACTTGGCCAAATCGTACCGCAGCATCGCCCTTCACTCCGTCGATTGGTTTTATCGCGGCCCATTCGCGTTGAAGACCGAGCAGTGGATGAGCGCGAACGGCGGCCTCATCACCCGCAAAGACTTGCTCGGTTACAAAGCCAAGCGGCGCGAACCTGTGCGAACGACTTATCGCGGACACGAGATCGTCGGCTTCCCTCCTCCCAGTTCCGGCGGCGTGCACATTGCACAAATCTTGAACATCCTCGAGGCATTCGATGTGCGCTCGATGGCGCCCGGCTCAGCCGAGTTTGTCCATCTCGTCACCGAGGCGATGCGACTGGCGTTCGCCGACCGCGCTCATTGGCTCGGCGACGCCGACTTTGCTCCGGTTCCCAAGGGATTGGCTTCCAAAAAATACGCGCGCCGACTCGCCAAAAGAATTGACCCCTCAAAAGCGGCCAAGATCGATGCCCACTCGACGCCGCAGGACGCCGTCACGAACTTGTTCGGTAAACACACAACCCACTTCTCCGCCACCGACACTGATGGTTGGTGGGTGGCCTGCACGGCGACAGTCAACACCACCTTCGGCTCCGGCGTGGTCATCCCCGGCACCGGCGTCGTGATGAACAACGAAATGGACGACTTCTCCGCCCAGCCCGGCGTGCCCAACGCGTTTGGACTGATCGGCGCAGAGGCCAATACGGTCGCCCCCGGCAAGCGCCCGCTCTCGAGCATGAGCCCGACGATCGTGCTGAAGGACGCCAAACCGATCTTCACCGTCGGCGCAGCCGGCGGCCCTACCATCATCACGCAGGTTTTGCTGGCAGTCATCCAAGTGGTTGACTACGGCAAGTCGCCCACCGAGGCCCTTGTTCAGACGCGGTTTCATCACCAATGGAAACCGGACCGGCTACTCGTAGAGAAGACGCTTGGCCAAGCGAACATCGAAGCGCTCCGCGCCAAAGGCCATACGGTGAAAGTCGTCAATACCCTTGGTGCCGCCCAAGCAATCGGCCTTGGCCAAGCCGGCAAACCGTTCACCGGCTCACCCGACCCCCGAGGCCGGGGAGTATTCGAAGTAAGCGGCAAGTAAAAGGAAGTGGTGGTAGGAACAGGATTCGAACCTGTGAAGGCTAAGCCAGCGGATTTACAGTCCGCCCCGTTTGACCGCTTCGGTATCCTACCCCACGAAAAGGGCGGCGGATTACGCCAAATTGTGACGCGCTTGTCAAACACCGTTTGTGTTTCTATCGTCCGCGTCCATGTTTGAAGCGCTCAGTGATAAACTCCAGAAGACCTTCCGCAACCTCCGGGGACTAGGCAAAATCAGCGAAAGCAACGTCTCCGAAGCGCTGCGCGAGGTGCGAATGGCCCTGCTGGATGCAGATGTTAATTTCAAGGTCGCCAAGCAGTTCATCACCCGCGTGAAGGAGAAATCGCTCGGCGAGGAAGTCCTCACCAGCATCCAGCCCGGACAGCAGATCATCAAAATCATCAACGATGAGATGGTAGCGCTGCTCGGCGCAGAGCACAGCAAACTCGACCTGCCGCGCGGCTTCGCACAGCCGCTAAGCCTGATGATGTGCGGCCTGCATGGCTCCGGAAAAACCACCTCCAGCGGCAAACTAGCCCGACTGCTCGCCGCCGAGGATCGCAAAACGCTACTCGTCGGCGCGGATGTTTACCGGCCTGCCGCGATGGACCAGATCGAGACCCTGGCCAAGCAGCTTGATCTGCCGTGTTTCCTCATGCGCGGCGAAAAGGACGTGCTCAAGATCGCCGATGGGGCGATGGCCAAGGCCAAAGCGGACGGCATTGACGTGGTTATTTTCGACACCGCAGGCCGGCTGCAGGTCGACGAGCCGCTGGTGCAGGAACTCGTCCAACTTCGCGACCGGATTCAGCCGCGCGAGATCCTGCTCGTTCTCGACTCCGCCACCGGGCAGGAGGCGGTCAGTGTAGCCACGCATTTTGACGAAGCACTGGGCATCACCGGCGCGATCCTGACCAAGCTAGATGGCGACGCACGTGGCGGAGCGGCGCTCAGTTTCCGCGAAGTCACCGGTAAGCCGATCAAGTTCACTGGCACCGGGGAAAAGCTTGAGGACTTCTCGCCGTTCCATCCCGACCGAATGGCATCACGCATCCTCGGCATGGGCGATGTCGTCAGCCTCGTCGAGAAAGCCGCCGAGGCAATCGACGAGGAGACCGCTCTCAAACTCGAAGAGCGGATGAAAAAGGGTCACTTCACCCTCGAGGATTTTCTCGATCAACTTCGGCAGATCAAAAAACTGGGCTCGCTGGAAAGCATCGTCGAGATGCTGCCTGGAGGCGAGAGTGCCATAAAAGGCTCCGACCTCGGCAAGGGCGAAAAGGAATTCCGCCAAATGGAGGCGATGATCTGCAGCATGACCCCTCAGGAACGCCGCACGCCGGTGATCCTGAACGCGCGCCGCCGTCGCCGCATCGCTGCCGGCAGCGGCACGACCGTCGCCGCACTCAACAGTCTGCTCAAGCGCTTCGGCGAGATGCAGAAAATGATGAAGAAAATGGGCAAGTTCCAGAAAATGATGGCCAAGATGGGCGGCGCGGGGGCCATGCCGGGGATGGGCAAACTGCTCGGCCGCTGATCAGGGGGTTATCAGTTCTCCGAGTGGGGTTGAAACTTCACGACCGTGCATCGACTCGATCCGCCACTCGCCGTTTCGGCGGATGACAATTTCAATCCCGCCATCAGCCAGCGTGTTGAACACCGGCACGTGGCGTTTGGCTAAACGCTCCAACAGCGACGACGACGGAATATCCACGTATGGATACGTGCTGGCACTCAGCACGATTGCCTTCGGCTCGATCGCCGCGAGCAGCGCTTGGCCAAGCGGATCGCCAACTCCCGGCATGGCGGTCACCACAATATCGCTGCGCAAATCCAAACCGCTCCCGGCCAAGTCCGCCTGCCCCGCCTCTCCAAGGTCGGAGAGCAGCAGCACACGCACACCATGTACTTCGCGTGCAAGCACCGTCATGTTGTCGTCAGCCTTGGGTAGGCGCTCACCGATTGGCGGATGAAGCACCTCCCAGCCGGCTATGGAGTTACCTCGAGCAACGACGATCGTCGGCTGGCCAGCGGCCTCCAGTCCCTCCATCATTTTCTTGTAGTACGGCGAGTTGAACCGGGTTGGGTTGACAAACATCACCGGCCAGCCCATCTCCTCGGCTAAGCTGCCGAAGCCCTGCACGTGATGCCGGTCGCCATGCGTCGCCACAGCCCACGGCGGCTCGTCGTGGCCGCGCGTCCGCAAAAACGACACCACGGAAAACCGCCCGCCGGAGTCGCTACCGCAGTCGATGAGCAACGGCTTGTCGTTGTGTGGCTCGACGAACATCGCTGAGCCGCTCTCGAGCGGCAGCACCGTCATTTTGAACTCCCCACGCTTGGCTAAGCTCTCCACTGCAAACAAGACAAAAGCCAATCCGACCAGCGCCAGAGTGCCAAGGCGCTTAGTTTTCAGTACCAACGGCATCGCCCACAAAACCAGCACAACCACGTAAGTCAACATCAGCCAAACGGGCGGCGCAGCTACGTACTGATGCCCAAGCGGCAATTCTGCCGCCGTTTCGCTCAGCCACATCATCAAACGCATCCACAGCCAGGCGCTGTGGGCGAACAACTCCGAAGCAAGAGGAAGCCATCCAGCAAAAATCAAACACCCAAGACTGCTAGCCAGGGCCAAGCCGGCGAGCGGGACGATGAAAGCATTGACGAACAGTGTCACCGGCGTGAACAGGTTGAAAGTAGATGTCGCCAAAGGCAGCGAACCCAGCCATGCCGCAGCGGACACTGCGAGCAACGGGGTCGCAATCCGGACCACAAATCGTGACGACCACGGCCATAACTCCGGCGGCAGCAACGGGTCGGGCTGCAGCCGGTTTTGAATCCGCTCCTGCAGCGGTAGGGCAAACATAGCGATTGAAAAGACGACAGAGAACGAAAGCTGAAAGCCGGTCATGAACAACTGTTGCGGCTCCCAAAGCAGAATCAGCACAGCAGCAGCAGCAAGCGAGTTAACCAAGTCGCCGGGGCGCTTGAGAACCCAGCCCATCGCCACGATGGTCACCATGACCGACGAACGCACAGCGGATGACTGCCAACCGGTCGCCGCCACGTAAAACCAAAGCATCGGAATCAATAGCAAACCGCACGCGACACGGGGCAACCGGGCTATCCGCATCAACTGAACGAGAATCGCGGCGATCATCGTGATGTGAAGACCGCTAATTGCAAAGACGTGCATCGTTCCGGATCGCATGAACGGCTCCGCCACCTCGCCACTAAGTGACGTACGCCAGCCAAGTGTCATCGCCCACAGCAGGCGGACGACATCGTCCTGCCCCCCGAGCGGCTTAGCCAGAGTGTCGCGCGCCCAACGCTGGAAGCGGACGGACATCGGCGGTGAGGGCGGCTTGGCCTCGTCAAGTAGCTGCCAATCCCTTCGAGTCTTGGTGCGTAACTGAAAGTGGATGCCGTGCCGGGCCAGATAGTCGTGATAGGAAAACATACCCCTGGCCTGGGCGATCGGCGGGTTTTTTATAACTCCGGAAACTTTAACCTGCCGTCCAACGTAGTAGTGCTTAGCCAAGCGGAACGGCGCAGAGACGAGCACTGTACCGCTGGTGACCAGACGACCGGTGTCTGTCTCGATCTCGCTGACTGACAGTTCCGACATCGAGCGCCAATACTCATCACCATTGATCTCGCTGACGCGATGCTCCGGCGTAGTAGCCAACCGGCCTGTCAACGTGACAATCTGCTGCCCGTCGCCAAGTTGATTCTGGAGGTCGTCTACCGGGATTTGCCTGAGATGAAAGGCCTGGTTGGCGATACCAAGGCCGAATAGCACTGGCATCAGCATGACGGTTCGGGAGCCTTTCAACGCGTAGGCCAGCGCCGGCACAGCGACGCAGGTGGCAAGGGCGAACCAAAACGGAAACCACCCGGTATCGGCCATGGCGATGCCAAGCATGTACGGCACCACCGCCCAGATCATCGGCCGCTTCATGGAATGGTTGTTCCTCTTTTACTGCGAGAAAGCCAAGAGAATAAAACAGCGCCAACGATCGCGCCGACGGAGTCTATGGCCACGTCAAGCGGCGACCCAAAGCGCTCGTCTGTCCACGACTGGTGCCACTCGTCAAATGCCGCGTACGCCACCGCTATCAGCACCGCTTGGACAAGCGCAGCCAGTTGTAATACGCGCAGTTTATCCTGCTTGGCCAATGCACGGCAGCACAAGATCGATAGTATTCCGTACTCTACTAAGTGCGCTATTTTTCGAAAAACGAGTTGGACCGTGGCAATTGACTCAGCAGAAATATCCGGCGCAAACCACTTTAAAAAAGGGCCAATGATTCGAGAGGTTTGCGAACCGGAAAAAAGGTCAGTCGAAAAAAAGAAAATGATACTCATCCATGCTATCACCCAGATCCACGAGTTGATCATTGGCTTACGCGGATAGCTGTTCATTGGTTTTTTTCCCAGTCAAACCCGGGGGACGATTGAACTTAGCGCACCGTTCGAAAAAACCCGGTGGCTTTTTCAGCCGTAAACACAGCTCGGCTTTCCAAGTTTATCTCCCGCCAAGCAGCATTGACTTCGATGGCAGTCTGCAACCTGCCATCGAAGGTGACTGTGGTGGAGCAGTTTGTATTGTGGACTATGACTTGAGTCGATGGGTCAAATTTGACTACTTCAACCATCCTCAGTTCTACAACGGCAGCATTCGCCGAATTGTTAGTGCAAACCACCGGTCGACCAAAACCCTCCTGAGCAAACACCTTCCCCACTCCAATAAAACTAATTAGGACGGTTACAATACTAGGGTTTAATCGGATCACAATATCATATAATAATATTTTCCATCATCAATGAAATGCTTCTTCTACCTGATGCATTTTTGTTTTATTGGTTCATTTTGACCCGATAAAAGCTTTTCCCAGAGGACAATTGTGACGGCGTAGGCTCAATAAAGTTGATCGGTTTACCTGTACCCTTGAAGTTTTTCAGTTTACCCCACTTTTCTAGGTCCAGTGAAAACTCTACCACATAGCTTCTACCTGCTACTGTCTCAAAACTGAATCCGAATGGATTCAGTACATACTCCCCAATCCGTTGTACCCTTCCGGCCATCGGTAGACTTCCTTCCAAATTCACCAGCTGCCTCTTGCCATATGTCTTTCCCATCTCAATCTGCATCGCATTGCTGACACGGTATTCGCTACCTGTCCCCGCATCCGAGATTCTGAACGTTACTTGCTCTGGCCCGTCCAAACTGACGTTCAAGGTCACATAACTCCTCCCATTGGCCAGCACGGCTTTCCCTATACCCCTCAACTCATCCCCTGCGTGTGCTGCGATCAAACTCCCCTCCGCCACAGGTTCGCCACCCACACTCACCTCCGCCAACACTGTTGCTCCGAGTTCAGGATGGACCACCACTCTCCCCCATCTTGAACCGCCCAGTGATGTCATCTTGAATATGTTCCGGTCTAATCCATCGTCAGATACATTCCCCACTTTCCAAGTTCCATCCTCGGTCACATTCAGCCAATAACCCAAACCGGGGGTCATCGTCATGAGTGTATTTAAGAATAATGGCAGGCTTGAATCATACGACTGGGTCTGGTTCTTGATCAGCATCACCGTATCACCAAGGCTCATCAACTCGCCCGCAACCGCGGCACCGCTCTTCCTAGGGTAACCCACCAGGTTCCACCCCGGCGACACTGTGATCGCGGTTCCTGCGGGCACCACACCCTCCAACTCAAAGCTGACGTCCTCCTTAACTTTGACCCAGTACCCATCCTTAACATCCAAATTAACCATCGTATTAAGAAAGGACGGCATGCTCGGGATATACGACTGGGCCAGGTTCTTAATTTGCAATAACTGATCATTGACAGATGCAAACACCGTTGCCGGATTCATATCCTCGCTTTCAACAAAAAAGGATACCAGGTTCCACCCCGACTGTAGGCCCAATGTTTGATTAACCAACTGCACTTTGACTGTACGACTCACGGTTTGCGCAGCATTTCCCGCAGCATCTAAAACATTAAAATGGATTGTGTAGGTTCCTTTTTCCAAAACGTTGACACTCCCACTTATGACTATGTTATCTGTTATATCCCCATCCACGTCGTCGCGCGCCGTTGCCCCGGCATCATCATAAGCTTCCCCAATGTCGACTGTGATACTTTGCTGCCCCTTCAGGGTAAGCACCGGTGCAGTGCTATCCTTCACGCTGAACGAGACTTCAGTCAACTGACTGTAACCATCGTTCTCGAGATACCTCGCGACATACTCGCCGGCCGGCAAGCCTGAAGTAAAACTCACTGAACCGGAAACAAGTCCCTCGCCGGCAGTCTGTGTTCCGTTGACGAACGCCCACAAAAGACTTGGCACATTGGAGGGGATCATGTCAGGCCGGTAAATCGCGATCCAATCCTTAGGGTTGCCGGGACCGCGGCTAAAATGAATGGTGATCGCTTCATCTGGAAGATAGGACTCGCTGCTGGCGGTGATGACGGGCGGCTCCGCGACGGAGAAAGTCACACTGGCCAACTGGTCGTAGCCGTCGTCTTCTAAAAACCGCGCCACATATTTGCCGGCCGGCAACACCTCATCAAAAACCAGCGTTCCGCCGGTGCGGCCATTCTCAGCTTTTTTGGAGCCATTCACGTAAGCCCAAGCCGGGGCCGCGGTGGAACCGGGGATCATGTCAGGCCGGTAGATGCCGACCCAGTCCTTCGGGTTACCGGGACCCTCGGCGAAAGTCACACTGATTGGTTCGCCCATCTCGTAAATCTCGCTGCCAACGGTCAGGCTCACCAACGGTGCGGTTTGCGCGGCGATACGGGCGGAGAAGTTTCCGCGTCCGTCGGCGGGGTTCTGCAACTGCCAGTCCGGCGCGGTTTTCGTCCCGATGTTGAGCCAAAATGTGTTGGCGCTCGCACCCTTCGCCGGCTCGTCGTGCACCAACAACCCCACCTTGCCGATATTGGTCACGCCAGTGAACTCAAAGGCCCACGTCACCGAGTCGACCTCCTCGGGCACACGCACCTGAAGGTCGCTGACCGTGACCATGTTGTAGCCGGCTCGCAGCGAAAAGGTGTCGCTCTCAAACAGGAGATCCCCCGGTTTTTTTGGGCCGCCCTCCCCCGTCACCATGCCATTGTTGGCGTAAAAACGCAGCGCGCCTTTCTGCGTGGTCTCGAACGGATTCAAAGCGGCGAAATACTCGAACTGGATCTCGTTGATAACTCGATGACTGCCGTCGAGGGTGAACTCATCCCCGATCTCGTCGCTTGTAAATTGAATTTCCCCCTTGGCGCCGCGCTCGTTGTCGTACACAACCAAGCCGCCGGTTTGCAGCACCATGTCGCCGCGTGGATCCACCGGCACTTCCTCCGTTGATCCGCTCTGGCCGTCGTTAAGGTAGAGGCGAACCTTACCCTTGGGGATATCGCCAAACGGGGACAGAGCGGCGTAGTACTCAAACTGAATGGCCGTCAGCTCGCTGATATCCCCGTCTAAAACCACCGTGTCCGCGACCTCCTTGGAGGAGAGGTATACCTTGCCAAGAGAAGTCTTGGCATTTTCGTAAACCACCACGTCATCCTCCTTGCCGATAGGCACCCCGGCCAGTCGGGCGGCAAAGTTGGAGCCGTTTTCGGTCGACTTGATTTCCCACTCACCATTGATCTTCTCCCAAAAGTCGTCGTGACTATCGCCAAGCGTCGGGGGGTCATATAGCAACAGGCCCGCCCGCCCGACGCCTAGGTTGAGAAACTCAACCGACCAGGTTACTTCCGAGGTGCCCTCCGGCAGATCCATGCCAAGCCCATGGACGGTGACCGTGTTGTATTTGTTTTGTAGGGAGAAGGGATCACTCTCGTAAAGCAAAGTGCCCGGCTCATGGGCCACCGGCCTGATCTCGGTTAGAACCTGGAAATCTATAGCCACCGATTTGACGCTTTGTGCGGCCACTTGGCCTTGAGATGCGAAGACACCGCAAGCAATCAAGCCTTTCTGAATGAACTGGACTCCTTTCTTCACAAATATCATAAAAACGTCGGGGCCTCCCCGCCGGTTGGCCAAGTTTCAATCGAACCGCTTAGTCGCGTCAATAAAAGAGAGGGATCAATCCCTCAAAAATCAGTCCACCGCCAGCAGCCCGGCCACCTTCGCCAAGGCCTCGTCCAACTTGGAGGGATCCTTGCCGCCGCCACGGGCCTGCGTCGGCTTCCCTCCGCCCTTCCCTCCGACAACGGGAGCAATTGCTTGGATGATTTTTCCGGCTTGGATACGAGCCGTCAGCGAGTCGGCAACGCTGGCCAACAGGACCACCCTGCCCTCCACAGCCGTGCCCAGCACAATGACGCCCTCGAATTCCCCTTTCAACGCATCGGCGACGGCTTGGGCATAATCGCCATCAGCTTGGCCAAGGTTAGCCGTGACAACCGGCACTCCGGCGATCGTCCCGGCCTTGGACAAAAGCTCCCGGGACGTGACAACCGCCTGGCTTTGCCGGAAAGTCCTCAATTGTTTCTCCAGTTTCTTAATTTGGCCAAGCGACGCCTCAATCTTTTTTTCAATCTCGCGGACCGGCGAATTTAATGTCTCTGCCAAGGAGGCAATGCGACCGGCATCGGTACGGGCCTGCCCAGCGGCCACGAGACCGGCCACAGCCTCCACTCGCCGCACTCCGGCAGCGATCGCTGACTCGGCGCTGATGCGGAACAAGCCAATCTCACCCGTGGCGCGCACGTGGGTGCCGCCGCACAACTCCATCGAGTAGCCGTTAAGAGCGTTGGCCTCGCCTCCGATTTGAACCACGCGAACCGTATCGCCATATTTGTCGCCAAAAAACTGCAGGATGCTTTCATTGCCGATCACCTCACTATAAGGCGCCTCAGCCCAACTCACGACGGCATTGTCGACAATACGCTCGTTGACCAATTGCTCGATGTCAGCCAACTGTTGAGGCGTCAGCGCCGGGCTGTTGAAATCAAACGTCAACTTATCCGGGCCGACATAGGAACCCTTTTGCGAGGCTTCAGGGCTAGTGACCTCGTGCAGCGCCCAGTGGAAAAGATGCGTGACTGTGTGATGGCGCTGGATGGAGGCACGGCGGGCAGCATCCACAGCCAACTCCACCTCTCCACCAACCTCTGGCACACCATCGCCCTTGATGAAATTCAGGAAAGCATCGCCGGCCTTCTGCGTCCCGGTAACAGTCCATTTTTTACCCCCGATCGACAGCGTGCCAGTATCGCCGACTTGGCCTCCCATCTCGGCATAAAACGGCGATCGATCAAGTACGATACCTATGCGTTTCTTTTCCTCAACAACCTCCGTCACGGTTGCGGTGACGCTCAGTCGTTCAAAGCCGACAAACTCCGTCATCGCACCGGAGGAGAGGCTCGAGACACTGATGATCTCCTTTTTCTGGGCGGCCCGTGCGCGATCGCGCTGCTGCTCCATCAGGGTTTCGAAACCGGCGTTGTCCACCGTCAAGCCGGCTTCACGCGCCATCAACTCCGTAAGGTCCAGCGGAAAGCCATACGTGTCGTAAAGTTTGAAGGCAAACTCGCTGGTCAGCTCTTTTTTATCCCCCATTTTCCCGACTTCTTCGTGGAAGATGTCGATGCCTCGGTCGAGGGTTTTGTTGAACGACTCCTCCTCGGTGCGAATCGTTTGCTGGATTATTTCGCGTCGCTTCTTCAACTCAGGGAAAACGTCTTTCATCGAGTCCGCCAGCACATCGACTAGCTTGTAAAAAAACGGCTCGTGAAACCCAAGTATACGCCCGTAACGCACGGCGCGGCGCAAAATGCGGCGTAGAACGTAATTACGATCGGTGTTACCGGGCTGGATGCCGTCGGCGATGGAAAAGCTCAACGTGCGGATATGGTCGCCAATAACGCGAAAGGCTGTATCAGTTTTTTCCTGATCGGTCGCCTCGGAGCCGGGCAGCGTAGCGGCATATTTTTTGCCGCTCATTTTTTCAAGTGCGGCGAATATGAGGCCGAAAACATCCGTGTCGTAGTTGGAAACCGGTCTGCTGAAGTCGGTGAACCCTTTGGTGGACTGGATGACGGCGACGACACGCTCGAAGCCCATGCCGGTGTCCACGTGCCGAGCCGCGAGCGGCACAAACGTGCCATCCGGGTTGGCGTTGTACTGAATAAAAACCAGATTCCAAATCTCGATGCACTGTCCGTTGTCAGCGTTGACGAGGCTGCCCTTCGTATCGCCCTCCGGAGTGAGGTCGATGTGCAACTCGCTACACGGGCCGCACGGGCCGGTGTCGCCCATCATCCAGAAATTGTCCTTCTTGTTGCCATTGATGATGTGCACGTCGGGGTCGAGTCCAGCTGCTGTAAAGATCGCCGCCCAACAGTCATGCGCCTTCTGATCGAACTCGCTTGGTTCGCCTTCGCCCGGCTGGTAAACGGTGGCGTAGAGCCTCTCTTTCGGAAATCCCCACAGGCCGGTGAGCAACTCCCAAGCCCACTCGATCGCCTCCTTTTTGAAGTAGTCGCCAAAGGACCAGTTACCGAGCATCTCGAAGAACGTGTGGTGGTACAAGTCCATTCCCACGTCATCGAGGTCGTTGTGCTTGCCTCCGGCGCGGATGCACTTCTGGGTGTCGGCAGCCCGGCCGGGATTGTAAGGGCAGGTTTGCTCGCCAAGGAAGATCGGCACGAATTGGTTCATGCCAGCATTGGTGAACAGCAGATTCGGCGCGTCCGGCATGAGGCTCGCTGAGGACACAATGGTGTGCTGCTTTTCCTGAAAAAAATCTAGGAAGGATTGTCTGATCTCCGAACTGGTCTTCATCGTATGGCCGCGAACAACGGCGGCAGGAAGAAAAGCCATCCCAGCCCCCGACTGCAAGACAAAGGACAGCCTGATTTGAACAAAACCACAGGACCACCGGCCAACTGCAACCGAAAACACCCCGGCTAGGGGCGTGAATTTTCGCGTGGCCTAGGCCAAGCTGCGCGAGTATGGTTCCCGCCCGTTTTTGGAACGGAAAGTCGTGCATTTTGAACACTCCCAGATTCTGTGGCTGACGGCACTAGTCGTACCTCTGCTTGGCCTCTTCCTTGGCTGGGCTTGGCGGCGGCGGCGCGAGCGGGTAACACAATTCATCCACGCCAACCTTGTGGGACAACTCACTCTTGGCCTTTCAGCGGCCCGGCGTAAGGCCAAGCTATCCCTGCTGCTCGGCGTGGTGCTACTCCTCTTTATTGCGCTGGCCCGGCCCAAGGTCGGTTACGCACTACAGAAAACCGAGACGCGCAGCCTAGACATCCTCGTCGCCGTGGACACCTCGCGCAGCATGCTGGCCACCGACCAGAGTCCGAACCGGCTCGAGCGGGCCAAGCTGGCCGTACTCGACCTAATGCGCTTGGCCAAGCGCGACCGGCTTGGCTTGATCGCCTTTTCTGGCACTGCGTTTTTGCAATGTCCGCTGACGATCGACCGCAATGCCTTCATTCAAAACGTCAACTCACTCACCACCGACATCATCCCACAGGGTGGCACAGCCATCGGCGAGGCGGTCACCGAGGCGTTGCGGACATTTGAGAAGGAGGAGGACAACCACAAGGTGCTCGTGCTGATGACTGACGGCGAGGATCATGAGGCTGGCGTCACCGATGCAGCCCAAAAAGCGAACAAGATCGGCATGAAAGTTTTCACTATCGGCCTCGGCTCGACGGAGGGAGAACTCATCCAGTTGCCCGACCCCCAGACCAGTCGACTCGAGTTCCTCAAGGATGCGAACGGCAACGTCATCAAGTCGCGCCTGAACGAAACACTCCTGCGCACGCTCTCCACCGACACCGGGGCGTTCTACCTACCTCTGCAGGGGGCCGACACAATGGAGCGCCTCTACGAAGCGGGCCTCGCCGGCCTGACGCCAAACCGAATCGAAAACCAGATGACCAAACGCTACATCGAGCGTTACCAATGGCCTCTTGGATTGGCCATCTTGCTGTTGCTCGGTGAAATACTACTCAGAGAGAGTCGCCGGAAACCATCAACAAACCGCGCCTCAACCGGTGCTGCTGCTGCCGCACTTGGCCTGCTGCTGCTCGCCCCGGTCGCGTTGGCCTCACCGACCGAAGCACGTCGTGCGATGGAGCAGGCCGATTTCGGGAAAGCGCTACGCCTCTACGAGAAACTGCTGGAAGACAGCCCTCAAGACGCCCGACTGCATTACAACGCCGGATCCGCCGCGTATGGTGCTGGGGATTTCGAGAAGGCTCGGAATTATTTCAACTCGACGCTCGCCTCACCCGATACCCCGCTCCCCCTTCAGCAACGGGCTTTTTACAACCTCGGTAACGCGATGTTTCGACTGGGCGCAACCACCGAAAATCCCGACGACAAAGCCAAGCAATGGATCGGTGCCCTGAAAAAATACGAGGGTGCATTTAATCTAAGCAAGCAACTAGAGAAAACACCTGAGGACGAGGACGCCCGATTCAATACTGACGTCGTCAAGAAACGGCTCGAGCAACTGAAACAACAACAGCAGCAGCAGCAGGGCGACGACAAGGACGACAAGGAAAACC
>DBNL01000106.1 GCA_002299785.1 Verrucomicrobia bacterium UBA673
CCTGAATCAAGGTTGAACAGAACCGCGACACCGTTCAGGCCGGGAACACCGGATGCTGCTGCCAGCCATTTGATGTCCGGCGAAATGGCGATGGCGTTTACTTTGCCGGGAATTCCCTTGAGTGACTTTTCGCCTAGCTGAATTTCGCCGTAACGCCCAACAGCAAGTTGCCCGTTTGAGGCAATAGCCATGGCGGTAACCGGGCGGGTGGCATTTTTGTTCGCTGCCGTTTTTGGGACGTTCAGTGTCGCAAGAATGGAGTGATCGGCACTTGGCCCTTTCGCGCCGTCATTGATCCAAGCTGTAAGCGTGGCAATGTGTTTCGCTGTAAGTTGCGGTTCCTTCCTAGGTGGCATGAACGGCTTAGCCTTCTTGGTGACGACCTTCATGATCAGAGAGTCGCCGGCATTACCAGGCTGGATCATGGCGCCGTTTTCACCGCCTTTCATCAGCGTAGTAAATGTCTCCACGGAAAGTTCGCCCTCAAGATCAATGTCATTGTGGCAACCGGCACAGTATTCGCGCAGGATGGGTGCAACGTCCTTGTGGAAATCAATCGTTTCCCCGAAAGCGGGCAGTGTGATGAGGGAAAGAACTAGAGAAAGTAGAAATTTCATGGCTCAGTGTTGAAACAAGAATTCGCGACTGGTCATCAATGCCCACAAGAGATCTTCCACGACGCTGCGGCGTTCGGTCTCGGGTGCCATCTCGAAAATTTTCTGAAGCCGTTTACGTTCCGAGTCGCTGGGGTGGCGGGAGAGGCAGAGCAGGTAGGCTTCGTCTATAATATCGTCGTTGCCTTGCGTGAGCATCGTATTTACACAGCTTTGGTTGCTTCGGAGGTTATTGTTGAGTGTGTCGCCATTGGAGAGGTGTAGCACCTGCACCATGCTGGGTTTATTTGAGCGTTCGCATTCGCAAGTGATCTCGCGTGCATTCCGCCCAAAGGTCTTGAGGAAGTACGAGGTCACGGCGGAGTCGGAGAGTTGCAGCGCTCGGGTCCCGTCGCGGTATAAGCTTGTGTTTTGCGTGCTACCATCGGAGAGGGTGATCCGGTTGTATTTTGGAGACACACGGGTTACCGAAGTGAATGCGTCCTGCAATACCTCAGCCATCAGACGGCGGGGATAGTAGCGGGAATAATATTTTTGGTCTCCCACGTTTTCCGGCAATGGCGTGCTGCTGCGGCGGTATGTCTCACTTCGCAGGATGAGTCGCATAAGCGACTTGAGGTCGTAGTCGTTTTTCGCGAGATGCTCGGAGATTGCCTGCAATAATGGTTCGTTGGTGGCGGGGTTGGAGATCCGAAGGTCGTCCACCGGTTCGACGATGCCGCGACCGAAGAAATTGGCCCAGACACGATTGGCGATGGAGCGAGTGAAGTACGGGTTCTCCGGTGCGGTAAGCCAATCTGCCAAAGCTTCGCGGCGACCTTCGGTCGAGTCGCTGGCGATCGCCTGGCCGTCCAGCGGGGCCGGCGGTTGGGGTTTGCCGGTGCGTGGTTGGATGAGATCACCCCGGTCGGCGATGAACAGCGTCCGTGCACCGTCGCCGCTGCGGGCGTCGCCACCCCATCCCTTGGCCCGCACGCGGGCGAACAAATTGGCGAACGAGTAGTATTGGTCATTCGTCCATTTTTCCAACGGATGGTTGTGGCACTTGGCGCAGTTGATGGAGAGGCTCATGAACGCTTGGCTCACGTTTTCCGCCATCGTTTCGGGATCCTGATGGATGGAGTAAAAATTTGCAGCGCCATTTTTCAATGTGTCCCCCTTGGCGGCGACTACTTGGCGGACGACCTGATCCCAAGGGGTGATTTTTTCGATCTCGCCGCGGAGCCAATTATAATAGGCTTTGAGGGCCAGGGGGCGTAGCTTTTTGCTGCTGATTAGGAATAAGTCGGACAGTCGATAGGTCCAGTAGTCGACGAATTCCGGCTGCGCTAGTAGTTTTTCGATGAGATCGTCCCGCTTGTTTTCGGTGGTGTCGTCGAGGAACGCCTTGGTTTCTTGTGGTGAGGGCAGCATGCCAACGACGTCGAGATAAACGCGCCGGATGAATTCACTGTCGGAACTTGGCTTGGATGGCTTGAGGTTGAGCCGCCGTAACTGCTCTATGACACGTTTGTCGATGACATTGCGCTTTGGGGTGCGCGCAAACACTTCGTCGGGGATCACGCTTGGCCAAGGGGAGGTGATCCGGGCCAAGGCAATCATTCCGGAATACCAGACGCTGATTGCGCCTTCACCGTAGCCGATGACATTGGCCAAACCGGTGGCTTCGTCAACTTCGACTATGGTGGCATCAGTCGAGGTGAATCGCGCCCAGCGAGTAACGTCCCGCTTGGTTCCGTCGTTAAAAAAGGCGTGTACGGTTAACTGCTTTGTGTCGCCTTTATTAAGTTGCGAAAGGGCAGGGGAGAGTTCGATTCGGTTTAGTTCGATATCGTCCGTCGATGGGCCTGGGGCACCTTGCTGAATCCACTTGATCAGTAGTTTGTAATCGGCGGAATCTTCGTGAAGGACTTTGCCTCCTTTGTGGCGGACGGCAGCAGTTGGTTTGATGACGAACAAGCTGCGAGCCGGGTCGGAGAACTCGATGCGGCGGCCGCGGTTTTCGCGAGTGATGTTATAATGATCGGTCGCTGGATCGTAGGCGTTCAGGCTCAGTCGAAAACCGCCTTTACCTGCAAGGGCGCCATGGCAACCGCCACTGTTGCAACCGGCCTTTGACAGTACCGGCAAAACATCATGCCGAAAACTCAACGGCCGATCACTGGCAACGACAGACGTCACCAAGGCGAGTAGATTCAAGAAAGCTAGTGTTCTCACGCAAAAAGTTCCTTGATCGGTTCGTTGCCGAAATCGACGAGAGGGAAGGGACGACCGGATGGGCCGGGCAGGGTTGCTTTCGGGTCGAGGCCGAGGCTGTGAAAAACCGTCGCCACGACGTCGCCGGGTTCGACCGGCCGTTCAGCCGGGAAGCCGCCAATCGGATCGCTCTTGCCGACCACTCGCCCGCCTTTCACACCGCCACCTGCGAAGGAGCAGGTGAAGCATTGCGGCCAGTGATCGCGCCCGCCTGCCGGGTTCACCTTCGGCGTTCGACCGAACTCGGATAGGGTTGTGACCATTGTATCGTCGAGGAGACTGCGGTCATGTAGGTCCTCGATCAACGCGCTGTAGCCTTGGTCGTACATTGGCGCGACCTGTTCCTTCATCTGTTTCACTGAGATGAACGGCTTCGATCCGTGGATGTCCCATGAGAGTTGGTCGAACACTGTAAGAAAGCTGTTGATGGTGATCATCCGTACACCATTCTCCACCAAGCGGCGGGCAAGCAGGCAGCATTGACCAAAGCGATTCATTCCGTAGCGTTCGCGAACGGATTGTTTCTCCTTGCCGATGTCGAACGCGGACCGGGCCTGTTCGCTGGTCATCATGCGAAATGCTGAGTGGAAGCTTTCGTTCAGTAGCCGGGCGTCCTCGCTGGCTTCAAAATTTTTCACCGTGCTGTCGACGATGTCGCGCATCTTGCGGCGGCGATCGAGTCGTGTCGCGCCGATCTGATCCGGGGGCAGTAGATCCGGTACCTTGAAATCTTTTTTTGATGGATCTGCGTTTAGTGCAAAAGGATCGTGGGCCTTGCCGAGGAAACCTCCTGCCTGGCCGTTGGGCATGTTGCCGCCACCGCGCCCCATCAATTCCGGCAGCACGACAAATGGCGGCAGGTCGCTCTTGCGCCCGAGCAGGTAACTGGCAACGGCTCCGGCGTGTGGCGTTTGCACACCGCCGGTAAAGCGTCGGCCAGTCTGCATGATCTGCCAACCAGCATCGTGCACCGCTGCACCGCCATGGTGCACGGTGCGTACGAGTGAAAACTTGTCGGCGACCTTCGCGTGCATCGGTAGAATTTCGGAGATGTCAATATCGGGCGACTTGGTGCGGATCGGCTTGAAGGGGCCGCGAATTTCTCGCGGTGCATCAGGCTTCATGTCCCAGAGGTCGACGTGGCTCGGCGCGCCGAGGTTGAATATCATGATACACGCGCGGTTATCATGACCAGGTTTTACTGCACCATGCTCCTTTGCGGCAAGTAACTGCGGCAGTGACAGGCCGACGGAACCGAGCGCTCCGATTTGCAGGAATTCGCGTCGTTTTAAATGGCTGCCACCACAGATGGAGGCATTTTCTTCAGCCAGAAAATCAAACATGATTCATCTTTCATTTCGCGGTGTTTCGCACTGCAGTTTGAAGTTCAGGAAGATTACCCTCCTGACAGTCTTTTGCACAATGAAAACGGTTCCGAATTAGCAAACGAATTATTCTATTTTATTTGCTACGGCCTGGATTGTCAAAGATTCTGGGTGATCTCGTTCAAGGAGGTCTTTGCTATTCCCCCGACGAGGAACTTTTTTTACCTTTATTTAAAGGAATCTCGACGCTACAGCCGGATCCGCGTTCTTGACCCCGGCCTCAGCGCCCGCCTAAAGTCTGCACAGCAACGACCCGACCAGAATCCCTTAACCCGGGCCAAAATCGAGGCAGTCCTAGGTAGAAAAAATGACACGCAGTAAACACTCAACCATTGTTTTTCTTTTTTTATGGACTCTTATTTTCTCACTAAAAGCCCAGCAAAACAATGATGATGAAACATTGCGGGTGTTCATCTTCGCCGGCCAATCGAACATGGTGGGGTCGGACTCGAAGGTGAAGGACATCAAACGTTTCCC
>DBNL01000002.1 GCA_002299785.1 Verrucomicrobia bacterium UBA673
GGGTCTTTGGACAGTTACCTCTACGCAGTCAAACCGGATGGTAAGCGGCAATGGAGGTATAGAACGAGTGATGAAGTGCATTCCACCGCAGCAATAGGTAACGATGGCACCATCTACGTTGGATCTGATGACTCCTACCTCTACGCAATTAAACCGGATGGTAAGCGGAAATGGAGATTTAGAACGGGTGATCAAGTGCGTTCCTCCCCAGCGATGGGGAGCGATGGCACACTCTACGTTGGATCTGATGACGGCTACTTCTACGCAATAAAAACAGCAAACGAGGTTACGGTGGAGGCGCAACCGGCAGAGATTGCGATCGATACATATGCCGGTATGATGATTGAGGGAACTGTAGGCGCCAAATATCGAGTGGAATTCAAAGACAAGCTTGATGATGCCGCAAAGTGGATTGCAGGAGATGTGATTGCCCTGCCTGAAAGTCCTTATCTTTGGGTAGACAGGTTCAAACCAGTGCGAGAAACCCGATACTACAGGGTAATACTGGCTGAATAACGCAGGGTCAAATCTGAGCTTAAAGGAAGCTGTAGCTCTTGAGCCAACCTCGCCGCTTAATCTCTATGGCGCTCCATAGATGGGCCGTGATGCTGGCGTGATGTAGCCAAATAGAAACTCACTTTAAGCCCCGGTTTTCGAGGGCTTTTTCATAGTCTTTTATTTTCCGAAACTGGATGTTGCAGGTTAGAGTCCTGCCGGGCGTGCCACCCGCCCCGGGTTTACTTCAGCTCGAAACTGCTCCAGCGCTGTCCGGCGCGAATGGTTTTGTGGGCTTGGCCTAACATTTGGCAGTTTTTTTCGAACTCCTCCGGTGTCTCTGTGTTAAACTCGAACATCTCGTAGTGGCACGGGATTACCATTCGCGCACCGATGGACTTGGCCAAGTTGGCCGCTTCGTGGCCCCACAAATTACCCGCGACCCGGCGCTCGGTGCGCCGGCCGTTGATCGGCAGTAGCGCAACGTCTATTTTCCACTGCAGCAATATCTCTTCCATACCGTCATAAAGAATGGTGTCGCCGCTGTGATAAATCGTCCACGGGCCAAGTTTGGCTACGTAGCCGACATATTGATAGCGGCCGAGATCATCCTTGGCCAAATCTTCGTGCGCGGCCGGTACGGCGTGCAACTCAAACGAACCAAGCTTGATCGACTGCCCGGCATCTATTGCTTCTAGTTGATCGGGCGCCACGCCTAAGCGGTTCGCGGCGAAAGTGCGGTTTGCTGTCGGCACGAGGATTTGCATTTCAGGATTTACCCGCATGAGAGCGCTCAGCGTCTCGCCGTCGAGATGGTCGGTGTGATTGTGGCTAGAGGTGGTAAGGTCGATGAAGTCCAGCGAATCCGGCGAAATGACCAATTCGGTCATGCGCGTGTGCGGCTTATCGGTGGTGGCGTACTTGTGAGAGAGCGAGTCGGAAAGGTATGGGTCAAAAAGCAGGTGTTTGCCTCGCCATTGGACAAGAAAACTACTTTGCCCAA
This sequence comes from Verrucomicrobia bacterium UBA673, assembly GCA_002299785.1. GTDB lineage: Bacteria > Verrucomicrobiota > Verrucomicrobiia > Limisphaerales > UBA1096 > UBA1096. The sequence continues at coordinate 1,499 of DBNL01000002.1, forward strand.
GCCACCAAATATGCAGGTCTTCCTGTGAAATGGCAGCGGTACGTACATCGGCGAGGAATACTTCGTCCTGCAAGACCGGCTTGATCATGCGGCGCTGACTTCCTTGCGGACGAGTTTGACGCCTTCGACCATGTTTTGCAGTTTTTGCTTCGCAGCCCAGCGGGCGGTCTGGCTGAGGCCGCAGTCCGGCGCGAACGCGAGGCGATCGGCCGGTGCAAACTCGAGGCAGCGGCGCACGCGCTCGGCGATATCCTCGACTGTCTCGATGTAGTAGCTTTTCACGTCGATTATGCCTACGGCTACATCCTTGTGCTTGGCGATTTCACCGATGAGCTCCAGCTCCGAAAACTCGCGGCTAGCCATCTCTAGGTGTAGTTCGTCCACGTTGAATTCGAGGAAGTCGGGGAACATTGGTAGGTACTGGCGAAGCCCGACAGCGTGCCCCTTGTAATTGCCGAAACAAAGGTGAGTAGACAGGTGGCATTTGCCTACTACGGGCTCGACGGTACGGTTGAAAATATCGACTAACCTCTTGGTGTCCTCCTTGTGGGCGTAGCAGCTCATCGACGGTTCATCGACAGTGATCTCCCTACAGCCTGTGGTGACTAGGTCCTTTAATTCATTGGCAACGATTGGGATCAGTTCCTCCGTGATTGCCCAGCGGTCTGTGTAGGTCTGATTGGGCTGTAATCGGCCGGCGAGTGTGTAAGGGCCGGGGACGCTGGCTTTGAGCGTGGCGCCACCCCTAGTCAGACGCTGAAGGCGTTTGAAATCATCGACTGTGCCCAAGCCTTTGGGGGCCTCGATCGGGCAACTGATTTTGTGTTTGCCTCGCTGGTCGTGGGCAAGCGGGCCGAACCTGCGAGGGGGAGCACTCTCGAGTTCTATTCCCTTAAGGAAGCCGTAAAATGATAGGTTAAAGTCGAGCCGGGTCTGCTCGCCGTCAGTTATCACGTCGAGCCCGGCGGTGAGTTGATCGTTCACTGCGGTGACGACAGCATCATCGATCATCTCCTCGCGGTCGACGTCGCCGAACTCCTTGAGGTTTTGGCAGGCGAACTCAAGCCAACCGGGGAAGGGGTAGCTGCCGATGACGGTCGTGCGCAGCGGATGCTCTTTCATGCGAAAGGGATTGAACCAGTGCTTGTCATTAACTTCAAGCTTGTCGCTTTGCAAGCGCTCAGTCGTTGCCGATATTTTCGTAAAGCTTGGCCAATCGGCGGGCGTGCTCGTCGTAGGCGGACTCGAACAACTCGGTGGCCCGTTCGTTGCCGACGATCGCGCCGGCGGTAAGCACCTTGGGCGGTCGGCCGGCTTTGACGAGCCGTGCAGCTACTTCGGCCTTGAGGGTGTTGACCAGCATACAGCCGCCGACGGTCGAGCCGGGTGATACGGGCGTGTCCATGCCGTCGATAGCTGTCATTGCGTCTCCAACCGGCGCGCCGGTGTCGAGGACGAGGTCGGCGAAGTCATGCAGTTTCTTGCCGGACTCATGTCGGCTGTTGCTGGCTTCAGAATGTTGCCGGCTGATCAGCGCGACGACCTTGACCCCGCGCTGCTGAAACTCCTGCGCGATCTCGATCGGGACGACATTGCATCCGCTAGACGAAGCGACGAGCGCAGAGTCGTCTGGCGACAAGTCGTAGTTTCGTAAAATCCGCTTGGCCAGACCGGGGGTGTTTTCGAGGAACATAGCCTGCCGTTGGCCGTTCGCGCCGACGACTGAGTTGTGGAAGGTGAGGGACAACTCGACGATGGGGTTGAAGCCGGGGAACGAGCCGTAGCGCGGCCACATTTCCTCGACCATGATGCGGCTGTGACCGGAGCCGAAAAGGTGCACCATGCGTTCGGCGAGAATGGTTTCAGCGAACCAACCGGCGGCCTTTTGGATAGTATCCGCTTGGCCAAGGGCGTTGCGCACTAACTCGTGGCATTTTTCGAGATAGTCAGCGATTGGGCTCATGTCTTAGGCGGAATAACCGTTGGGGTGGGCTGAGTGCCAGCGCCATGCCGAGTCCACGATCTGTTCGAGAGTGGCGTAGCGTGGTTTCCATCCGAGTTCGTCGATGGCCTTTTGGGATCCGGCTATGAGTCGGGCTGGGTCTCCGTCGCGTCTTGATTCCTCCATGGTGGAGATCGGTTTTCCGCTGACCTGCCTGCAGGTCTCGATCACTTCCCGGACGGAGTAGCCCTCGCCGTTGCCGAGATTGTAAAAGCCACATTTGCCCGACTCGAGCGCGAGTATGTGAGCCTGGGCGAGATCGGCTATGTGAATATAGTCGCGGATACAGGTGCCGTCCGGAGTGGGGTAGTCTGTGCCGAAAATTCTGCATTCCTTCTTTTGGGCAAGCGCGACGCGCAGTACGTTTGGGATGAGGTGCGTCTCTACTCGGCGATCTTCGCCAAGTTTCTCGCTGCATCCGGCGGCGTTGAAATAGCGGAACGCCACAAACTCCAGCCCGTGCAACTCGCGGTACCATTTGAGGATCGACTCGAACATCAGCTTGCTTTCGCCGTACGGGTTGACTGGCTTCTGCGGTTCCTGCTCAGTGATTGGCACGGAGTTCGGCATGCCGTAGGTTGCGGCGGTGGAACTGAAGACAAATTTTTTCACACCGGCCTCGACAGCTGCGTCGAGCAGGTTGATACCGTTGGCGACATTGTTGCGGAAATATTTTGACGGATTGGACATCGACTCACCGACCTGCGCGAACGCAGCGAAGTGCATGACGGCTTCCGATTGGTCGGCGGCGACGGCGTTGAGGATGGTTTCGCGGTCACTTAGACAGCCCTCTATGAATTGTGCCCTCTCATCGACAGCCACGCGATGTCCCTCAGACAAGTTGTCAAAAACCGTGACCTGGTGGCCGGCATTCAGCAATTCTTCCACACAAATTGAGCCGATATAACCAGCACCTCCTGTAACAAACACCTTCATAATGTGGCGAGAACCTACTCACCAAAGGACTTTACCCCAAGCAAAACCAAGCCCTGCGGTCAACGCTGGCTTGCCAGTCGGCGTTAGATTGCGTTTTATTGGCCTGTTTACATGAAGAAACCAATTTTTTTACTGGCTGTTATTATTTTGCTGCTCGCGGTTGCTGCTGGCTGCATGACTACCGGTGACAGGCGTGGACAAGCTGTTGCGCCCGCTGACTACGATGAGACGATTCGCGTGGCTTGCGTGGGGGACAGCATTACGTTCGGCGCGGGGATCAATGATCGGAAGAACAACAATTATCCGGTCGTACTTGGCCGCTCGCTAGGAGAGAGCTTTGAAGTTCGCAATTTTGGTGTCAGTGGGGCGACATTGCTGAAGGACGGCGATTTTAGTTACTGGAAGACGACGGCGTTCAAGGCGGCGACGGAGTTTGACCCACACGTGGTGGTCATCAAACTTGGCACCAACGACACTAAGCCTCAAAACTGGAAGCACGCTGATGAGTACGCTGCCGACTACGAAGCAATGATCGACCACTTCGCTGCGCTGCCGGCCAAGCCTAAGATCTGGCTGTGTTCGCCCGCGCCAGTTTATCAAACGCGTTGGGGCATCAACGAGAAGAGTGTTATCAAGGGAGTCATCCCCAAGGTGCAGGCCTTGGCCAGGAGCAAAGGATTACCGGTCATCGACCTGTACTCGGTGCTCAGCGGCAAGCCGGAGATGTTCCCCGATAAAATTCACCCGAACGCCGATGGAGCCAAGGTGATGGCTGAGACCGTCGAGGCTGCTATCCTCGGCAGATAGTCGTTCATAATTGAAAAATAAAATGAAGCCATTCCCTTTAGTCCTTTTGGCTTGCGCGATCGGCGTAATAGGCCAAGCGCTTGGCCAAGCGCCTCAGCCAAAAAAACAAAATATCTCGAAGCCGGTTCTGTTGACGGCTCCGGCACCCAAGCCAAAACCTAAGCAGGCGAGTAAGGCCATCCCCTTGGTCGGTACGACGGCGAAATCCAAATCGCCTCCCAAGCCGGCGCTGAAGGTATTCAGGCCCAAGTCGAGAAAACTCGAATTTATCAACGGCGATCGGGTGATGCTGATTGGCGACGGGTTGATCGAGCAGATGCAGAAGCACGGCTATCTAGAGACACGGTTAACGGCGGGTAACAGCGGCAAGAAACTTAATTTCTTTAATATCGGCTGGAGTGGGGACACGCCAGCGGGCATAGCCCGAGACGGCTTGGGGACGCTGCAGGCCGGCCACGAGCCTGCTAACGAGGGGTGGGTTCAGTTGCAGAAACAGATCGTCAACATAAAGCCCACGGTAGCGGTGGTCGGATACGGCATGGCCAGTTCGCTCGACGGCAGTTCTCTCGGCAAGTTTAAGTCGGACTACCTACGGTTGGTGGAACACATCAAGAGTAGCGCGGGCAAAAAGAACCCGTTACGCATGGTGTTCATGAGCCCGATTTCCCATGAGAATCTCGGAGGTAAACTGCCCGATGGGAAAGCTCATAACAGTAAACTCGAAAAATACCGTGAAGTAATCGGCGACTTGGCTAAGGAGAATAATGCCTGGTTTGTGGATCTCTACCGTTACCTGCGTCCTTCGGGGGCGGGTACAGCTACCCACATGACCACGGACGGCATTCACCTGAATGACTACGGCTACTGGGTGTTGGCGAGAGTCGCTGAATATTCGTTTACTTTAAAACCTTCAAACTTTCGGTTTGGCGTTCTTCCGGACGGAACCGAACGGCAGGGAGGGTACGGGATCAAATTAAGCGACATCAAGGTTACGGGCGACAGGATGACTTTGAGTGGGCAGTTCGATGCTTTGCCTCCATTTTATTCGCATCCTCAAAAGGACACCGCGTTCTTGCGACGGACAGCCATCGGGCGAATTCAGTTTATGGGTCTGCCAAAGGGCAGTTTCACTCTCGCCGCTGATGGAATAAAAATCCACACTGCGGGTGTCAAGGAATGGGCAGGGGGAGCGTTCATTGACGGTGGGCCGGATGTGGATCAGGTCGAAAGGCTACGCAGCCTGATCATTGAGAAGAACGAGTTGTATTTTCACCGGTCAAGGCCGCAAAATCAGGCTTACCTTTGGGGCTTCCGGAGACATGAACAGGGCAAAAACTATAAGGAGGTGGCCCGGTTCGAGCCGTTGATTCAGCAGAAGGAGCAGGAGATTTTTGAGTTGAGCAAAACTGTTCCCCGGAAGTTCCAGCTATTGCCCACTGTGGAGTGGAATAAAATCAATCCAAGCGAAGACGCTAAAAAAGCTGAGCCGGTTGCCAAGGCTAAGCCGTACAAGCCGCAGCCATTGCCGGAGTTCGACCTGGGCGAAGGTTTCGAGATAAATCTCTTTGCGCAAAACCCGTTCCTAGCCAAGCCGATCCAGATGAACTTTGACGAAAAGGGCCGTCTGTGGGTGGCAAGTTCCGAGGCGTATCCTCAGATTTTACCGGGCGAGATGGCAGCTGACAAGGTGCTCGTGCTGGAGGACACCGATAACGATGGTAAAGCAGACAAGTCAACCGTCTTTGCCGAGAACCTTCTGATTCCGACCGGCATCGAGCCGGGGGACGGTGGGGTTTATGTTGCCCAAAGTACCGAACTGCTTCATCTGCGGGATACGAATGGCGATGGCAAGGCCGACAAGACGCGTGTGGTGATGTCCGGGTTTGGCACCGAGGATACGCATCACATTTTGCACACACTGCGCTGGGGTTTCGATGGGCGGCTGTACTTCAACCAGTCGATTTACATCCGGACGCACATGGAGACGCCGCACGAGGTCTTGCGCCTCAAGAGCGGCGGTGTGTGGCGACTGCGCCCCGAGACACTAAAGGCTGAGGTTTTCCTTCGTGGTTTCTGCAATCCGTGGGGGCATCACTTCGATACATTCGGCCAATCCTTTGTCACTGACGGCGCTGGAGGGCAGGGGCTCAGTTACGGCGTGCCGGGCGCGATGTATTTCACCTACGCCCGTGCCCCCAAGTTGCTCGATAGCGTGAGCCCGGGGCGTTACCCGAAATTTTGCGGACTCGAGATTATCCGCAGCGCGCACTTCCCGGACGACTGGCAGGGCGATGCGATCACCTGCGACTTTCGCGCGCATCGTATTGTCAGGTTCAAGATCAGCGACAAGGACTCCAGTTACGTGACCCAGGAGATGCCGGATGTGTTGCGCTCGGGCAGTGTTGATTTTCGTCCGATTGATATCAAGTTAGGCCCCGATGGAGCGCTCTACATCGCCGACTGGTCGAACCCCATCATCCAGCATGGTGAGGTGGACTTCCGCGACGAACGCCGCGACCACGTCCACGGCCGCATCTGGCGTGTGACGGTCAAGGAGCGGCCGCTCGTCAAAAAGACAGACTTCACCCGCCTCGACAACAGCGCTCTCTTGGCAATGCTTACTACGCCGAACGGTTTTGACCGAGAAAAGGCCCGGCGTGTTCTCAGGGAACGCGGTGCCAGCAAGGTGTTGTCTGATTTGAGGAAATGGGCTACAAAGCAAACGGACGAGCAGGCTCAGCTTGAGGCGTTGTGGGCTTATCAGGGATTGGATTTGATTGACGACGCACTGCTCGACAAGCTGCTTGAGGCCAAGGACGGCCGGGTTCGCACCGCTGCAGTTCAAGTGCTCGATGAGTGGGCGGATCGTATCCCAGATGCCGAGTCGCGCTTGACCAAGCGCATTGCCGACGTTCATCCGCGTCCACGACTTGCAGCCCTGCGTGCGGTTACCCGCACGCCAACTCAGAAATCGGTCAGCGCCGCATTGAGCGTACTTGACAAACCGACCGACAAGTATCTCGACTATGCCGCTTGGCTTAGCATGAGGGAGATCGAGGAACCTTGGCTGGAGATGGTGAGGGCCGGCTTGTGGAAGCCGGACGGCCGCGAACATCAACTTGAGTTTGCACTCAAGTCAATCACTGCCGATAAGGCCAGCGAGGTGCTCGGCGTATTTCTAAAAGGCAAAACCATCCCTGAGGACGGCTCGTGGATTGAGATCATCGGCCGCGCCGGGACGACGGCCGAGTTGAAGCAACTCCACTCCCAACTTATCACCGATTCGCTGTCCGCAAATGGACAGGCGCGCGCATTGAACGCTCTCAACCACGCATCGCGTTTGCGTAACCTGCGCCCCGGCGCATCGATTGGAAGCATCGCCAACTATTTCGCCAGCGACGACCAGGCGGTGCAAGTCGCCGCGCTTGGCTTGGCGGGAACGTGGAAGGAGCTTGGACCCAACTTTGCTGAATTGGGCAGGCTTGCCGGTGGCGAGGACACTGCCACGCCGGTACGTCAGGCAGCAGTCAACGCCATCCGCGAAATCGGTGGCACCGGGGCTGTGGAGGTCCTTAAGCCGCTTGGCCAAGCGAAAGGCAATACCGAAGCGCGCCACATGGCGGTCGCGGCCTTAAGTATTTTGGATATCAACCAAGCGGCACCGATGGCAGTTGAGGCCCTTGGCGAGGCCAAAAACGAGCAGACGGCGCTTAAGCTTTGGCGTGCTTTACTTGGCGTCAAAAAGGCCGAGACAGCCTTGGCCAAGGCATTGCCCAGGAAAGGCTTCTCCAAGGTGGCTGCCAAGGCGGGGCTGCGTGCGATCCGGGAAGGAGGGCGCAATTTGCAGACGTTGGCGCTGGCGCTGCCGCGCAGTGCTGGCCTGAAGGATGAGGACATCACCCTGTCAAGGAGTGAAATTCTCGCGCTGACCCGGTCCGTTGAGAAGACAGGTGACCCGGTCCGAGGCGAGTTGGTTTACCGCAAACTAGAACTCGGCTGCGTAGGCTGCCACGCGATCGGAGGCGCGGGCGGCAAAGTTGGTCCGGACTTGACCTCAATTGGCGCGAGCGCGCCTCTTGATTACTTGGTCGAGTCGCTTTACTACCCGAACCGAAAAATCAAGGAGGGCTACCACTCGCTCGTTGTTGAGACGAAGGACAGCCAGGTTTTGTTTGGAATGCTCGAGCGCGAGGATGATACACAATTAATCCTTCGCAATGTCGTCAATCAGTCAACTGCCATCGCCAAAGCAAATGTGCGCAAGCGCACGCAAGGCAATTCGCTGATGCCGTCCGGACTGATCGACCGTTTAGATCGTCAGGATCAGATCGATCTGTTCAGTTTCATGAGTCGCCTCGGCAAGTCCGGCGCGTTTGATGCCTCGAAGGGTAACGTCGCCCGCGTGTGGCGGTTGCGCGCAGCGAACCATCGGGACCAGCAGTTTGGCGACGATCGGATCGCGGATGGGGGCATAAATCGCAAACGCTGGCTGGCGGTGAACTCGCTCGTCGATGGCCGCCTGACCGATGACATGCTAAAAAAAGGCACCAATGCCGGCCAATGGATTGGGGTGATTGGAGTGTACGCTGGGACGGAATTTGAAGTAGCGCAAGCCGGCGAAGTAACGTTGGAGATTGATGGCGCTGACGGCGCCAAGGTCTGGATCGACGGTCGAGTGGTGGAAACTGCTGACGAGATTAAAACCAGCTTGACCGCAGGTAAACACTCACTGGTGTTGAGATTCGATCCGAAAGCGTTGCCCAAGTCTGTCAAGGCGTCAACCTCGCAGGGCACATTCCTTGTTGACTGATCAATGCTTAAAAAAGCATCTAAAAGCAAGCCGAGTAGCGCAGCCGGAACACGAGTCGCCATTGTTGCTTCGCGCTACAATGCCCGTTATGTAAACTCCATGCTGCGCGCTGCCAAGGCTGAACTGACCAAGGCCAATGCTGAGGCGGAAGTCGTGCGAGTGCCCGGCGCATTTGAGATACCGGCGGTGGCATCTGCCTTGACCAAGCGCCTGACCAAGCCAATCGATGCAATTCTCTGCCTTGGCGTCATCCTTCGCGGTAAAACCACCCACGCTGAGAGCATTGGTCAAGCGGTGAGCAGTGCCCTGGCACAGTTGCAGGTTGAGCACTCTTTGCCCGTGATTCATGAGGTTTTGCTGCTAGAGAATGTGCAGCAGGCCCGGGAGCGATGCCTGGACGCCCGTCAGAACCGAGGCATCGAAGCTGCTCGAACAGCCATCGAGATGACGCGAGTCATGCGTCGTGTTGGGGTTTAAGAATCTTGCCACTTGTTTAATGACTCCGTAGTTTATGCATTCCATGGTCATTGCACCTTCCATTCTCGCAGGGGATTTCAGTAAGTTCGCCCGTGAGCTGAAGCGTGTCGAAAAAAGCGGAACAGACTGGGTTCACCTGGACATCATGGACGGACACTTTGTCCCCAATCTGACGTTCGGCCCGCAGGTCGTAGCCGATGCTCGCCCTCACTCCGATCTTTTTTTTGATACGCATCTCATGTGCTCCAAACCGGAGATACTGCTTGAGCCATTCGCTTCGGCTGGGGCGAATCTCATGACGGTTCACGTCGAGCTTGAGGATCGGGTGTCATCGCTGCTTTGGAAAATTCGTTCTCTCGAGAAACAGGTTGGACTGGCTGTTAACCCGCCGACTGCGATCGATAAGGTCAAGCCGTTCCTGGACAAGGTTGATTTGCTTCTAGTGATGACTGTGAATCCAGGATTTGGGGGGCAGGCGTTCATAGAGGAATGCGTGCCGAAGGTACAGCAGGTTTACGAGTGGAGAAAAGAGATGGGGTTGGATTTCAGGATTGAGGTAGATGGAGGAGTGAACATGGCGACCGCTGCGGAGTGCGCCCGGGTTGGTGCCGACACGTTCGTGGCCGGATCAGCTTTGTTTGGTCAACGCAGTCTGACGCGAGCGGTGAAGAAAATGCACAAGACTGTTTCGAAGGTTAAGAACGGATACAATAAGTGAGCTTGGGGGAAATAAAATTTGGAACTGACGGTTGGCGTGCTGTAATTGCAGAGGATTTTACGTTTGCTAATGTGGATCGAGTCGCACAGGCGACAGCGGAGCATTGGAAGAGGCGACGGCCTAAAGGTATCAAGAAGAAAATTGTCGTAGGCTGTGACCGTCGGTTTTTGGCAGACCGGTTTGCTATGCGCGTGGCGGAGGTGTTTGCAGGGAATGGCTTTGAGGTGGTGCTTGGGGACTCTCCAACGCCGACACCGGCCATCTCATTCGCCGTCATAGCCGAAAAGGCCATCGGCGGTATTGTGATTACAGCGAGCCACAATCCTGCCGTTTTTTGTGGCTACAAACTGAAAGGCCACTTTGGAGGGTCGGCTGATTCCGAAACCAGTCAAGCAGTTGAGGCGCTGCTTGATGCTAAGCCGGTGAAAACGCTCGACTTGAACTTGGCCAAGCGCAAGCGCTTGGTTCGCATAAAGGATTTGCACTCGCCTCACGCACGGGCGATACGCAAACTGGTTGACTTCGAACTCGTCGCTAACTCCGGTTTGCGGTTTGCGCATGATGCTTTATTCGGGGTCGGGGCAGGCGCGTTCGAGAAGATCCTGAGCGGAACCAAGTGCAAAGTAACCACGCTTAATGGAGAGCACGACCCGTTTTTCGGTGGCATCCATCCCGAGCCGGTCGTCCACAACTACGGGCCGAGTTCGGCGTTCCTTCGGAGGCACCCGCACGACTTGTGCCTTGTGACAGACGGTGACGCCGATCGTGTTGGAGGTATGGATGGCCTCGGCAACGCGCTCACAACTCACCAGATCATTTGCCTGTTGCTGCATCACTACATTGTCAACCGGGGCCAGCGGGGTCGCGTGGTCAAGGCGATGACGACCACCTCGATGGTCGATCGTATCTGTGATGAGTACGGGTTGGAACTACTTGAGACTGGTGTCGGCTTCAAATACATCTGTACCGAGATGCGAAAAGGTGATGTGTTGCTGGGTTTTGAGGAGAGTGGGGGTATCGGTTTTTCAGGACACATTCCGGAGCGCGACGGTATTCTTGCTGGCCTGGCTTTGCTCGAGGTTTTAGCCACGGAAAAAACCTCTCTAAATC
>DBNL01000115.1:0-1784 GCA_002299785.1 Verrucomicrobia bacterium UBA673
GCCCGCATCTCCTGGGATGAAGCGTACAGCCTGCTTGCCGACAAACTGCAGGATATTGATCCCAAGCGCCTGGCGTTCTTCGTGACTTCGCGCGGGGTCACCAACGAGGTGTATTATGTGGCGCAAAAGGTGGCTCGTTTTCTTGGCACAAACAACGTCGAAAATGCCGCACGTCTCTGCCACTCGCCATCGACCGCGGCGATGAAGGCAGCGATCGGTGTCGCAGCGACAACCTGCAGCTACAAGGATTTGTACGGCACGGATCTGATCGTGTTCTTCGGCTCCAACCCGGCCAACGACCAGCCGGTGATGACCAAGTACCTGCACGAGGCCAAAAAGCTCGGTACGAAAATCGTGCTTGTGAATCCATACAATGAGCCGGGCATGGCACGCTATTGGGTGCCCTCTTCCACTGGCAGTGCGGTGTTCGGCACGGACATCACCGACTATTGGTTCCCGGTTTCGCAGGGCGGCGACATCGCATTCCTTTACGGAGTGCTAAAGATTTTGTTTGCCGAGGGCTGGCTGAATGAAGAGTTCATTGATCAACACACGGTCGATGTGCAGAAGCTCCGTGCAGAAACGGAGCAAATATCTTGGAAGGACATCGAGCGACAGGCCGGCCTTGGCCGTGAGTCGATTCAGGAATTTGCCGGACTGATTCGCGACGCCAAAAACGCTGTGCTCGTCTGGAGCATGGGCATCACGCAACACCCGTGGGGGGCCGACGGTGTGCAGATGATCCTGAACCTTGGCCTGCTGCGTGGCTACGTCGGTCGCGACAAGAACGGGCTGATGCCGATTCGGGGCCATTCGTCGGTGCAGGGCGGCTCGGAGATGGGCGCTTACTCGACAGCGTTCCCTGGCGGCGTGCCGATCAATGCTGCTAACGCCAAGCGCCTGGCCAATCAGTACGGCTTCGACATTCCGGATTGGCCCGGGATGCAGACCACCGAGATGATCGATGCCGCGCACGCCGGCGAACTGGATTTGTTCTACTGTCTCGGCGGCAACTTCCTGAGAAACCTGCCGGAGCCCGGCTACGTCGCCGAGGCCCTGGCCAACGTACCGCTAAGGGTGCATCAGGACATCGTGTTGACCGACCAGATGTTTGTCGAGCCGGGCGAGGATGGCGTGCTGCTGCTCCCGGCCAAGACGCGCTACGAGCAGGACGACGGTGGCGTCGAGACAACGACCGAGCGCCGGGTTGCCTTCAGCCCGGAGATCCCGCGGCAAGTCGGCGAAGCCAAAGCAGAGTGGAAGATTCTGCTCGAGATGGCTAGGGCCGCCCGCCCCGGCCAGGCAGACAAACTCGGCTGTGAAGATGGCTGGAAAGTGCGCGAGGAAATCGCCCGTGTCGTGCCGTTTTACGACGGCGTCCAAAACCTGCGCGAAACACACGATGCGTTTCAGTACGGCGGGCCGCATTTGTGCGCCGATGGAAACTTCGCTACCGCCGACGGCAAGGGGCACTTGATCCCGGTCGAGCTGCCGCCGCTACGGCTGGAGAAGGGCAAGTTCCTCGCCAGCACCCGCCGCGGCAAACAGTTCAACTCGCTGATCTACGCCGAGCGCGACCCGATTAACGGCGCGGATCGCGACTCAGTGCTGATGAACGATACCGATGCCGGCGAGCTGGGCTTGGTCAACGGCGACCGCGTGTCGCTGATGAACGATCTTGGGCAATTCGAGGGACGGGTGCTCATCGCGCCTATCGCCCCCGGCAACCTGCAAATCCACTACCCTGAGGGGAATACGATCATCCGGCGCGGCAGAATTGATGC
>DBNL01000115.1:2162-2944 GCA_002299785.1 Verrucomicrobia bacterium UBA673
CTAGGCGCTAGGCCAAGCGCGGGCTTCAGCGGCGGCGCATCATGGTCTGTTGCAACTCCCGGTCACTGTCGCGTTTCTTGATGGTGTCGCGCTTGTCGGCGACACCCTTGCCGCTTCCGACGGCGAGCTGCACTTTCACCTTCCCATTTTTCCAGTAGAACGCTAGTGGGATAAGCGCCTTACCTTTCACCGCTACGATGCTGAATAGCTTACGGATCTCGCGTTTGTGCAGCAGCAGCTTGCGTGCGGCCTTGGGTTGGTGGTTGGCGGTGTTGCCGTGCGAGTACTCGGAGATGTGCACATTGTACAACCACACCTCGTCATTCTCCACGCGCGCGAATGCGTCGCGAATCTGCCCCTTGCCGGCTCGGAGCGACTTCACCTCCGTGCCGGTCAGCACGATACCTGCCTCGAACGTTTCCTCAATATGATACTCGTGGCGGGCTTTCGAGTTGGTGAGGATGGTTTCCATCAAAAAAAACAGCCAGAGGCGTATGGCCTCTGGCTGATGGTAAATCGTTTTGCTGGGATCAGGCCTTGCGGACCCGACGGCGTGATTTTCTCTTGGGCTTCGGAAGATCCGTTTCCCACTTCATTTTGCCCTCGATAATCTCGGTTAGGGCAATGTCGGCAGTGCTCAGCCCGGCGGTCTCCAAGATCAGGGGCCGGTTGCCACCGGAGCTCAATTGGCGCACACGACGCGAGACCAGATTGACCAATACATTGGCGTTACCCACCAATTTTAGCGCTTTTTCACTTAATTCAGATTTCAAAATAATCCT
>DBNL01000175.1 GCA_002299785.1 Verrucomicrobia bacterium UBA673
GGACTCGCGGAAAAATTGATCACCACTGGTGCGCCGCGAGGAACGCCATTGTTCATGACGTCTCGAATTTCTTTTATCGTGAGCACATTATCCCACAATGCAACGTCATCAATGAAGCCGTCAAAGTAATAAGATCCACCGTAGTCCGACCCGGAACCGATGTTGAGCGGAGTCCTGTCATTGGGAAATACCGCTTCATTCTGCTTAACTTTAAATCTTCCATCGACGTAGAGTTTCTTCGTTTCGGTCGTACTATCGTAAGAGATGGCAATGTGCTGCCACTCGCCCACTTTGACTTTCGGGCCATCGAGAGTTTGCCAGTTGCCGTTCTTGGTGCCGTTGCCACTCCAAAATGTCCAAACACCTGACGGCTCACTGTCGTAAATTAGATACCCTTGGCTGTCAGGGTTCAGGTCGTGTCGGCTCGTGACTGGCGAGTTCCATGCCCCTGCTCCACCATTTGACTTGGCCCATAATGCCAGCGTGAAACTCTGTGGGTTCAGCTCTGTGGAATGGGGTACAGTGATAGTCGATGACAAACCATTGAACTCCGCTGCAGTTCCGGTGTGGACGACCGCGCCCTTGGCTCCAAAGGTAACACCACCGCTGACCGCGCCGTCGTGGTTGCCGACAATGTCATTGGCATCACCATCGAGCGGCCAGTGCGAAACGAGATCCGCACGAGCCATCCCGAGGCAGAAGGAGAGCACTACACAGAGTAGCATGGCTTTTTTGAACTTCATCAACATGTTAGAGAAGATGGAAGCATCTATTTTCAAATAAGATTTCGCACGGAGCTTATGCCAACTCTGAAACTGTCCTCCCTATTTCTCCTGCCGTAGCGCTTCACGCCGTCGCCCGTCAGCAGCAGCCGCATTGTGGCTGCAGCCCCGCTGAAACCGAGATAAAAATTGTTCAGAAACTTATTCTTAACCTACGCACATTAGTTTTGTTTCTAGGATATATGCCTAATGACGAAGAAGTTTGTCGGAAAGATTGTCTACCGCTTGGCCAAGCGCAAAGCGGCTTTTGATATATGATTGGCAACACGGCGCTGTTCAATAGCACACGACCCTATTAAATTGACTTCATCGCGTTAAGAGCTCCACATTCCCGCATGCTCAAGTTCGCGTTGTCCTTGTTCATTGCTAGTTTGCTGACGTTCTCCACCGCTTACCCCCAACTGCCCGACCGGGTAGCATTCGGTAAAAAGAAGCGGGCTTTGGAGCAGGTTCCACTGTCTGCGTTCCAACTGGATCCAGAGCTTGGTAAGGATCTCAAAATGGAGGTGTGGGCCGAGTCTCCAATGCTCTTTTCCCCGGTAGCCATGGATGTCGGTCCGCAGGGTCGCATCTGGTTGACCGAAGGAATCGACTACAACCAGCGAAGACGAGTGGCCAACGGACAGTCCATCATGGTGCTGGCGGATTCCGATGGCAATGGCAAGGCGGACAAGTCGCATGTTTTTGTGTCCGAGACGAATGCTCGTCACGCGCCTCTTGGGTTGGCGGTGTTCGACAATCAAATCGTTCTCTCTGCCACACCGGATCTCATCGTCTACACCGACGTCGATCGAGACGCCAGGTTCGACCCCAAGATAGACAAGAGAAAAGTTCTACTAACCGGTTTTCAAAACAAAGGGCACGACCACACCCTACACGCAGCGGTGGGCAGCCCGAGCGGTCAGTGGTACTTCAGCTTTGGCAACTGCGGGGCGAACATTTTAACGCCGGATGGGCACCACTTTATTGCCGGGTGCTACTACGGGCACAGCGAGGCAATCGGCAAACAGAGCTCAGATGGACACGTTTGGGTAGGCGGAGTGGCCATGCGAATGAATCCGGATGGCACCGGCCTAGCCCCCATCGGCCACAATATGCGTAATACCCACGACATGGCGGTGAGTTCATTCGGCGACGTATTTCACAGCGACAATGACGATCCCTCCCACTGCCGATCCACCTGGCTGATGGAATACGGCAACATGGGATACGCCGACCTCCGCGACGGCAGTCGTTCATGGGAGGAAGTCGCTAAGACTTGGGAGGAGCCGGGCGGACATGACAAAAACACGCGCTACTCAATTTCACACTGGCGACAAAACTACCCAGGCGCACTCCCGCCAGGCACCATTTACGGGGCAGGGTCCCCGATCGGCCAAACCTTCTACGAGGGGGACAGCTTGGGTGAATCCCTGAGGGGCACTTTTCTGAGCTGCGACATGGTGCGCAAAGAATTGATGGCCTACCGTCCAAGGCCCAAGGACGCTCAAATCGAGATGGGCAAACCATCGGCCTTGGTCGGCCTCAAGGCGAATGAACAAAAGCAACACTTTCTGCCAACAGACATCGTGGTGGGAACCGACGGAGCACTCTACCTGAGCGACTTTTATAACGACACCAGCCGCCGAAACAACCAACTATCCGGCACGATTTACCGGATCACTAACAAGGGCCGTGGCAATCCACAGTCGCCAAAAATAGATTATGAGAGCGATGCCGGCTTGGTGGCCGCCTTGGAAAGCCCAGCCCGCAACGTGCGGACCGCTGCAGTGAATAAGCTGGTGGCACGCGGGAATGCTGTTTTTCCGCCGCTGCAGCAGTTGTTCGAATCAGCCGAAAACCCGTACGTTCAAGTACGCCCGATCTGGGTGATGGCGCAGCTCGGACCTAAGGGCCAAGGCTACGTCCGCAACCTGCTCAACTCGCGGAATCCCCAGCACCGCT
This sequence comes from Verrucomicrobia bacterium UBA673, assembly GCA_002299785.1. GTDB lineage: Bacteria > Verrucomicrobiota > Verrucomicrobiia > Limisphaerales > UBA1096 > UBA1096. The sequence continues at coordinate 2,727 of DBNL01000175.1, forward strand.
TGGTCGCCTACCGAGCGCTGCGTTTCGCACAGCCAGCGGGACTTATCCCTATGGCCAACAAGATGGCCGGCGACAGGGATCCCTCCGTACGCCGCGAAGTGGCCCTTTCCCTGCGTGACGTACCCTATGCCAAGACCAAGCGAGCCCTCGCCCAAGTAATCGACGGCTATGACGGTAAAAACCGCTGGTATTTGGAAGCCATCGGCGCTGCGTCGGTGGGGAACGAAGATCGTGTTTACGACGAACTGGTTCGTCCCAACCACGCCAAGACATCACCTGCAGAATGGGGCGACTCAGTAAAAAATCTGGCTTGGCGCCTGCACACGCCACAAGCCATCGAGGATCTGCACGCAACAATCAAGGCCCAGAAACCGACCATTGAGGATTTTCGTCGATGGGTCATGGGCTATGCCGGCTACCGTAACAACACCGAACGAATACAGTACAAGGCACAACTCGAGTCATTGGCGAGGGAACCGGGATTTGAAGACGAGAAATATCAGGTGACCATTGAGGAGGTCGCCCGCAAGGACCTCTCTAATTTACAAGGCGAAGACCTCACCGAAAGTTTCATCATGCCCACACAGTTTGGCCCTGACTCGGTGTTGTCGGACGTAAAAACCATCGCAGCCATGAAAGGCAACGCAGCCAACGGCAAGACTGCAGCTGCTCGTTGTACTATCTGCCACAAGATCGGCGCGGCGGGGGTATCCTTCGGACCGCAATTAACCAACTGGGGGCAGGCTCGTAGCATTGAAGAAATCGTCAAAGAAATTATGGAGCCCAACGCGAAGCTGGCCCACGGGTTCGACAAGCCGGTGCGCCTGCGAAAAGGCACCAATATTGCGGAGGGAATGCTCTCCAACTTCAGCTGGCATGCGGGGTCATTGAAGATCAAGCTGTTCGGCGGCGAGGTGAAAAAAATACTGTTTCGGCGCAAAGGCGTAAAGATTGAAGAACTGAAAAACCATTCGTGGATGCCGACACCATCACGCATGGGCTTGTCGAACCAAGACGTCCGCGACATCGCGGAATATTTGAAAAAGCTCTAGGTGACTTATATCTCGGAAATTTCACACATAGACGCTGAGGTGTTTCGCAATTAGATTAGCCCGCCACTTGACCGAGTGTGAGGTGGCTTTTTGTATCATGGCATCTGAGAAAGTATTGCAAAGAATGGAGCGCTGGTTGGCCAAGGCCGACTCGCATCCCTTGGCCAAGCGCGAGACCGACTTGACCCTACTGTTGGCGCAAAACGGCGAAGCTTGGAAGAAGTACGGTCAATTTTACGAGGGCTGGACGCTCGAGGAGGTGGCCGAGTTGCTCGAGGCGGTGCGGGCGGCGTCTTAACATGATTGAACCAGGAGAAACATGATTGATGCCCATCAACATTTCTGGCAACTGAGCCAGCCGTTTGATTACGCGTGGCTGGATAGCCCTGATCTCGAGGCCATTCGGCGCGATTATTTGCCGAACGACCTCAAGCCGCATCTCGACGCCACGGGTGTGCGCCAAAGTATCTTTGTGCAGACACAGCACAATATCGAGGAGACCCGCTGGGTGCTGGGCATGGCTGAAGAAATCGATTGGCTTGTGGGCGTGGTCGGTTGGGTGGATCTCGCGAGCGAGTCATGCGAGGAGCAGTTGCTGGAGTTTAAAGATCATCCGAAGTTCGTTGGTGTCCGCCATGTGACGCATGATGAACCGGACGACGATTTTATTGTCCGGCCCGGGGTGTTGCGTGGCCTGAAGGTGCTGGAGAAGCATGGTGTGCCGTTCGATTTGCTCTTTCATGTGCGACACCTCAAACACGCGGATCAGCTCGCACGCGAACTACCCAGCCTTCCGATGGTCATTGATCATCTGGCCAAGCCCAGGATCAGGGATCGGTCGGTTGACGACTGGCTGCCGCAACTCAAGGCTGCGGCGCAGCACGAGAATATCTTTTGCAAACTCTCAGGGATGATCACCGAGGCTGATTGGGGGAACTGGAAGCCCGCCGATTTGAAGCCGTACGTGGATGCCGCGCTGGAGCATTTCGGGCCAGACCGCTGCATGTATGGGTCCGACTGGCCTGTTTGCGAATTGGCGGGGAGCTACGAGCAGGTGCATGGAGCATTGAGGGAAGTGTTGGGTTCCCTGAGCAGTGACGAGGCCTCTGAAATCTTTGAAGGCACTGCCCGCCGGTTTTATCGAATCGCCAGGTGAACGAATGCCAACCGCAATCGAAGCGGCTTCCAGCTTAAACGCTGAATGCTGTTAGTCACTCGAACGGCAATGTATGTTACGCGCCCGCCGGGGGAATGGGTGCGTCAAAATACGCCCATTCCGGGCACTATAATTTAAACATGACACTAGAAAAATACACCGTGGGCGTGGGCGACCGATTTGCGCACCAGGCTGAGGCGCAGTTGCAGGCGTGTGTGCAACTGGCCGCGGACGGCATCGAAGTGGTGCCGGTCTGGAACAAGTCCAACCGCGAGCACAGCTTCATCGGCTCAGAACCTCAGAGCGTTTATGACGCCGCCAAGGCGGCGGTGGAGGCGCTGGGCTGGGAGCAGGGTTGGCACGTGGATGCCGACCACATCAACATGGACACGGTCGACAAGTATCTCGACTGCTCGGATTTCTTCACCATCGACGTGGCGGATTATATAGGGCAACCGCCCGAGGGCGACGCGGTTGCGGTATTCGTGAGGAAACATCCGGAGTTGGTCGGCAGCGTGAGCATCGAGGGCATCGACACGCCGCTGGAGATCACGCGTGAGTACGTCGAGACCGTCGCCAGCAAATACCTGCGCGCGGTAGCCGAGGCCGGCACGATTTACCGGCACATCGAATCGCGCAAGAGTGACTTCATTGCCGAGGTGTCCATGGACGAAACCGACGTGCCGCAGACACCGCCGGAGCTTCTTATCATTCTCGCGGCATTGGCTGATGAAGGCGTGAAATTGCAGACCATCGCTCCGAAGTTCACCGGGCGATTCAACAAGGGCGTGGATTACGTGGGCGACCTGGAGCAATTCGAGAGGGAATTCAACGACGACCTCGCTGTGATCGCCCATGCGATTGCCCAATACGGCCTGCCGGATAACCTGAAGCTCAGTGTGCACAGCGGCAGCGACAAGTTTTCTATCTACCCGATCATCGGCAACGCCCTTCGCCGCACCGGCGCGGGCGTACACGTGAAGACCGCCGGCACGACGTGGCTGGAGGAATTGATCGGCCTCGCCGAGGCCGGTGGCGACGGGCTGGCACTGGCCAAGGAGATTTACGCCAAGGCGCTGGAGAACGTGGATGCGTTGTGCGGGCCGTACGCCTCGGTGATTGACATCAATCCCGCGCAACTTCCCACGCCCGAGGCAGTGGCCGACTGGAGCGGCGACCAATACGCCAACGCACTGCGCCACGTGCAGGAGCACCCGGAGTTCAACCAGCACTTCCGCCAGTTGCTGCACATCGCTTTCAAGCTCGCGGCCAAGGAGGGCGCGCGCTATACTGATCTGTTGAAGGTCAACGCCGAGGTGGTCGGAAAGAACGTCACCGAGAACCTGTACGACCGTCACTTCAAACGCCTCTTCGTCGCATGAGCATCCAATCCGCTGTCACTATTTCGTTGGTCAAGGAGGCCGAGGGCGGCCCCTTCGTTTTTTGGCACGACCTTGCTGCGGCCTGTGCCAAAGCCGCCGAGTTGGGCTACGACGCCGTGGAGGTGTTTGCACCCAACGCCGATGCCATTCCCGTGGATGAACTGCGCCAGCTCACCCAGCAGCATAGTCTCAAGGTGGCGGCAGTGGGTACGGGCGGGGGTTGGGTGATTCACAAATGGCATCTTTGCCAGCCGGACGCCGGTTCGAGGGACAACGCCAAGAATTTCATCCGATCCATCATCGATGCTGGCGCGCAGCTCGGCGCGCCCGCGATCATTGGCTCCATGCAGGGCCGGTTCGAGGGTGCAGTGAGCAGGGAACAGGCGCTGGAGTATCTGCGTGCGGCCCTGAATGAACTCGGCGAACACGCCAAGGCCGCCGGGGTGCCGTTAATTTACGAGCCGCTCAACCGTTATGAGAGCAACCTGCTCAACCGCGCCGAGGACACTGTGGCTTTCCTGGACACACTGGACACGAACAACGTGGTAATCCTCGCCGATCTGTTCCACATGAACATCGAGGAAGCCAACATCGCCGACGCGCTACGCACCTACGGCAAACACATTGGACACTTGCATTTTGTCGACAGCAACCGGCGTCCTGCCGGCTGTGGCCACATGGATTACACAGCCATTGCCTCGGCGTTGAAGGAAATTAGCTACGATAGGTATGCCTCCGCTGAAGCGTTTCCGTGGCCGGACTCCGATTCCGCTGCCAAGGCAACGATCGATGCCTTTAATCAATACCTCGCATAAAGTGGAACGTCGCAAGCTGGGCAACACGGATCTTGAACTACCGGTCATCTCCTATGGCGCCTCGTCGCTGGGGCAGGAGTTCCGCCGGGTGACCATCGAGGAAGCACTCCGATCCTGTCGCGTGGCACTGGAACTGGGGATGAACTTCATCGACACCTCGCCCTTTTATGGGCGCGGCATGAGCGAAGTTTTGCTCGGACAGGTGCTGCGCGATTTACCCCGGGAGGAATTCATTCTCGGCAGCAAGCTTGGCCGCTATGATCTGGAACATTTTGATTTCTCCGCCAAGCGAGTAGCTGAGAGCATCGACGTCAGCCTACAACGGATGGGGGTGGATCATCTCGACATCATTCTCTGCCACGACATCGAGTTTGTGGAGATGCAGCAGATTGTTAATGAGACCCTTCCGGCGATTCAAAAAATCCGCGACACAGGTAAAGTGCGATACATTGGTTTCTCTGGCTATCCGATGAAAGTTTTCCCGTTCATCATGGACCAGATCGATGTGGACGTTGTGTTGTCTTATAACAACTACCACTTGCAGAATACGCGCTTCGCTGATCTGTTTCCCTACCTCAATGAAAAGGGCGTGGGCATCATGAATGCCGGACCCTTCTGCGCACGTCTGCTGACCAATGCCGCCTTGCCCGAATGGCACAAGGAACCTCAGGAAGTGCGTGTGGCCTGCAAAAAGGCCGCTGATCATTGTTCGGCCAAGGGCGTGGACATCGCACAATTGGCTGTGCAGTTTTGCGTGGCGCAAAAAGACATCGCGACCACGATCGCCGGCAGTGCGAATCCGGATAATGTCCGCAACTGGGCCAAGTGGGCTGAGAGCCCGATGGATGAGGAGTTGCTTGCCGAGGTGCTGACAATTCTCGAGCCCATTAAGGACATCGGTCATGTTGAAGGCCTGCCGAAGAACAACTAGAATTTCATGAAAGCTATCATTCTGGAAAAGCCCGAGCACTTCATCGCTTCAGATATTAATGAACCGGCGCAACCAGGCACGGGAGAGGCATTGGTGGAGGTGCATCGGGTGGGGATCTGCGGCACAGATGTGGCGGGTTATCTCGGTAAGATGCCCTTCTTTACTTATCCAGTGATACCCGGCCACGAGCTGGGCGTGCAGGTGCTGGCGGTGGGCCAGGGTGTGACCAATGTGAAGGCAGGTGATAACTGCTCTATTGAGCCCTACATGAACTGCGGAGAATGCTACGCTTGCAAGAAGGGCGCTACAAACTGCTGCGAATCACTCGAGGTAATCGGGGTGCACAAGGACGGCGGCATGTGCGAGCGCTTAGTGTTGCCGGCGCGTAAGCTACATCCTTCAGAGAAGTTGACGATGGAGCAACTAGCCTTGGTAGAGACCCTGGCCATTGGCTGTAACTGTGTGAACCGATCCGCTTCAAACTCAGGCGACAAGGTGCTGGTGATCGGTGCCGGGCCAATTGGGATGGCGGCAATTGAATTTTTGAAGGTCGCCAAGACAGAGATTACGGTGATGGACATGAACGAGACCCGCCTGCAGTTTTGCAAAGAGAAGCTTAGAGTGGATCACACGGTAGTGTTCAAGAATGATGGCACAGAAGCGGATCGTCTACGTGAGGTCAATGGTGGGAATTTGCCGATTACGGTCATTGACGCCACTGGGAGCCATGTCTCTATGTCCAACGCCTTTAAATATGTGTCTTTCACGGGCCAAGTCTTGTATGTGGGAATCACCACCCAGGAACTCTCCTTTAAGCATGTAACCATTCACCGGCCGGAACTCACGATTAAAGCCTCGCGCAATGCTGTGCCGGCGGATTTCAAGCGAATCATCAGCCTAATTGAGGATGGTGTGATTGATACCGATCCGTGGCTTTCGCATCAGGCGAGCTATGATGATTTTATTGACGAATTCCCGAATTGGCTTAAGCCTGAGACGGGCGTTATCAAGGCTGTCCTAAATATGAATTGAAGACAGATTTTTTTATCTTCGTAGCCCTCCGAGTCCAAACGCGAGGGCTATCTGGCCCTGCTGCTGTCGAATGACCCCGGCAACTAGAAGTGGTACTTCCAACTATACGAGGAGTTAACCATCGAGGAGGTGCCCGAGTTGCTTGAAGCTTTCGTGGAGGAATGTTCAATTGGTGTATTTCCCAAATCCAGCTTGCATCAAGTGCATCGAGGCGTAGCCTCCTTCTCAGGTGAAAAGGTTTCTGGTTAATCTGTCTGTGTTCTGCAGTTTTCTGGTTTTACACTCACAAGGCCTGAGTCAGGAGGCTCCGGAAAAACCGATCTGGGATGCCGCTTCCGACGGCGATATTGAAGCAATAGAGGCCCACATCGCCGCTGATACCGACCTCGACGAGCAAAACGAAATAGGTTACACGCCGCTGCATTATGGCGTGATGCAAACCAGGCCGATTGTGTTGGCCCTCCTGCTCGATGCCGGAGCCGACCCGGATGCGGTCAACAATCAGGCCAAGACCCCATTGGATCTCGCAATCTCCGGATCGAAGGACGAAATAATCGACCTGCTACTCGAGGCCGGGGCGTCGGTGGAGCCTCCCGTGGAAGGCATTCATGTTCTCGCGTGGAACAATGAAGTCATCGGTGTTAAACTCCACATCTATGCTGGCACCGACATCGATCAATCAGACGAGTTTGGCAATATCCCATTGCTTCTCGCCGTAAAGAAGGGGCACATCGGAGTTCTCGAGCTGCTGATTAAGCACGAGGCCAACCTTGAAATCAGCGACCCGGACGGCTTCACTCCACTCATCATGTCAGCGGAACTCAACCAACCGGATTTACTTCAGATTCTGCTCGATGCCGGAGCGGACATCGAAGCTGAGGACAAGGCCGAGCGCACCGCGCTAGACTGGGCCATCATCATGCAGTCGACCGACGTGGAAACTATTCTCCGGAAGAACGACGCTCCGAGCGGCGCGGAGAAATCGTTCATTGCAGCGATCCAGACCAACAACATCGACGCCGTCAAAGCGCTCCTCGAAAATGGAGCCGACGTGAACGAACCGGCCTACACCACAAAGACCCCGCTGCACTATGCCTCCCACTCTCGCAACAAGGGAATCCTCACGCTGATGATGACCGAGGGGGCCGATCTCGAGGCCAAAACTGAGCAGGGATTCACCCCCTTGTCCTACGCCGTCGGGTTGAATCATCCAGATAACTGCCGGATTCTCCTCGAGGCAGGTGCCGATGTGGATGCCATCGACAACTGGAAACGAACCAACCTGAACGTCGCTGCCGCCCAAGGCCTGAACGAGGTGGCGGCAATTTTGCTGGAGTTCGATGCTAACGTGAACACCCTGGATGTGTGGAACTGGTCTGCATTGGACGTGGCCGAAGCGTACGAGTTCACGGAGGTCGCCGAGCTGATTATCGAGACCGGTGGCGTTAACGGACCGCAAATCACCATCCACGAGGCCGCTGGTTCGGGTGATAACGACATGGTGGTGCTTCACCTGTTTTTCGGCACCGACATCAACCTGCTCGATGACAACGGTGAAACCCCTATGGACACCGCCGCCAACCTGCGTATGACCAACACCGTCGCCTTTCTGCAGGAGCAGACCCGCTTGGGCTTCGCAATGGATGACGACGGCAACAAGCTCATCAAGGTAGTCGGACCCTACGGCACCAGCGACCTTGCGCCGCTGCTGGAGTTCACCATCGAGTCCTCGGCTAACCTCAGCGACTGGAACATTGTCGAGTCGGTTGACAGCGATGACGGCGTCGGCGATATGGTATTCACCCCGGACCCCACGACCTCTGCCAAGTTTTTCCGTGTGACCGTGGCAGAGCTCGACGATTAATTTCCAGAAGCCGGTTTACGGAAAAAGGGTGCTTTTTGGCACCAGCCGACTACTCTAACGGCATGGCAGACAATCACAGAATGGAGCCTCCCTTCACGCGTGAGGATCCCTGGCGCATTTTCCGTATCATGGCTGAGTTCGTCGATTCGTTCGAGGAACTCTCCCGGCTCGAGCCTAGTGTAACCATCTTTGGCTCATCCCGCACCAAACCGCGTAACCCCTACTACCAGCAATCGGTGGCCATGGCCAAAAAACTGGCCAAAGCCGGCGTGCCAGTCATCACCGGCGGTGGCCCGGGCATCATGGAGGCTGCAAACAAGGGAGCTGCACAGGGCAAAGGCACATCGGTGGGCCTAAACATCGAGCTTCCTTTCGAGCAGTGCGGCAACAAGTACGCCAATCTTCCGATCAATTTTCACTACTTTTTTTCGCGAAAAGTCTGCCTAGTGAAATACAGCCTCGGGTTCGTTTACATGCCAGGCGGCTTCGGGACGCTGGATGAATTGTTCGAAGTGGCAACCCTAATACAGACGAAGCGCATCGAGCCGTTCCCTATGATCCTATTCGGTAAAAAACACTGGCGAGGGCTCCTTAACTGGGCAAAAAAAACGCTCGAATTCAACGGACAGATCAGCCCGGGCGACATTGAGCTAATGACGCTGACCGACGATGTGGACGAGGCTGTAGAAATTCTTACCCGCTACATTCAGGAAAATAGAGGCAAGAAGCAGGTTGGCCCGGCGTTCAATTAATCC
>DBNL01000151.1 GCA_002299785.1 Verrucomicrobia bacterium UBA673
TGGCAACTCGGGGCTTCACAGGCCGGGTGTTCTGTCGTTGACTGACCGGCCGCTCAGCCGCTTGGCCAAGCGCATGCCATGCCCGACAACACACCCTTTATTTTAGATGCCCACCTCGATCTCTCGATGAACGCGCTCGAGTGGAACCGCGACATGTCGCGCCCGCTCGACGAGATACGCGGGCGCGAAGCCGGCAAAGCCGACAAGAAAGACCGCGGCCGAGGCACCGTCTCCCTGCCGGAGATGCGACGGGGCAACATTGGCCTATGCGTCGCAACGCAGATCGCCCGGTACACCAAGCGCGGCAACCCACTGCCCGGCTGGCATTCGCCGGAACAGGCCTGGTCACAGACGCAGGGCCAGCTCGCCTGGTATCGCGAGATGGAGCGTCGGAGTGAGATGACGCAGATAGCCGACCTTGGCCAACTGGAGGCGCACTTGGCCAAGTGGGCCGCCGGTCCGGGCGACGACCTACCGGTCGGTTACATTTTAAGCCTTGAGGGAGCGGACTCGATGGTGACGCTGCAGCACCTCGAGCAGTCGTACGAGAGCGGGTTGCGCGCGCTTGGCCCGGCCCATTACGGCCCAGGCACATACGCGCCCGGCACCCACGAGAGCGGCGGCCTAGGCCCGGCGGGGCCGGAGCTGCTGCGCGAGATGGAACAGCTCGGCATCATTCTCGACGTGACGCATTTGAGCGACGAGTCGCTTGACGAGTCGATGGATATTTTCGGCGGCGCAGTCTGGGCTAGCCACTGCAATTGTCGCGCGCTCGTGCCGGGCGACCGGCAGCTGAGCGACCGGCAACTCAATCGCGTGATTGAGCGTGGCGGCGTGATCGGCGCAGCACTCGACGCGTGGATGCTGATCCCCGGCTGGGAACGTGGCGTGACGACTCCGCAGTCGTCCGGCGTGGCGTTGTCGCACGTGGTCGATCACATCGATTACGTCTGCCAACTCGCCGGCAACGCCGACCATGCCGGCATCGGCACCGACCTCGACGGAGGCTTCGGCCGCGAGCAAGCGCCGAGCGATCTCGACACGATCGCCGATTTGCAGAAGCTGCCCGGCCTACTTGGCCAACGCGGCTATCAGGCGGCGGACATCGAAAAAATTATGAGCGGGAATTTCCTCGGGATGCTCCGGCGCGTCTGGGCGTGAACCGGTTTTAATCGCCGTTTTGGGTTCACCTGTTTACTCTACGCTGCGCGTGTCATGAGCAAGTCTGAAACCAACGCCGAAGCCAACCGCCCCTCCATCGGGGATGAGTTGTCGCGCTTTTGGCGGGGGATGCCGGACAAGCCGCTGTTCCTCGCGCTGCTTGGGGCTTGGCTGGTTTTCTTCCAACTGCTCGGCAACTCCACTTTCGGCTACGTAGATACGCCTTCACTTTACGGCTGGATGAACTACGCCTACGGAAGCTCGAAGGACGACGAGCTGGGCTACATCATTCCGCTGATCGTGCTGGGCCTGTGCTACTGGAAACGCGACGAACTGCTCGCCGCACCCAAGCGCAACTGGTGGCCAGCGATGGTGCTGGTGGCCTGTGCGTTGGCGGTGCATCTGCTCGGCTACGTCATCCAGCAGACACGCATCTCGATTGTCGGATTTTATTTTGGTGTGTACGCGCTGACCGGTCTGGTTTGGGGGCCGGCCTGGTTGCGGGCCAGTTTCTTTCCCCTCTTCCTTTTTGCGTTCGCCGTGCCGCTCGGGACGATGGCCGACTTCGTTACCGTGCCGCTGCGACACTTGGTGTCGGACGTCACGGGGTGGATTTGCGGCACGCTGCTCGGCGTCGACATCATTCAGGAAGGCGTGCAGATTTTTGACTCCAAGCGCCGCTACGCCTACGAGGTCGCGGCCGCTTGCAGCGGCATTCGAAGCCTGACGGGGACGCTGGCGTTGTTTGCCATTTACGGGTTCGTCGCCTTTTGCACCCGCTGGAAAACGGTGGTGATCATCCTCTCGGCCTTTCCGCTGGCGGTGGCGGGGAATGTCTTTCGGCTGTCGCTGATCATCCTCGCCGCCGAAGTGGCGGAGTCGGCCCAGCCGGGAGCTGGACAGGCTGCCGGAAACTTCGTCCATGACAACGGAATCCTTAGTCTGCTGCCGTATGTGCCGGCGTTCGTCGGTGTGCTTATTCTCGGCAGAGTAATCAAGGAGGACGAGCGGCCCGAGCCGGCAACGGAGGTGGCCGGTGAGTAAACAGGGCAAAATCATCCTCGCGGTTTTTCTACTACTAGTCGGGGCGTCGGCAATGTTTTTGGCACGGCTCAGCTTAGCCGGCCAGGCGCTTGGCGATCCAGGACTTCGCCTGGCTGCAATTGAGTTGCACAACGAAGAGGGCCAAGTCGTCCGCACGAATGCTGTTGCGTTGCCGGCGCGGGTTTTTGACTGCACTTCCAAGCCAACACCGGTCACCAAGCTGGAGCTCGACTGGCTGCCGAGTGACACTACGTATGGTCGGCGCCGCTACTCGTTCCCGGACAAAAGCTGGATCGAGAGCAGTGTGGTACTCATGGGGCAGGACCGTACCTCGATTCACAAGCCGGAGTATTGCCTGCCGGGGCAGGGATTCACGATCGACCTGCGCGAAGTGGTCACCATTCCGATCCAGCAACCGCACATCTACGACCTACAGGTCATGAAATTGACGACCTCGAAAACGGCTCTAGACCGCAACGGACGTGAGGTGCCTGTGCGGGGCGTTTATATTTATTGGTTTGTCGCCGACGGCAAGCTGGCGACTCACCATCTTGACCGGATGTGGATGATGACCAAGGGACTGCTTAGCGAAGGCGTGCTGCAGCGCTGGGCTTACGTGACATACTTCGCGATCTGCAATCCGGGCGACGAGGACGCGACCTTCGACAAGATGGCCAGGTTCATCGCCGAGTCAGTTCCAAAATTCCAAACCACCACTGGCCCCCGGAAGAATTAGACCGACTTGCCACTCCTCGGTCGCGTTCTCAAAAAAGCCTTCAGCGCCTCGGCTGATTTTTTGCCGAAGCCGGGCACTTGCTGAATATCCTTGATGCTGGCTTTTCGTAGCTGTTGCACAGAGCCGAATTTCTTGAGCAGCGCAGCCTTGCGACTGCTACCGATCCCCGGCAATTCATCGAGAATGCTTTCGGAGATTTTCTTCAACCGCAGCTCAGCGTTGTAGGTATTGGCGAACCGGTGCGACTCGTCGCGCACGCGCTGTAGCAACTTCAGCGCGCCGCTGTCGAGGCCAAGCCGGAGTGGCGTTCTTTCGCCCGGTTGGTAAATTTCCTCGAACTCCTTTGCCAAGCCGATCACCGGCACGTGCGCAAGATCGAGTTTTGCCAACTCGCGGCACGCCATGCCAAGTTGCCCCTTGCCGCCGTCGATCAGAATTAGGTCTGGCATCGGGCGCGCCTCGCTCCGAAGCCGAGTGTAGCGACGTCGCACCGTCTCAGCCATACAGGCAAAATCGTCCTGCGCCACGACGCTCTTCATGCGGAACCGCCGGTACTGCGCGCGGTCCGGTTTGCCGACCAAGAAACTAACCATCGATGCGACCATGAACGTGCCGCTTATGTTCGAGATGTCGAACCCCTCGATGCGCTTGGGGGGCGCGGCGAGCCCAAGTGCCTTGCCAAGCGCGGCGAGGTCGCGTCCGGGATCGATCGCGCCCGGTAGCTTCACCGGCATGCGGGTGAACTTGCGAGACTTGCGGGTGGTCTCACGCAGGTCGCTGATCATGTCGCGGTAGCGTGCGGCTTTTTCGTAGTCAAGCGACTTGGCGGCATTTTGCATCTTGGCCTTGAGTTCCTTTTCCCACTCGCCGGTTTGGCCCTCGAGATAGTGGCACGCCTCTTTGACCTTTTGCCGGTACTCATCGAGCGTTACCTTGCCGACGCACGGCGCGGAGCAGTGCTGCAAGTGGCCGTAGAGGCAATGTTTGTAGTCGCGTTCGGTTGGATTTAGCGGACGGCAGCCGCGCAGGTTGAATTTTTTGCGCAGCATCGTGATCGTCCTCCGACATGCGCCGCCGCTGACGAATGGCCCGAAATATTTCGCACCATCCTGCTGCCGTAGCCGCGCGAAGGTGAAGCGTGGGATCGGGTCGTTGAGGTTCACCTTTATGAGCAGGAAATTCTTGTCGTCGCGAAAGCTGACGTTGTAGCGCGGTTTGAATTCCTTGATCAACTTGCCTTCGAGTAGCAGCGCCTCCGGCTCACTCTTGACGACGTGCACGTCGAAGTTCTCGATCGCCTCGATCAACGCCGCCAGTTTCAAGTCCCAGCCGTGGCGGCGGGACGGGTGAAAATACTGGCTGACCCGCTTGCGCAGGGCCCGGGCCTTGCCGACGTAGATCACCGTACCGAATCGGTCCCGCATGAGGTAGACCCCCGGCTTGTGCGGGAGTTGGCTCAGCTTGTCACGGATGCGGTCGTTGATCGGCATAACGCAGGGAAGGGAGCTTCAAGTTTCAGGTTTAAAGTTTCAAGCAAACCAAGTTCAAACTTCAAACTTGATCTGGTATGTGGTAGTTTATATCTCCGTGGTTTTACTCGTCGATATTGGCAACACGCACACTCACGCCGCCGTGGCCAACGGCGAGCGCATCGTGGCCGATATCCGTTTTGCTAGCGAGTCACTCGTGCTTGGCCAAGCGGAGCGGCCGCTCGCCAAATTGCTACGCTTGGCCAAGGTTGGCCGGCTCGCCGGAACGGTGTTTTGCAGTGTTGTGCCTCAGCTCAATTTGCAGCTAAAGCGGCTTCTGCGCGGGACTTGGCAGTGTGCGGCATGGCAGCTCACGGCGCGGACGGTGACCGGTATCGGCATTGACTACCCGAAGCCGGCGACGATTGGCGCGGACCGGTTGGCCAATGCAATCGCGGCGCACGAGCGGTACGGTGCGCCAGTGGTGGTGGTCGATTTCGGCACGGCGGTGACGTTTGATGTCGTCGATTCGGAGGGCAACTACACCGGCGGTATCATTGCACCGGGCCTCTCTGCAATGACGGATTATTTACACGAGAAAACTGCGTTGCTGCCACACATAAAGATCGCCAATCCGGAGTCGGTCGTCGGCAAAGACACGCGCGGTGCGATGCTCAGCGGTGCGGTGCACGGCTATCGCGGATTGATCGCCGAGTTGGTGCGGCAACTGAAGCGCGAGCTGGGTTCGGCGAAGCTGCCGGTGGTGGCGACGGGCGGCTACGCGGCGCTGATGGCGGCCAAGCTGCCGGTGATCCGGCGCGTCGAGCCGCTGCTTACACTTGAGGGGCTGAGGTTGGCTGGGCTGGCGCGTCGTCCAGCGTGGTGGCGGACTTGAACTAGATCGTTTCGAGGATGGGAACTTTGGTTTGAGAAGCTTGTCCCCCCTCGCGAAAGCCGTGTTTCCATCTTCGGCTTGGACGAACGTGTTAAGTATCACGCCGAGATTTTGCCATCCCTATCCGAAGTTTTGGTCTACTTCGACGGCTCTGCGATCCCGGCATGTCTCGGGTACTCCTTCACAAACCGTGGCTAAGGAAAAGTCCTACTCTCCATAAGGTTTTTCGCCGCAGGATTGACCTTGGCCAAGCGCGGCCCGACGCTGTCGGCGGCATGAAGGAGATGAAACTCAGGGAAGGCGACGTAGCACCGGGCTTCACCGCACCGGTCAACGGCGGCGGCGAAGTGTCGCTAAGCCAGTTTAGAGGCCAAGCGGTCGTGCTTTATTTTTATCCGAAAGATAACACGCCCGGCTGCAACAAGGAGGCGTGCGGCTTCCGCGATGCGCACGACGAGATCACGGCCAAGGGCGCGGTGGTGCTGGGCGTGAGCGCCGACTCGGCAGACCGGCATGACAAGTTCATCGACAAGTTCGGGCTGCCGTTCTCGCTGATCGCGGATGAGGACAAGTCGATCTGCGAGGCGTACGGCGTGTGGGGTGACAAGTCGTTCATGGGGCGGACCTTTCTCGGGATCAAGCGGATGACATTCCTCATCGATACCGACGGTGTTATCAGAAAAATCTGGCCCAAGGTGAAAGTCGCCACGCATGCTGCCGAGGTGCTTGCGGCGCTGGACGAGCTTTAGGCGCGTGTCATTTTTTCCAGCTCGCGCAGACGCTGGTTGATCTCTGATCGGGTGGTCTTGGTGGTGCGGTTCACGCCGAAGCCTTCGCAGCAGAACGACGCCACCACACTTCCGTACAGAATCGCCTTGCGGATGCTGGCATCGACCGGGCCGCCGGTCTTGGCGAGGTAACCGACCATCGCGCCGACGAACGAGTCGCCCGCGCCGGTCGGGTCTTGGACCTTGGCCAAGGGGAACGCCGGCGCGACGAACAGGCCCCGGCGCGACGAGAGGATCGAGCCGTGTTCGCCCTTCTTCACGATCACATATTTCGGGCCGAGCTTGTGCAGCTTGGGCAGGGCGGAGACTACGTTGTCGTCGTCGGTCAACTGCCGCGCCTCGCTGTCATTGAGAACGAGCATGTCGACGCGCTTGAGCAAACTCAGCAGATCGTTCATCGCGATGTTCATCCACAAATCCATCGTGTCGGCGACGACGAACTTCGGCTTGTCGAGTTGCTCGATGATCGCCTCCTGAGCGCCGGGCGGGTTGTTGGCCAGCAGGATGTACTTCGCCTTGCGATGGGCGGCCGGCAATACCGGCGAGTAGCCCTCGACCACGCCCAGTTCCGTGCTTAGCGTGCGCCGGTTGTTCATGTTCACTTCGTACTCGCCGGCCCAGTGGAACGTCTTGCCCTCGCGAATCTTCAGCCCCCTGAGGTTCACCTTATGGCGCTCGAGCAGCGAAATATATTTGCGGGGGAAGTCGGTGCCAACCACGCCGATCAGCTTCGGTGCGACGAAAAAACTGGCCGCAACAGCAGCGTGGCTGCCCGAGCCGCCGAGGAGGCGGGGGTTCTTTTTTTTCGGCGTGATGATCGAGTCCAGCGCGGTGGATCCAAAGACAAGCAGGCTCATTTTTTGAATTGGGTTGAACGGGGAAACGCCCCGCTAATGGGCGGCGGAGAGTAGGCGATCCTTGAATTGGCGACAAGCACCGGCGACATCCGGCGCCCGCAGAATCGCCGATACGACGCACACCCGCCGCGCCCCGGCGGCGAGAATATCGTCGAGATTGTCGAGGTTAATCCCGCCGATTGCGAACCAGGGCCGATCGATGTTGGTGGCGGCCCAGCGGACGTAGTTAAGAGTCACCGGCGGGCGGCCCGGCTTGGTCGGGGTGGCGAAAACCGGGCCGATTGCGACGTAGTCCGCCCCGGCTTCGCACGCACGCTCGGCCTGTTCGGGTGCGTGGGAGCTGAGGCCAAGCTCGAGCGCTCCGCCGCTTGTTTTCACCTCGGCGACGTGCCGGTGCCCGGCGTCAAAAAAATCCTCCTGACCAAGGTGCGCCGTCGGTGCGCCGACCTCGGCGGCAATCTTCGGATGATCATTGATGACCAGCCGCACCCCAGCCTCAGCTGCGATTGGAACCAGGCGTTTGGCTAATTGGGCGATGTCATCGACCGGCCAATCCTTGGCGCGAAGCTGTACGAGATCTGTCCCGCCGTCGCAGAGTTGGCGGCACAGCTCGGCCGGATCGCGGCCATCCAGATAGGCCGAGTCCACAAAGCCGTAGAGCAAACATTGGTCTAGCGGTTTCATCGGAGCCAAGCGTGCCAGCAGCTTGGTCAGGCTTCAAGACGGCAGGCATTTCGGGATTGCGGTGATGGTGCGATTGGCTTATACAAATCCCTCCGGTCGGAGCGTAGCTCAGCTTGGTAGAGTGCCAGTTTTGGGAACTGGATGTCGCAGGTTCGAATCCTGTCGCTCCGACCATTTTTTCTATCCCTCTTAAATCCCCTCTCTTTTGGGCTATAAACCGATTGACTCGGAAAGTCGGCGGTGGCGATTATCTTCCCTTGAGTCACTCAGTAGTTTGCCCACAAAGATGAATATTTTCCGTAGCCCCATGAAATTAACCTGCCTCCGTGGATATGTCAGGCTGGGTTGTGTCATGTTATTGTTTGGAAATGTTTTGATGCTTTCTGCGGCGAACACCGGGACGTGGTGGGCTTTACAGCCGTTGAAAAGGCCCGCAATCCCACAAGAAGCATCAAAATTTACCGGTTGGGCATCTAATCCGATTGATCGGTTCATTGCCGTAAAATATCTGCAGCATGGGTTTGCACCGTCTCTCCCAGCCGGTCGGGTCTCGCTGATTAGGCGCGCGTCGTATGACCTGACCGGCCTACCACCTAGCCCGAGGGAGGTGGATGCTTTTGTAAATAATGACTCCCCAGTCGCGTATGCAAATCTCATTGAGCGCCTGCTCGGTAGTCCCCACTACGGGGAACGATGGGCCCGGCACTGGATGGATGTCGTTCACTACGCCGAGACCCATGGACACGATGAGGATGCCATCCGTGAAAACGCGTGGCCTTATCGTGATTACCTGATTGAGTCGTTTAACTCGGATAAGCCATACGCTCAATTCGTTCGTGAGCAGGTGGCCGGCGATGTCCTTTTTCCGGATCAACCGTCGTCGGTTCGAGCCATCGGGATGTTGGCGACTGGGCCGTGGGATGAAAGTTCGCAGATGGGAATCTCCGACGGCACGATTGACAAGAAGATCGCGCAGTACCTGGACCGCGATGACATGATCGCGACCGTGATGTCCACCTTCGTCAGCACCACAGTTCACTGTGCCCGTTGTCATGATCACAAGTTTGATCCTGTATCCACGGAGGATTACTACTCGTTGCAGGCGGTTTTTTCCGGCGTGGATAAAGTGGATCGACCTTTTGATTCAAACGGGCAGACGGCCAAGCTGCGCAGGCGGTTGCTTGAGGTGAAAGCACAACTCGACCGAGGCGAATTGCCACATCCGTTGCCCGACTATTCATTGTCAGCCCATCGCGAAGAGCAATTGCGGCTTGGTCAAGGCGGGTGGGTGGTCTTGTACGGAGCGAAGGTTCAATCGACCGACGGTGTGACGTTCGAGGCCAAGCCGGACGGTTCTTTTCTAGCGCAAGGTCAAGCGCCGGAGCGCGACACGGCCACATTCACTGCCGCGCTGCCGATGGACGGAGTGACCGCCGTTCAACTCGATGTGCTGGCTGATGAGTCACTGCCAAAAGACGGACCCGGTCGTGCGCCAAACGGTAATCTGCATTTGTCCGAAATCGTGGTGAAGGTGTCTGGCCGGCCAGTGAAGATTTCACAAGCTAAGGCAGATTTTAATCAAGCGAGTTGGGTGGTCGAAAATGCGATTGACGGTGATCCAAAGACGGCTTGGGGGATTCATCCCGAGGAATCCAAGCCACACCGTGCTATGTTTGTTTTTAATAAGCCGTTGACAGCGCTGAAGGGGGAGACGATGGAGATCGAGTTACGCCAGCTTCACGGCGGAAGTCATCTGATCGGCCGCCCAAGATTGTCGGTGACCAACGTAGCCAAGCCGGCCCTGATCGAGATTCTGCCGCCGGCTGTTGGCCAAGCGCTGGCGATCGAACCGACCAAGCGTACCAACGAGCAGATCAAGGTTTTGGCACTTTATTTTTCCAGGGAAGCGAACGCCAAGGAAGTGGCCGCACTTGGAGAGCGGCCAAAAGTGTACGCCGTCGCCAGCGATTTTTCAGCGTTGGGCAACTTCAAGCCAGCTGGAAAGCCAAGGGATGTTCACGTCTTGCAACGCGGTAGCGTTCATTCACCCGGCGAAAAGGCGGTTCCTGGTGCGTTGGGGTGCGTTGACGCATTGAAAAGTCGTTTCGCCATTACCAGATCCGATGGCGAAGGGCAGCGTCGGGCAGCGCTGGCCAACTGGCTGGCGGATGAACGAAACGTCCTCACTTGGAGATCGATTGTGAATCGCGTTTGGCATTATCACTTTGGTCGCGGACTAGTCGGCACTCCCAACGACTTCGGTCGCATGGGAGATCGACCATCACATCCTGAGTTGTTGGATTGGCTGGCATTCGAATTTCGCGCAGGGGGCGGTTCGCTGAAGTGGCTGCATTACACCATCATGACCAGCTCGGTTTATCAGCAGAACTCCGCGCATAATGCGGAGTACACACGCCGAGACTCGGAAAACCGTTGGCTCTGGCGGGTGAATAGGACGAGGCTCGACGCGGAATCATACCGTGATTCGTTGCTGCAGTTGGCTGGGAATGCGGATCTGAAAATGGGTGGCCCATCCGCTCGTCACTTCAACATGAGCAAGGGGGTGCACGTGACGCCGAACCTTGACTACGACCTGTTTGACCCTGATTCACCAGCGAACTTTCGGCGAAGTGTGTATCGGTTTGTCTTTCGCACCGTGCCTGATCCACTGATGCAGTTGATGGATTGTCCGGACGCCTCGCAGCATGCCCCCAAGAGGGAGTCGTCCGTTACAGCACTGCAGGCCCTGGCGATGTTGAATAACCGTTTTCTGGTCCGCCAAAGCGAGCGTCTGGCCAAGCGGTTGCGGTACGAGTCGTCGTCTCTTTCGACGCAGGTGCGTGAGCTTTTTGAATTGGCATACCATCGGGATCCGGAGCCGGAGGAAGGCCGCTTGGTTTTGGCCTTGGCCCGCGAACACGGCTTGGCCAACGCCTGCCGGGTCATCCTGAATAGCAGCGAGTTTATTTTTTTGAATTAAAGTGGATTGCGGGATTTCCAGGCGGCAGTTTTTGCAGGCGGCAGGCGGCGGTTTCGGTGGCCTGGCGCTTGGCCAAATCCTAGGCACCGGCTCGGCGCTTGGCTCGACCTTGAATCACGTTCCTAAGGCCAAGCGGGTGATTCAGTTGTTCATGAACGGCGGAGTCAGCCAGATGGACACTTTCGACCACAAGCCGGAGCTGGCTGCCTTGGACGGGCAAAAGTTTGACCCGGGCGATGGCCGTCTGGTCGAGTCGGTGACCAACTCTCCAGGATTCAAGGTGCTTAAGAGTCCGTTCGCGTTTCGCCGGCATGGCGAGTGCGGCCGCTGGGTCAGCGAGGTGCTGCCCCACATGGCAACAGTGGTGGACGACTTGGCATTCCTCATGTCGATGAACTCGCCGACGAACGTGCATGGTCTGGGCAGCTACATGCAGACAACCGGATTCACGCTACCGGGCTTTCCATGCATGGGGGCTTGGATTAGTTATGCGCTTGGCCGGATCAACCAGAACCTTCCGGAGTTCATCGTGCTGCCGGACCCGAAGGGGTTGCCCTACAATAATCTCGGCAATTTCACCTCCGGTTTTTTGCCGGCGCGGCATCAGGGGACGGTTATCAATGCCTCCAATTCGAGACCGGTGCGTTATCTTTTCCCCCCGGACGAAGCGAAGCATATCAACGCTGCCAGCGAGGTGGCTAGCCGGGAAGTGCTCGGGTTTCTGAACCGGAAGCACGCTAACCAAATGCCGGGCGACTCACGGCTCGAAGCCAGAATCCAAAGTCTCGAAATGGCCGCCCGCATGCAACTCAGTGTGCCGGACCTGTTCGACATGAAAGGCGAAAGCCAAGCGGTGCGAAAGCTTTACGGAATGGATGAGGATAACACGAAGGATTTTGCCAAGCGCTGCATCCTTGGTCGCCGCATGCTGGAGAGGGGGGTGCGCTTTGTCCAAATTTGGAGTGGAGCGGGTGGGCCCAGCAAAAACTGGGACAACCATGCCAACATCCACACCGAACTGCCGTATATGACCGGACAGGTCGACAAGCCAATTACCGGTCTAATCAAGGACTTGAAGGCGCGAGGCATGCTTGAAGACACCCTGGTCATTTGGACCACCGAGTTCGGCCGTATGCCGTTCAGCCAGGGGCAGGCCGGTCGGGATCACAATGGGGGGACGTTCGTCACTTGGTTTGCCGGTGGTGGGGTGAAGGGGGGAACGACTTACGGCCAGAGTGACGAATGGGCTTGGAAAAGCGAAACTGGCACAACCAGCCATGACATGCACTCCATCATCCTGCATCTGCTGGGTGTGGATCACGAAAAGCTTACCGTCCGGCACAACGGCATAGATCGGCGCCTGACCGATGTTCACGGACACATCATTCGCGATATACTGGCGTGACCCAGTGTAGGCGAATGGCGAATGCCAACGTACTTCTTCGCTTGTCCAAACTTGGCTCGATATGGTTTGGGAGCCGGGGTAGATTGAGGTCTTGAACTTGATAAACCAGTTGCGCTTGGCCAAGCGGAATCGGTTTGTGACGAGTAAAATGAAAAGATTGACAGGCTTATTTGTCGCTTGGCTTGCCGCTGGTCTCTTGAGCGGTTCCGCGGTTGCCGGGCCTGAGATTGTCAGGATTGCCATCAAGGATGGCGTGGTGGAGCTTTCGGTTCAGCTTGACCGCGCATTTGATTGGCAGGGCATCAAGTTTATCTCCATAAAATCGTTCGCGAATGATCCGCCTTGGTTTCCGCCGACACACCACGAACTGACGTTTGGGAAGAACGGCATCTGTGAGTGGTTCCAGTGGGACTACATTGAGATTGGAAAATACAAAGTCACCGGAGATTTCACGGTGGAGGGAAAAGTTGGAGGCGAAAACATCGTCGGCAATTTTGATCT
>DBNL01000157.1:0-2741 GCA_002299785.1 Verrucomicrobia bacterium UBA673
CGACGCGGGCTACGCCACCGGTCGTCTGGGCGACTACCTCACCGGTGATCCGCTTTGCCTGCTGATCGAGCCAGATGACATCGCCAAGCGCATCACCGATTACCTCGGGCAGGTGCCAAGCGGCGACCTGCTTCACGACGACTGGCAAACCGCGCTTGGCCAAGCGCGCGAACGCGGCACAATCGTCGAGGTTCGCGAAGCCGGCGAGGAAGTCGAGCCGCCGTTCGAGTCGCTCGAAGCTTACCGGCCGCTTGGCCAGTCTTTGGGCGACCCGCAGATTGCCGAGGCGCAGCGGCGGGAGTTTTTCAACCAGCTGCATCGCTGGCTGCGCAACGGCTACACCGTCTGGACGGTCTGCGGCGCCAACAGCGAGTTGCAGCGATTCGGCGAGTTGTGGATCGAGTACGGCTTGGACAAGGGCAAGACTGGGGCCAAGCCGGTGCGGATGCTAGGCAGCGTGTCACGCGGGTTCCTCGTCGAGTCGGCTAAGCTGGTCGTCGTCACAGACTCGGAGATTTTTGGGCGAACCCGCATGCAGCAGCCGCGGCGGCTCAAGTCGCCCCACGCTGCAGCGACGCGATCGGCGCTGGAGATCGATTTCACCGACTTGAGCGTGGGCGACTACGTGGTCCACCTGCAGCACGGCATCGGCCACTACCTCGGGCTGAAAGTACTGTCGGCCGGAGCATGCACGAACAAAAACAGCGGCGGTGAGGAATGCCTCGTGATCGAGTACGGCACACGCGACCCGGAGCAGGATTCGCCCAAGCTGTATGTGCCCGTTTCTGAGGCGCACCTCGTCAGCAAATACGTCGGCACCGGCCGGGCGCGGCCGCCACTCAGCATCATCGGCGGCAAACGCTGGGCCAAGGCTAAAGCCGACGCCGAGAAGGCGGTCTCCGATGTCGCCGCGGATTTGCTCAAGCTGCAAGCCTCGCGCGAGGCCCAGCCGGGGCACGAGTTCGGCGACGACACACCGTGGCAGCGGGAGTTCGAAGGATCCTTTCCATTCGAGGAAACACCGGACCAGTGGACTGCCATCGAGGCAGCCAAACGGGACATGCAGCAGCCCAAGCCGATGGATCGGCTCGTTTGCGGCGACGTCGGTTTCGGCAAGACCGAGGTAGCCATCCGCGCGGCGTTCAAGGCGGTGATGG
This sequence comes from Verrucomicrobia bacterium UBA673, assembly GCA_002299785.1. Taxonomy (GTDB): domain Bacteria; phylum Verrucomicrobiota; class Verrucomicrobiia; order Limisphaerales; family UBA1096; genus UBA1096. The sequence continues at coordinate 1,158 of DBNL01000157.1, forward strand.
GAGGTAAACAAGTCGCCGTACTGGTGCCGACTACCGTGCTGGCGCAGCAGCATTTCAACACGTTCGTCGAGCGCATGGCAGAGTTCCCCGTGTCGGTGGAGTTGCTCTCGCGGTTCCGAACAAAAAAACAGGCCGACGCCGTAATCGCAGCGCTGGCGGCCGGCTCGGTGGACGTCGTCATCGGCACGCACAAGCTCGTCCAGCCCAATGTCCGCTTCAAGGATCTCGGTCTGGTGGTCATCGACGAGGAGCAGCGCTTCGGCGTACTGCACAAGGAGAAACTAAAGATGCTGCGGCAGACGGTGGACGTGCTCACGCTGACCGCAACGCCGATCCCTCGCACGCTGCACATGGCGCTCACAGGCGCGCGCGACATGAGCACCATCGAGACGCCGCCGCAGGACCGGCTGCCGATCGAAACCACCGTCATTGAGTTCGACGAGACGGCCCTACGCAACGCTATCCAGCGAGAGCTCAACCGGGGCGGGCAGGTGTTCTTTCTGCACAACCGCGTGACGACGATCGAGACGATGGCCGATCGCATCCGCAAGCTGGTACCCAAGGCGCGGCTCATCGTCGGCCACGGCCAGATGGCCAGCGGCACGCTCGAGAAGGTGATGACAAAATTCATCAACGGCGACGCCGACATCCTGCTCTCGACAACCATCATCGAGAGCGGCCTCGACATCCCAAACGCCAACACGATCATCGTCGACCGCGCCGACCGTTTCGGCCTGAGTGAGCTTTACCAGTTGCGCGGCCGCGTCGGGCGTTACAAGCACCAGGCTTTTGCCTATTTGATTTTGCCACGCCACGCCGCCCTGCTCAACGACGCCCGTAAGCGTATCAGCGCGCTGAAGCAGTACTCAAAGCTCGGCAGCGGATTCAAGATTGCCATGCGCGACCTCGAGATTCGCGGCGCGGGCAACATCCTCGGTGCCCAGCAAAGCGGCCACATCACCGCCGTCGGATTCGAGCTTTACTGCCAGTTGCTCAAGCAAAGCGTGAAGCGACTCAAGGGCGAAACCGTCGAGCGCCGCATCGAGGTGCGTCTCTCGCTCGATTTTCTCGCGATGAATCCCGGCGAGGAAAAGAGCGCTGAGCGAGCGCCCCGCAAGTCCGTCCCGCCTCGGTTCGAGGTGACCGTGCCACGCGATGTCTTGGCGACAGTCGATGACGAAGATGACGAAGTACCGGTTACTGCCGAGAAGCCGAGAGACATCGGCCGGACGCCCGCGTATTTGCCGTTCAACTACATCCCCGAAACGCAGCAGCGAATCGTTCTTTACCGCAAGCTGGCCCAGCTCTCCAACGCCGCCGAGTTGGCGGATTTGAGGGCGGAGATTCGAGATCGGTTCGGGCCCATCCCCAAGCCGGTCGAGCGGCTGCTGGGCGCGGCTGAATTGAAGGTGCTGGCAGGCGCCAAAAACGTCACCGGCATCGAGGCCAAGGGCGACAAAATCATGATTACACGCAATGGCGATTTAATCATGATTGGAGGGAAATTTCCGCGTTTCGCCAAGCGATCGCCCGACGGGCGGCTGGCCGAGTTGCAGAACTTGATAAAAGCGCTGTAAGCCAAGC
>DBNL01000157.1:3053-21015 GCA_002299785.1 Verrucomicrobia bacterium UBA673
GCGCTGTAAGCCAAGCTAACGGCAGGGACATCCCTCCCTTGTATATTCGCTTTGCCTACACCTTCCAGATCATGTCAGCGACGGTCTTGCCGGCCGGGATGAATGGCAGCACGTGCTCGGTGTACGGCACGATGATATCGAGCACGTACGGCTGGTCGGAGTCAAGCATCCGCTGCAACGCCGCCCGCAGGTCGCGCCGGTAAATGACCCGCTCGGCCGGCACGTCGAAGCCTTTGGCCATCGTCACGTAGTCGGGATAAATCTGCTTCATGTCGTCCGGGTCGCCGAGGTAGGTGTGGCCGCGGTTGCCGGCGTAAAAGCGGTCTTCCCACTGCACCACCATGCCGAGGTGCTGGTTGTTGAGGATGATGGCCTTGGCCGCGATTTTCTCGATGCGCGCGGTGGCTAGTTCCTGAACGTTCATCAGGAATGAGCCGTCGCCGTCGATGTCGATCACTTGCTTGTCAGGGCGGGCGACCTTGGCCCCTAGCGCCGCCGGGTAGCCGAAGCCCATCGCTCCCAGCCCGGCGCTGGTGATGAGTTGGCGGGGGTTGTCTGACAAATAGTATTGGCCGGACCACATCTGGTGCTGGCCGACGCCGGTGGTCAAGATGGCTTCGCCGCCGGTCAACTCGTAGAGCATCTCGATGACCATCTGCGGCAGGATGACTTCGTCCTCCGAGCCGTCGAGATGATCCTTCATGTGCTGCGATTTCAGCACCTCGTCTGTCACGCGATAGCCAAACGGCGCCTTGGTTTTCCACTCGGCGATCTGCTTCTGCCATGCGGTGAATTTTTTCTGCAACGGCCGCTCGCTGACCATGTCGGCCAGTTGCTCAAGTGCGTAGCGAATCTCGCTCACCACCGGCAGGGCGACCTTGCGGTTTTTATTGATCTCCGACGGGTCGATGTCGATGTGCACGATGGTGCCGTGCTCGCAGAATTTCTCGACCTTGCCGGTCACGCGGTCGTCGAACCGCACGCCAAAGGCCAGTAGCAGGTCGGCGCCCTCAGCCACCATTGTGGAGTTGCCTTCGGTGTCCTTCTCGAACTCGCCGCTGACCGCCCAGTTGGCGTAGGCCGAACCGTGCATACCGAGCCAGCGCAGCGACAATTCGTGCGTCTCTGGAAACGCGCCGACACCCATAATCGTGCTGGTTACGGGGATGCCGGTCGCTGCGACCAGACGGCGCAACGCGTCGCTGGCGTCGGCACTGATAATCCCGCCGCCAACGTAGAGCAAAGGCCGCTCACTTTTCTCAATCAATCCAACGATCTCGTTGAGTTCGAGTTCGCTTGCCTTGAGCCCTTCGGGGTCGAACCCAGCGATGTCCACATCGTCGGGGAACAATACCTGCGCGCGGGTCTGCTGGATATTTTTCGGCACGTCGACTACCACTGGGCCAGGCCGGCCGCTGGTGGCAATCTTGAACGCCTGCTTCACCACAGCCGGGATTTCGTTGACGTCGGTGACGAGGTAGCTGTGTTTCACCACCGGCAGGGTCATACCGAAAAAGTCGGTCTCCTGGAATCCCCCCTTGCCAATCATCGCCTGCGGCACCTGACCCGTGATGGCGACTAGCGGGATCGAGTCCATGAAAGCGTCGGCAATGCCGGTGACCAGGTTGGTGGCGCCGGGGCCACTGGTGGCCATGCAGACGCCGGCCTTGCCGGTGGCGCGGGCGTAGCCCTCGGCCGCGAACACGCCGCCCTGCTCGTGGCGGGGCAGGATGGTGCGGATCTGCTCGGATCGGGTCAGTGCCTGGTGAAACTCCATGCTCGCGCCGCCGGGGTAGGCGAAGATCGTATCCACGCCCTCGCGCTCGAGTGCGCTGACGAGGATCTCACTGCCGATCATGCTCGGGCCGATCTCTCCCTTGGCCTTGGTTGATGTCACCGTCTTGGTTTCTGTTGTCTCGCTCATCGGATTACTTGGTTTTGCAAAAAAAAACCCACGACCGTTTGGGTCGTGGGTGTCTTGGAAATCTTAACTTATCCGCAACAAACCCGACCCCGGCCGAATGCCAGTACGACCAGTCCCATTACGATTGTTGCCACTACTTTTGCCACAGAGGGCGGATTGGTACCCCTGCCGCCCCGTCATGTCAAGCGGGAAAAGAGCCAAATTTCAGGCCGGCCCGCTTGGAAAAGTGGTTAATCCTCGGCTTCCTCCGCCAGTCCCTTCTCTGCGGGAGGTTCCTCCACAGTCTCGCCCTTGATCTTCGCGAGGATTTTCTGCGCCAATGCTGGATCGTCCTGCAACGCCTTGCGAGAGGCTTCCTTGCCCTGGCCGATCATCTCACCCTCGAACTGCAGCCATGCGCCTTTTTTCTGAATGATCTCCTTGGCCAAGCCGACGGCGATCAGGTCACCTTCCCAGTTGATGCCCTGCCCATAAATAATGTCGAACTCGGCCTCCATGAACGGCGGCGCCACCTTGTTCTTCACCACCTTGGTGCGAATGTGGTTCCCGATCACGTTGCCCATGTTATCCTTAAGCTGTTCGCGACGACGGATGTCAATCCTCACGCTGGCATAAAACTTGAGCGCCTTGCCACCGGGCGTCGTCTCCGGGCTGCCGAACATCACACCGACCTTCTCGCGCATTTGGTTGGTGAACAGGCACATCGTCTTGGATTTGCCGAGAATGGCAGCCAACTTTCGGAGCGCCTGGCTCATCAACCGCGCCTGCATTCCCATGGTCGCCATACCCATGTCACCCTCTAGTTCCGCCCTCGGCACGAGCGCCGCTACCGAGTCGATCACGATCACGTCCACTGCGCCGGAGCGGGCCAGCGTCTCACAGATCGTCAGCGCCTCCTCGCCACTGTCCGGCTGAGAGATTAGCAGTTCCTCTAGGTTAACCCCCAACTTGGCCGCGTACGACGGGTCAAGCGCGTGCTCAGCGTCTATGAAGGCCGCAGTGCCACCGGCTTTCTGCACGTTGGCCACGACATGCAGCATGATAGTCGTTTTGCCGGATGACTCCGGCCCATAAATCTCAATAATGCGACCCCGCGGAACGCCACCCACCCCGAGCGCAATGTCCAAACCAAGTGAGCCGGTGGAGACCGCCTCAATTTTCAAGTTCGCCCCCTCGTCACCGAGCCGCATGATCGAGCCTTCGCCAAAGCTCTTTGTAATGGCGGCGATAGCAGACTCGAGGTCAGAGGTGCGTTTGTCTAGTCCGGCGGATGGTGTCTTGGAGGATGCTTTTGCGGCCATGATATTTGTCTCTCTCTGTTGCGAGGATCTTATATTGGTGGGGGTTCAAAAAGTCAAACTTTGCCGCTTGGTCTAGCGGTGAGGCGGAGGAGCTGAAAATAGGGTGAGGTAACTCGCTCCTCTCTCTTGGAACTGTTCAAGGCTACTATTTTTCTGTCGGTATGGCTGCTGGTGGCTCCACGCTTGGCTTGGCCGGTTCGCTGAGTTTGTATTTGCCGGAGGCGGTCTCGTTTAGAAGATCCATGACTAGGGCAGTGATGTCGTTTTTGCCATTAGTGTAAAGAACGGTGGGTGTGCGAGGCAGCATGACATCCTGCGACGAATCGATGACCCAATCGTATCCCAGTTCCTTGGCCTTGGCACTGACGATTTCTTGAATTTCCTCGAGACGCCCCTTCCGAAGCCGCTGGGTCTGGTCTGCGAGCGTTTTTTGGGCGTTTTTGTTATATTCGATTATTTGCTGCTCGAGGCGCTTGTATTCGGCGAGTTTGACCTGTGCTTTCTTTTGGTCGTCGGCCCGCTTTTCCTCGGAGTTGGCCTGATCCTGAATGCTAGCGTTCAGCCGATTGTAATCTTCCCGGAGCAGGTTCAAATCGTCAATCATACCGATTCGCGCCTTGTCGAAGTCGGCTCCCCGCTCCTTGAGTTGATCGTTAGACAACTTGGTTTTCCAGTAGCTGTCGAAGGCTTTCAGGAGATCAATGGTGGCGATCTTAACGGGTTCCTGTGCAGTGGCGGTAGCGGCGAAGAATGCTGCAGCCAATATCATGGAGGCCATCTTGGCCAAGGATGAGTAGTTCATGGTTTTTTTGTGTCTATCAAATTAGTTTAAAAAGAGCGGGAGAAGCCAACCCCAAAGTTGAACTGCCCGCCTCCCTCGGCGTAATCCGGGCTATTGAGCGGGATGCCATAGTCGAGTCGCAACGGCCCCAGCAGTGGTACGAAGAGTCTCAGGCCGATACCCCAGTTGTCGGCGTAGTCTGAGAAATCGAAGTCGTAGGGATCGGCGTATACCATGCCGATGTCGTAAAACATCGCGAACCGCAATTTGTCGATGATTGGGATGGTGTACTCGACAGACCCGAACCAGTAGCTGCTGCCTCCCAGCGGCATTTCTGTACTATCTTCAATGACCGGGGTCCACTTGTCCCCCGGGGCAGGCTGCTTCTCTGGGCTCTGCGAAAATGGGTAGTAGGGCACCTTCGAGTTTACCGGCACGAAATCCACTCCCTTTGATTTGCCGTCGGCGCCCTCGACGTTCACATAGTAACCAAGCTTGCCGTCCTCCATACCGTTTTTCCAGCGTTGCATCTGCGGCCCGATGTCCCGGTAATCATAGCCGCGCATTGTATATCCGCCTCCGAGGAAGAACCGGTCAAAGTAAGGCACCCGCCCGCTGTCGCCGAAGGTGTCCACGACGCCCAGCTTGCCAAGCACCTCCCACACATGGCCAGGGACAAAACCGGGATAGAAGTAGGTCGTCTCTAACTCGAGGCGATACATCTCGGTGTCACCGCCCATGGGGCCGCCGGCAATATCCGCGTTTATCCGGGTGAATTGGCCTCGACTGGGCATGAGCCCATGGTTAAGGGTGTCGTAGGAGAAAAACAGCCCCAGCTTGGATACCAGGCGGTCGTTGTTCAACTCGGATAACTCCCCTTGATGCAGCCGGTCCATGTCGAAAGTCCAGTCAAACGGGTTAGTTGACAAACTATCGGGATGTTCCCTAGGTAAGTCGTATCCCTTGGCCAAGCCGTTGGTCAGCATGTCGTGCTCTTTGAGCATATCAGAATAAGAGGAGCTGTCGAAAATCCCCACGGACTCGAATGTGAGATTGACTCCCCCGGAGGTGAAATCGTCCCAGAGCTTCCGGGCGAAGCCTAGCCTTATGCCGGTCTGGTGCTGCTCGAAGTAGCGACTGTAGTACTGGATCTCGCGGTGATACAGGTCCACGGAAAAACGCTGTTTGCGGTCCATGAAATAAGGCTCCTCGAAGGTGACCTGGTAATCCTGTCGGCGGGCGCCAGCAGTGATTTGCAGGCGGAATTTCTGTCCGCCCCCCGTGAAGTAAGGTGGATTGAAGAGGTCGAAGTTGCCCTGCACGAAGCCCGCTTGGGCAAATATCGACTCGATGGAACTATACCCAAACCCCATGATGAGATGGCCGGTTCGGCCCTCCTTCACCCCGATGATGAGATTACGGCGGTCGGGCAGTTCGGGTAGTTTCTCTACCTGCGTGTCGACAGCATCAAAGAGCCCGGTACCCTCAAGGCGGATTTTGCTCAACTCGACTCTGACCATATCGAATACTTCACCGGGGTAGATCGCTAATTCTCGCCGAATCACCTTATCCCTAGTGCGGTTGTTTCCCCGAATTTCCACCTTCTCCACAAAGTTCAACTCACCCTCGCTAATGCGGTAAACCAGATCCATCGTGCCTTGGTCGGTGTTGGGCACCTTGGAGACAAGCACGCGTGTGTCGAGGTAACCGTAGGACTCGTAAAAATCCCGGACAGCCTCCCTATCCTCGCTCAAGCCACTGGGGGTGAAGATGGCGCCCTCCAGCATCACCGGAGCCACTGCCCTATTACGAACCTGCACCCCACCGCGTATTTCGTCCTCGGTAAAGACCGAGTTCCCCTCGAAGGTGACATTTCCTATCTGGTAACGGTAGCCCTCGTACATGTCGAGGCGGATCACCATCCGGTCACCATCCGAGTCCTCAAACTCGATCTCACGAATCTTGAAGTCGATGTAGCCTTCGTCCTGATAAAACTGGACGAGCATCTCAAGATCCTCGTCCCACTGGTCGGTCTCGAATTTGCCGCTGGAAGTCAGCCAGGACATCCACCAATGCCTGCGCGTCTTGATCACCTTGCGCAACTCGCGCTGGGAAAAGGCAACAGCGTTCTCGAACACAATTTCCTCAATTTTGACCTTCCGACCCGGGTCAAACTGAAAGACGACCACGGCTTGGCCAAGGGCCTCGTCGTGCCGGACCTCGTACCCCACCTTGGCCTGGTCGTATCCCCCTTTTTGGTATTCCTTTTGGAGGAGGCGAGTGTCAGAAAAAATTCTCGGCCGGTTGAGGGTCTCTCCGGTGCGGGAGCGGATTTTTTTTCGAAGCTTGTTTACCTTGAACTTTCGGCCACCGGTGTTGCCCTCAAACAGAATCTCCGTTACCACCGGCTTGCCCACCAGCGTGTAGGTCACCTCCACTCCACCGGCAACCTGCTTGTTGGTCACATAAACGTTTTCAAAAAAACCGGTTTTGCGGAGGTTGTGAATGTCGTCATCGCTGGCTTTAACCGAGTAGGGTCCGCCTGCCTTGAGTCGGATATTCGCCCGGATCAACTGCTCGCTGGCTGCAGGTTGCCCTTCGTGCTGGATGATTATTTTTTGAACCAACCGCGCCCTGGGAGCCGGACCGCTGATTTGCCCCAAACCCTGTCCGCCCCACATCAGCACACAGACGGTGATCGCTTGGCTAAGTGCACGCAACCACCACGCCGGGTTAGTCAACCTGCGGGACGTCGTCGCTACTGATCTTGGCTGCATTCTCAAATCTTGTGAATCCCTTCAAAAAGGTCAGACGCACATCCCCGGTCGGGCCGTTGCGCTGCTTGGCAATGAGCAGGTTGATCTGATCGGCTTCACTTTCAGCCTCATCGCCGTCGTCATCCGCTCCACCTGGCTTGTATAAAAGACCCACCAGGTCGGCATCCTGCTCAATCGCGCCGGACTCGCGGAGATCCGACAGCCGTGGTTTGCGGCTTTTGTCCTTCTCCAGTTCGCGGTTGAGCTGGCTCAACACGATAATGGGCACACCCAAATTCTTGGCCAGGGCCTTAATGCCGCTGGAAATCTCCGCAATTTCCTGCTGGCGGTTCTCCCCGCCGCGGCGCGAAGTAGAATGAAGCAGTTGCATGTAGTCAATGACAAACAACTTGATGCCGTGCTGCTGCCACATGCGACGCGCCCGCGCCTTGAGCTGAAGAATCGAGAGGCCGCCTGTGTCGTCAATATGTAGCCCGGAGTTGGTTAATTTACCCGACGCATCAACAATTCGGGGAAATTCCCTGGTTTGGAGAAGCCCTTCACGCATATCGCGCAGATTGATTCGGGCCAGCGAGCAGATCATGCGCATGACCAGTGCGTCCGCCGACATCTCGAGGCTGAACACCCCCACCGGCAGACCCTTTTCCAGCGCAACATGCTCCACAATGTTCATCGCCAACGATGTCTTGCCCATGCTCGGTCGAGCCGCCACGACGATCATCTCGCCGCCGTGCAACCCCGTCGTCATTCGGTCAAAATCAGTGAACCCCGTCTCGATACCCGTGGTGGCTCCCTTGTCTTTGAAGTATTGTTCAATCTTGCCGACCGCGTTTTTGACATGCTCCTGGATAGTTGCGTTATTGGAGATGCTTTGCTCACGCTGAATATCCAGCACCGCCTGCTCCACCTCGCCGATCAGGCTCTCCACCTCATCGCTCCCTTCATACGCATCAGCGATCGCCTTCGTGCAGGTGTGGATCACCTTCCGCAGGAGTGCCCGATCCCGAACGATGTCAAAGTAATACTCAAGGTTCGCGGCTGACGGCACCCCGTCCTGCAACTCGGCCAAATAGGCCACCCCTCCGATGTTGTCCAGTTCCCCGTCGGTGCGCAATTGGTGCGACAATATCAACAGATCGATCGGCGTGTTACTTTCGCTCATCTGCACCAACGCCGAGTAGATCGCCTGGTGGCGGAGGTCATAAAACACAGACTCGTCCTTGACCTTCTGGATGCAGGCGGGGAGATTTTCTTTTGGATCAAGCAGGATGCAGCCGAGCACCCCCTGCTCAGCAACGGTGTCGTGCGGCGGTGTCCGGCCCAGCGGAATCGAGGCTACTGATTCCCTTTTTCGAGGCGTTTTTTTTAGATCCGCAGACTCGGTGGGCGGCATATCCAAGACATCAGACACAAATAAATGAAACCCCAAAACCGTTACCGACGCAACGAATAGAACTTGAAAACTTACTCAGTGCTTACCGACAAGTTATCCTCAGCAATTTACCAAGAGCCCAAGACAGGGCGTGCTTTCCCCAGCACCCGCATCCCTATCCACCCTCGCCGAAGGAAGACTGAAAAGGCCGTCCCCAAGTTGGCCAAACGGCCTACGCGCTTGCCCCGCTTGGCCAAGTCGCGGAAGCTTCGCGCCTGTTAAACAGATGGCCTTGGATCAATCAAACCTCAAAAAACTGCGCGACGTCGTCGGAGCAGAAAATGTGCTGACGTCAAGGGAGGACCTCATCCCGTACGCTTTCGACGGCACAGCGGCGATGAAGGAAATGCCGGGGGGGGTGGTATTCGCGGTGAGCACGGAGCAAATCAGCGCGGTACTCAAGCTGGCCAATGATACCGAAACGCCGGTGGTCACGCGCGGCTCAGGCACTGGCCTCAGCGGCGGTAGTGTTCCCGCGGCGGATTGCATCGTGCTGTGCACAGTGAAAATGGGCGCAATTCTGGAGGTGGACGCGGCGAACCTCACCATGACGGTTGAGCCGGGCGTGACGACCATTCAAATCGCCGAGGCCGCTGAGAAGGCCGGGCTGTTTTATCCGCCGGACCCGGGCTCGATGAAGATTTCCACCATCGGCGGCAACGTCGCTGAAAACTCCGGCGGACTGCGCGGGCTTAAGTACGGGGTCACGCGCAATTATGTGATGGGCATGGAGGTCGTGCTGCCGAACAGCGAGGTGATGTGGCTCGGCAACAAGTGCGTGAAAGACGTCGCCGGCTTTTCACTGAAGGACGTGATGATTGGCAGCGAAGGCACGCTCGGCGTCATCACTAAGGTGCTGCTGCGGCTCATCCCGAAACCGGCAGCGAAGAAAACGATGGTCGCCACCTTCGACGCGATGGATGCCGCCGCGCAAACGGTGAGCGACATTATCGCCGCGCAAATCATTCCGTGCACGCTCGAGTTTCTTGACCGCACCACGATTCATTGCGTGGAGGATTTTGCCAAGATCGGCCTGCCGCTCGATTGCGAGGCATTGTTGCTGATGGAAACCGACGGCCACCCCGCCGCCGTCGCCGAGGAAGCCTCAAAAATGGAGGAACTAGCCAAGGCCAACCGCGCAAAAGAAGTGCGCGTCGCCAAGGACGACGCAGAAGCCACCCAACTCGCCACCGCCCGCCGCAGCGCCTTCAGCGCGCTCGCCCGCTTGGCCCCCACCATCATCCTCGAGGACGCCACCGTGCCGCGCAGCGAACTAGCCCACATGATTCGTTTCGTCGCCGAGGTCGCCAAGAAATACGATTTGAAAATCGGCACTTTCGGCCACATGGGCGACGGTAACCTGCACCCGACCTTCCTCACCGACGAACGCAACGAGTCTGAAATCCACCGCGTGCACGAAGCGTTCAAGGAAATCTTCGACGAAGCCATCCGCCTGGGCGGCACCATCACCGGCGAACACGGCATCGGCATCGCCAAGAAAGAGTTCCTCCCCAAGTTCGCCGGCGCGGCCCAGATGCGAGTCATGCGCGAACTACGTAAAGCCCTCGACCCAAAAAGCATCCTGAACCCCGGCAAGATGTTTGATTGATGCCTGACACTTCACAGCAGCGGCATGCGGTATTGGCGGAGGAGATTCGCCGGCATGACCGGGCGTATTATGTCGAGGCACAGTCGGCGATCAGCGACCAAGAGTACGACCAACTTTACCGCAAGTTACTCGACCTCGAATTGGCGTATCCAGAACTCCAAACAGCCGACTCTCCCAGTCAGCGCGTCGGCGGCGCACCGATCGACGGCTTCAAGACCATTCGGCATGCGGTGCCGATGATGAGCCTCGACAACACCTACTCGCAGGAGGAGGTGCGCGACTTTGTTGACCGCGTGCAAAAGCTCCTGCCCGGCGAGCCGCTCGAGTGGCTCGTCGAGCCCAAGGCCGACGGCGTCGCCATCAGCCTTCGTTTTGAGGATGGACTGTTCACCCTCGGCACCACCCGCGGCGACGGTATTGCCGGCGACGACGTCACAGCCAACCTCCGCACCATCCGCACCATCCCGCTCCGGCTGAATACGCTTGACCAAGCGAACGACCCCGGAGTGCTCGAGGTACGCGGCGAGGTGATCATGACGCGCTCCGGCTTCGCGCAGCTCAATCGTGAGCGAGCCGACGCCGGCGAGCCTCTGTTCGCAAATCCCCGCAACGCCACCGCCGGTTCGCTAAAACAGCTCGACTCAGCGCTCGTGGCCAGACGCCCCCTAGACATCGTCCTGTACGGCAGCGGTGAAATCATCGGAGGCCCGACGATCGACTCGCAATCCGGCCTGCTCGAGGTTCTTAGCCGGCTTGGTTTCCGCACACCACAAAACACTTGGTGCTGCTCCAGCGTGAACGACGTCCTCGACGCCATCGCCGAGTTGGACCGCATCCGACCCGGCTTCGACTACGACACCGACGGTGCTGTCATCAAGCTGAACCGCTTCAACCTGCGCGACCGCATCGGTGCCACCGCCAAGGCGCCACGCTGGTCCATGGCCTACAAATACGCACCCGAGCAGATGCAAACCAAGCTCAAAGCGATTACAGTGCAGGTTGGCCGCACAGGCACTCTCACGCCGGTCGCCGAGCTTGAGCCGGTTTTCCTCGACGGCTCGACGATCAGCCGCGCCACGCTGCACAACGAGGACGAAATCACCCGAAAAGACATTCGCGTGGGCGACACAGTTCTCATCGAGAAACGCGGCGATGTCATCCCCGGGGTGATCTCAGTCGTCAAGGATTTGCGGCCGGTCGATACCAAACCGTTCAATATGCTCACCGCGACCGGCAGCCAATGTCCGACCTGCGGCGGGGCCATTCAAAAGGACGAGGAGTTCGTCGCATGGCGCTGCGTCAACTCGGATTGCCCGGCACAGGCGGCGCAGCGGCTCGAGCATTTTGCCGCGCGCACCGCGCTCGATATCGAGTACCTCGGCGATATTGTGTCAGATAAGCTCGTCGAGCGCCAACTTGCAGGAAATCCGCTGGATCTATTCGACCTGAGCGTCGAGCAACTCAGTCCACTCAACCTCGGCACTGAAGACGAACCGCGGGTCTTTGGAGAGAAAAATGCCAACAAGCTCATCGACTCAGTCTCACGCGCACGCACGATGGGCCTCGACCGCTGGCTCTTCGCGCTGGCCATTCCCGAACTGGGTCGAACGACTGCCACCGCATTGAGCAAGTTCCACAAGGACATTCCCGCCGTGGCGCAGTCAGACATTTTGAGCGATATCATTGCGCTGGATGATATGAACGAGGAGGTGATTCACATCAATCCGCGCTCACGTAAAAACCCGCCCACATCAGAAGCCGACAAGGCTAAGCGTGAGCAGCTTTACTCAGAATTGGTCGACGAGATTCGCAAACGGGTCGAGCGCCTGTCCGAGCTGGGCTTTGCCCGGATCACGAAGGAGAACGGCAACCATCCACCAAACTACACGACCGAGGTAGGGCCATCCGTAGCACGATCCGTGATCGCTTGGTTTGGCTCGAAAATCGGCCGCGCCACTGTCGCGCGCTTGGCCAAGCTCGGCATCGACCCGCAAGGTTCGGAGCCGAGCAAAGCCACCGATAAAGGAATGGTATTTACAGGCAAAACCATCGTGATCACCGGTACATTACTCGGTATGTCGCGCGAGGAGGCCAAGGCGAAAGTTGAAGCCAATGGAGGCAAAACCACCAGCAGCGTCAGTAAAAAAACAGACTGTCTTCTCGCCGGCTCGAAGGCCGGCTCAAAGCTTGCCAAGGCCAAGTCGCTTGGCGTGACGATTCTCGATGAAGCCGAATTCCTGAAAAGGATCGGCGAGTGATCAGACGAAAATGTCGCTCACCACATGGCCGTGTACGTTCGTCAATCGGCGCTCGATTCCGTTGTGGTAAAAGGTCAGCTTTTTGTGGTCGATCCCCATTAGATGGAGGACGGTCGCATGAAAGTCGTGCCAGTGCACCGGGTTTTCAACTGTCTTCCATCCGATCTCATCGGTCTGTCCATAGCTGTATCCGGACTTCACTCCACCGCCGGCAATCCAGCATGAGAATGCGTACTTGTTGTGATCCCGGCCGGGGCCTACCTGGTTGGCATTCGACTGGGCGAACGGCGTTCGACCAAACTCGGTGGTGAACAACACCAGTGTGTCATCGAGCATGCCGCGTTGCTTAAGGTCGCGAAGTAGGCCGGCGATCGGCTTGTCGATCCGGCCGGCCTCGGTCGAGTGGTTGTCCTGCACATTCTCGTGCGCATCCCAGCTCGCGCGAGGCGAGCCGCCGATCGGGCCACCAGAGTAAATCTGCACGAACCGCACTCCGCGCTCGAGCAATCGCCGCGCCAGCAGGCAGCGGCGCCCGGCATCCTCGGTGCGACTTTCCCCCATACCATACTGACGGCGAATGTATTCCGGTTCGCCGTTGATGTCGCTCACTTCCGGCACAGACAACTGCATACGGGCCGCAAGTTCATAGCTGCGCATGCGGCTGCTCAACATCGCATCGACTCCGTGGCGGGCGGCGTGGCGGGCGTTCAATTTTTGCAAGAATGCGCGCGCGGCGGCGTCCGATCCTTTAGGCTGCTCGATGGCTGGGAAGAGATCCCGCACCGGCGTGTTGCCGCTCCGCAACTCGACCCCTTGATGCTGCGACGGAAGAAACCCGCTGGACCAGTTAGACGCCCCTCCGTTTGGCCCACCACGTCCATCGCTAAGCACGACAAAGGCCGGCAATGATTCAGTATCGCTGCCCAACCCGTACGATGCCCAGCTGCCGACCGACGGAAATCCGTTAAACTCAAAGCCGCTATTGGCGAAAAACAACGCTGGCGTGTGGTTGGCCGAATCAGTGGTCATCGAGCGAATGACCGTTATCTCATCGGCCATCCCGGCGATGTGAGGGAACATGTCTGACAACCAAAGCCCGCTTTGGCTCCGCGGTTTGAATTGAAAATCGCTCTTCCGCAGTAGGCCAACTTTGCCGAAGAAAATGTCCGGCTTTTCACTCGAACCAAGCGGCTTGCCGTGGGCCTTGTCCAGTCCGGGCTTGTGGTCGTACGAGTCTATGTGGCTCATACCTCCAACGAGGCTTATGTGGATCGCCCGCTTGGCCCGCGGCTCGAAATTCGGGAAGACCGCCGGGCCAAACGAACTCGCCCGGGCCGAGCTGCAGCGGGAGAGCAGGCTAGCGAACGCCGTGGCCCCGATCCCTCGGATGCCCCAGTTGAAAAACTCGCGTCGATCAATTGTGTTGGCGTCGTTCATATCAGTTCAGGATAACAAATTCATTACTGTTGAACAGGGAACGGCAGAGCGTGACGAGACCGTGTTGCACGGCCAAGCGTTTGGCTAAGAGCAGTTCTTCAGCGTCCGGCAAACGCTGGTAGGCATCGAGAAACACCCGCTTCACCTGCTCGTCTAGTCTGCCCTTCTCAAGTGCTTGTACCCGGTCTGCCATCGCCTGCGCCTTGTTCAAAATAAATTCGTTGTTCAACAAAGCCAGCGCCTGCAGTGGAGTAGTGGTCACGCCGCGGCGCGGCGCGGTTGTCGAAGGATCCGGGCAATCGAATGTATCGAGAACCGCACTGCGCCCGCCGCGGGGACTGAAGCGATAAACCGTGCGCCGGTTGTACTCGTCGCCCTTCGGATAGATCGGCGCGTAGTAGGTGGTGCCGTTGTTGGGCGTGATGGATACGTCGCGAAAACCGGGGCCGCCCATCTTGGGATTAAGCTTGCCGGAGACGGCGAGGACGGCGTCGCGCAACGACTCGGCGTCGAGGCGGACCGGTGACTTCCTCCAGAGCAGTCGATTCTCCGCATCCACCGCCAGTCCATCCTTGGCCGGCGCAGTCGCCTGCCGATAGGTGTTCGAGGTCACGATCAGTCGGTGCATTGCCTTGAGCCGTCTTCCGTTGGCGACAAACTCGGATGCCAGCCAATCGAGCAGCTCCGGGTGACTGGGCCGGCCGCCGTTGAACCCGAAATCGTTCGGCGTCTCTACGATACCGGTGCCAAAGTGGTAGTGCCACAGACGGTTGACGATCACGCGGGTGAACAACGGATTTTCAGGGTCTGTGAGCCAGTGTGCCAACTGTTTGCGGCGCTCCGCGTCGGGCGCGTCCGGCTGGATACCAAAATCACTGCTCAGTGAGCGCAACGCAGCGACGGCTCCGGGACGAACGACATCGCCCTCGTCCATTGCGCTCCCGCGCTTTAGCAGGCGCACCTCACCAGGGTTGCCCCGGGCAGCGACGGTGTAGACTTTCATCTTGGACCCGATGCCCAACTCCTTTTCGCGAGCGATCAACGCCGCCAGTTGACCCTTCAGCTCCTTCCTCCGTTTCCGGGACGCTTGCCCAAGCGCAGCGGCCAGTTCCTGTTCGCCGACAAACGAGCTCTCCACCCCGGCCGAAACCGCGACCTCGTCGGGGGCCAGCGCCCGCTCGTAAAGCTGGGCGCGATAAATCTTGCCCTTAAGGAAATTGTTGCCTCCGCCCTTGTGCCGCATCCCGAAAATGATCTGCGAGTTGCCGGCTGGGAATTTCGACATTCCAGTTTTGTACGGTTTGCCATACGGCACACCGTTGCGATAGCCGGTGATCGTGCCGTCCTCCTGATACACGATGGCCACATGAACCGGATTCTGGTCCGCCTCGTTTTCCTCCAGCGCACCGAATGACTGCGTGCGGGCATAGCCGTTACTTCCGGCCATCCAGAGCCGGGACTCGCGCTCGGCAAACACGATCGTGTCAAACTGCACACCGGAAAGATTCTGCACGCCAATCACACCGCCGCCTTTTTGATTCAGGTCACCCAACTCCACCCAGGCCTCGAGTGTCTTGGCCCGGAGCTGTTCCTTGGTCGGTTTCGTCTCGACCCAGGATGCGTTGCCGTCCACGACCAGCGCGCCGCCGGAAACCCGTGCACTGCCCTTGGCCATGCCGTGCATCTCACCGAGGCTGTCCCGCAGGTCAGTATCGAACTCCCACCGGGCCAGCGGCTTCGGCGGATCGGCCTTCGGCGGCTTGTCCCCCTGCTTGCGTCTGGCTAGAGCGGCCTCACGACCGTGGTTCTCGATCCCAGCCAACTTTTCGCTAAGGACGGCAACCTGTTTTCGAAGCGCCTCTCGTTGGAACCCCAGTTCTGGATCGGAGACATTGCGTTCACCGTGGTACACCCCGGCAATCGCCGACGTCAACTGGTAGTATTCCTTCTGCCGAATGGGATCAAACTTGTGGTTGTGGCAGCGCGCACAATTGACCGTGAGCCCGATAAAAGTCTGCCCAACCGTGCCGACAATCTCCTCCAGTTCATCCTGGCGTGCGGTTTTTTTCATGAACTCGCTACCACCAACGACTGTATTGTGCAACCCGGCTACAAGGAAACCGACAGCCTTTTGCCCGGCCGGGTCGCCAGGCTTCAGGACATCCCCGGCGATCTGCATGCGCACGAATTCATCATACGGCATGTCGTCGTTCAACGTGTTAATGATCCAGTCGCGATAAGGCCAGAGATTGTTGCGGACATTGTTCCTCTCAAAACCGTCGCTCTCGCCAAACCGCGCGAGATCCAGCCAGTGCCTCCCCCAGCGCTCGCCGTAATGAGGAGAGCCTAGAAGGTTATCGACCACCTTGCGGTACGCAGCATCAGTCGGATTGTTAATAAACGCGGCGACCTGTTCCGCCGTCGGGGGCAGACCTGTCAGGTCAAAATATAAACGCCGGATTAACGCCCGTGGATCCGCCGGGCCGCTGGGTTTTAACTGAGCCTTCTCGAGCTTAGCAAGAATGAATGCGTCGATCGGGTTGACCACCCAATTCTGCGACGTAACCCTCGGTTGGCCGGGCCGTTTCACCGGCTGCAGCGACCACCAATCGTACCCTCCACGGTTGGCTGTAGTTAATTGAAACGGATCAAGATCTGCATTGGACCCCCACTTGGCCCCTCCCGTGATCCAGTCTCGTATCAGCGTTTTCTCCGCTTGTCCGAGCGGGTGGTCCGGCGGCATTTCATCCTCCGATATCTTTTTCCAGAGCAGGCTCTCGCCCGGCTTGCCGGCCACCACCGAGGAGCCATGCTTCCCCCCCTTCATCGCCGCCTCACGTTGAGACAAATCCAACTTGCCCTTTAGATCAAAACTGTTGTGGCACTCGAGGCAATGCCGAATCAGCAACGGTGCCACCTTGTGGTCAAAGTTCACTGCAGCAAGAGAAACGCCGGCCGCTGATTCAAGTAGAAACAGAACCAGCCCCAATAAATGATTGCGGTAACCACACAGGTGCATAACAAAAAGGTTGCACAGAGAGCTACAAGAAGACCGCTCTACATCAAAGCGATTTCTCCGCCAGGATTCGAATCAAATACGCGAGCGAATAAAGTGTTAATTGAAATATGAAGCAATGCAAACGGTTGTTTGGAGACCGCCACTCCGCAGCTTCTTGGTATGTTGTAATCAAAAAGTGGTGGCGCGCTTCGATTGCCACCTCGCTCCAAAAGGCCGCAAACCCATCTTTAAGAATTGAAGCATTTCTCCCCGCTGGCAGAAGTGATTGCCTACGCTTGGTCAAGCACAGTTGATGCGCCAGAAAGGTGCAAAAAAAGTGGCGGAGAGAGAGGGATTCGAACCCTCGATAGGCGTGAACCTATACTCCCTTAGCAGGGGAGCGCTTTCGACCACTCAGCCATCTCTCCGAGCGGGCCGCGAAGCTTGGCCAAGCGCGCGCCCGAGGTCAAGCTGTCATTGGCCCGCGAAGAGGTCCAACTGCGGTGTGGGCTCGATCTGGCGGAGCTTTTCCCGCTCGACGCTCTGCCGCGAGACGTAGCGCGCCTCTCCGTCGGGGGAAAGTTCCGTCTCCTCGAGGTTGCGCAGGATGGCCTTGGCCCGCTCGATGACTGACTTGGGCACGCCGGCCAGGCGCGCGACGTGGATGCCATAGCTCTTGTCCGCGCCGCCCTCGACGATCTTATGCAGAAACACGATTTGTTCGTTCCACTCGCGTACGGCGACGTTGAAGTTCCGTAAGCGGGGTAGTCGGCCGGCCAACTCGGTCAGCTCGTGGTAGTGCGTCGCGAAGAACGTCTTTGCGCCGACTTGGTTGTGCAGATGCTCGACGATCGACCATGCCAGACTCAAGCCGTCGAACGTGCTCGTGCCGCGCCCGACCTCGTCGAGCACGACGAGGCTTCGGTCAGTGGCGTTGTTCAAAATATTCGCCGTCTCAGTCATCTCGACCATGAAGGTCGACTGGCCACGCGACAGGTCGTCGCTCGCGCCGATGCGCGTGAAGATGCGATCGACCAAGTCCACCCGCGCGTGCTTGGCCGGTACAAAAGAGCCGGTATGAGCCAGCAACGCTAACAGCGCCGCCTGTCGGATGTACGTGCTTTTGCCGGCCATGTTCGGGCCAGTAATGACGGCGATCTGCTGAGCGACGCTCTCTAGTTGTGTATCGTTCGGTACGAACGGCTTGCTGATCAGCGCCTGCTCGAGCACGGGATGGCGGCCCTCGTCGATTTGCAGCATGCCCTCGTCGCGAACCTCAGGGCAAACGTAGCCACGTAACCGAGCGACCTCGGCGAAACCGGCGAGTACGTCTAGCTGCGCCACCGCCGCGGCGATTTGCTGAATCTGCCGCAGCGACAGGAGCACCTGCTCTCGCACGTGCTGGAACAACTCGTACTCAAGCTTTTGGCTGCGCTCCTCCGAGC
>DBNL01000157.1:21230-35000 GCA_002299785.1 Verrucomicrobia bacterium UBA673
GTACGTCTAGCTGCGCCACCGCCGCAGCGATTTGCTGAATCTGCCGCAGCGACAGGAGCACCTGCTCTCGCACGTGCTGGAACAACTCGTACTCGAGCTTTTGGCTGCGCTCCTCCGAGCCGAGGATTTTGCCCTCCATATCCTTCAACTCCGGTGTGATGAACCGCTCAGCGTTGGTCATGGTCTGCTTGCGCATGTAATGCTCCGGCACCTTGTCGAGATTCGTCTTGGTCACCTCGATGAAATAACCGAACACGGAGTTGAACCTCACCTTGAGCGAGGTGATGCCGGTTTTTTCAGACTCCTCTTTTTGGAGCTGGGCGATCCAGTCCTTCCCCTCGGTCGCGCCGCGGCGCAGCTCGTCTAGCGCCGGATCAAAGCCTTCGCGGATGATGCCACCGTCCTTGATCGTCAGCGGCGGCTCATCGGCAATCGCCTTCGAAATCAGGCCGGTCACCTCAGGCAGCTCGTGCAGTCGGGCGCCCAGCTCGCTCAGCAACGGCTGCGGGCCGTCCGGCTCAGCTTCGTCGAAAACCTCCTCGCTCAGCGTCGGAGCGACGGGGTCGATAGCGCGTTCCACCTCGGCGATCATGCCGCGCAGCATCGGCAATTGGCCAAGCGCGCCGCTCAACTGCAACAAGTCGCGGGCGTTGCCGGAGCCGATGCTCAACCGGCTGATCGTCCGCTCAAGATCGCGAATTTCCTTCAGGCTTTCTCGAAACCGGTCGAGCGCCGAGCTGTTGTGGAGAAATTGGCTAACCGCCGACTGCCGCCGCCGGATCGCCTCGACCGATGAGAGCGGTTGCGAGAGCCAGTCGCGCAGACGCCTCGCGCCCATCGGCGTCGAGGTGCGGTTCAGCGCGGCGTAAAGCGTCGCCGGCTTGGTCGCCTCGCGATGCAGCGGCTCGAGAATCTCGAGGTGCTTCAGCGTAGCCGCGTCGAGAACGAGGGTGTCGGCGACCTCGTAAAACGCGAGCCGAGTAAAATGCGCCACGTCGCGCCGCAAGTGTTGGCTGACGTAATGTAGCGCCCCGCCGGCCGCACCGATCGCCGCCGTGCGACCCTTCAGCCCGAAGCCATCGAGCGCGGCGACCTTGAAATGATCCTTCAGCGTGAACTCCGCCGTCTCGAGCGCGAACACCCAGCCTTCGTAGCCGTTGAGTACGCTGACATTCGGCTCGATCGATGCGGCCAAGCGCTGCGATTCTTCCGGATAAATCACCTCGCCCGGGTTGAGCCGCTCTAACTCGGCGAGCATGGCGTTCTCGTTTTCCAACTCGGCGGCCTTGAAATCGCCAGTCGTCAAATCGATCGCCGCCACTCCAAACCGGCCACCGGACACGCTCACAGCGACGAGAAAGTTATTACGTCCGGCCTCGAGCATTCGCTCGTCGAAGTGCGCTCCCGGGCTGAGGATCTGCGTGACCTCGCGCTTGACCAGTTGCCCAGGCTTGGCCGTCTCGACCTGGTCACAGATCGCCACCTTGCGCCCGGCCTTGAGCAACTTGGAGAGGTAATTACCGGTGGCGTGGTGAGGGATCCCACACATCGGCATGTCGCCACGCTTGGTCAGCGCGATATTGAGAATGCCGGCCGCCTCCTGCGCGTCCTCGAAAAACATCTCGTAAAAATCCCCGAGGCGAAACAGCAGAATCGTCCCAGCTGGCAGTTGGCTTTTGCACTGCCGGTACTGGGCCATCATCGGTGTGAGTTTCGTCTCCTTTGGCACGCACAAACGTTAATCGCCGAGCAGAACGCGGTCGAGGGGAAGATATCCACAACCGCAAAACCGAGCGTTTGCCGACTTAGAGCGACTCCTCGAAGGCGGTAATGACTTGGGCGATTTCTTCAGTCGTCACAGTGAGATTCGTCACCGCTCGGAGTGTGTGCTGACCGATGGCAAGCAGACGGATACCCAATTCGTCAAGCCGCTTGGCCAAGGCAGCAGCATCGCATTCGCCAGTGTCTATGAACACCATATTTGTTTCGACACCCTCAGCATCGACCTCGAGCCCGGGAAGCTTGGCCAAGCCGTTGGCCAGAGCGCGGCAGTTTGCGTGGTCATCGGCCAGGCGGGCGCGATTGTTTTCAAGCGCATGCGCCGCCGCCGCCGCAAGGATGCCGACCTGCCGCATCGCGCCACCCTGTTGCTTGCGGAAAAACCGCGCCTTAGCAAGCACGTCCGCTGACCCGGCCAAAACCGAGCCGACCGGCGCGCCGAGCCCCTTCGAAAAACAGACGCTAACCGTGTCGAAGTGGCTGGCGTACTCGGCTTCGCTGACGCCGCTCACCGCTGAGGCGTTCCACAGCCGCGCGCCGTCAAGGTGCAACGCCAAGCCGTGCCCGCGCGCCGTGCTCGTGACCGACTCGATCTGCTCCAAAGGCCAGACGCTGCCACCGCCGCGGTTGTGGGTGTTCTCGATGCAGACCAGGCTTGGTGGCGCGAAGTGGTCATCCCTCGGCGGCAGCGCGGCCTCTAGTTGCCCGGCGGTAAACTGCCCGCGCTCGCCGTCGAGTAAGCTCACTTGCACCCCGGCCAACGCCGCCGGTGCGCCGGCCTCGTAACAGTGAATGTGTGCGTTGACGTCGAGCACGATCGCGTCGCCGGGCCGCGTGAGCGAGCGGATCGCCAACTGGTTGGCCATCGTCCCGGACGGCACGAACGCCGCCGCCGCCTTGCCGAGTAGTTCCGCCGTGTGCCGTTCCAGTTCCTGCACAGTTGGGTCGTCGCCCAGCACATCGTCGCCAACGACCGCGTTGGCCATGGCCTCACGCATCGCGGCATCGGGTTGGGTGATCGTGTCGCTTCGCAGATCGATTTTGCCGTTGAGCATGGGCGGGTGAGCATCCCCGCTTGGCCAGGCGGAGGCAACGCTTTTAGCACGAGCCAAGCTGAGGAAAAGGGGTTGCGCCCGGCGTCGGCGATGCTACGTTTCGCCGGTCGGAAAAAAGTGAGTCATGGTTGAAGAGAAAGACAAATCGACCGACGCCCTGCTCAAGAAATCGTCGCTGTATCAGCAGTATCTCGCCGAGCGGGAGGAGGTGCTGCGTCACAAATGGCTTGAATCCGAGAAGGCGGGCCGCGACATTGGGTTAGAGCGGGCGTTGATGGACTGGGTTCTCAACCACCGCACGAAGTGGCGGAAGAACCGCCAGGCTGCCAGGGAGTGACCCGCCGCCACGTTTCCTTTAAAGCGATCCAGCGAGGTAGCCAAGGGACATGCGAAAACTGACGAGACAATCTTGTACGAAGCGAATCGGCGCGCGAGGCGTAGGTTCGTTTTTTTGTACCCGCACCCGCCGCCATGGCTGACGAAAAACTACTCCTCGACGCCGACGCGATCCAGCGCGGCCTCACGCGCATCGCGCACGAGATCGCCGAGGCCAACCCCAACAGCAAGAGCGTCGGGCTGATCGGCATCCAGCGCGGCGGCATTCACTTGGCCAAGCGCTTAGCCAGTCTGCTCACAGGTATTTGGGGGCACGACGCACCGGTCGGCGTGCTCGACGTCAGCATGCATCGCGACGACATCGGCCAACGCGGCATCGTCAGCGTGCAGCCGACGGAAGTGCCGTTCGATGTCGAGGGCAAAACGATCGTGCTAGTCGATGACGTGCTATTCAACGGACGCACCGTTCGGGCCGCGCTCGACGCCGTGCATCACCTCGGCCGGCCGCAGCGCATCCAGCTCGCGGTGTTGACTGACCGCGGCCACCGCGAGCTGCCGATAAAACCGGACTTCGTCGGCAAAAACATACCAACAGCCCTCGAAGAGCACATCGAGGTTTCGCTGAGTGAGACCGGCGGCAACGACTCTGTCACACTGCAGACCTTGAGTAACAACGAATGAACTGGACTCGCAAACACCTGCTCGACATCGAGTCGCTGAGCGCCGACGAGATTCGCATCATTCTCGAAGCCACGCGCGCCTTCAAGGCGGTCGGCGAGCGGACGATCAAGAAAGTACCAGCCCTACGCGGACGCACGGTGGTCAACCTTTTCGTCGAGCCGTCCACTCGCACGCGCATCAGCTTCGAGCTAGCCGCCATGCGGCTTAATGCCGACGTGATCAACTTCACCGCCGAGTCGTCGTCGCTAAGGAAAGGCGAGACACTCCGGGACACCGGCAAGACGCTCGAGGCGCTCAGTGCCGACATAATAGTGGTGCGCCACAGTGCCGAGGGCGCGCCACACCTGCTCTCCCGCGCGATCGGTTGCAGCGTCATCAACGCCGGCGACGGCGCGCACGAGCACCCCACGCAGGCATTGCTCGACACGTTCACGATGTTCGAGAAAAAGGGCGACGTGAACGGCCTAAACGTCACCATTCTCGGCGACATCCTTTACAGCCGCGTCGCCCGCTCGAACATCTGGGCGCTTACCAAGCTCGGCGCGAACGTCACGCTCTGCGGCCCGCCGACACTCGTGCCGCGCATCTTCGAGCAGATGGGCTGCCGTGTGACGCACAACATCGACGACGCCCTCGCTGACGCCGACATCGTCAACCTGCTACGCATCCAGCACGAGCGCCAGCGGCTCTCCGCCTTCCCGAGCATCGGCGAGTACAGGTCGCTCTTCGGGCTGACGAACGAGCGGTTCGACCGGCTCAAGCCGGACGCCATCGTCATGCACCCCGGGCCGATCAACCGCGGCGTCGAGATCGACAGCGAGATCGCCGACCACCCGCGCTCGACCATTCTCGACCAGGTGACCAACGGCCTTGCCGTCCGCATGGCAGTGATGTTTCTCGTGAGCGGCGGCAAAACGCTGCCCGAGCCAAGCGAGTAATCCCCAAACCAAGCCGCCGCCATGAGCCAACCGTCCATCGCGCTGATTTTCAATCCCGCCGCCCGTGGCGAAAAAGCCCGGAGCTTTCGCGAGTCGCTTGGCCAAATGCAGGACGAGTGCACGCTGCTCGAGACGACCGCGCCCGGCAGCGCGACCGACCTAGCCGCGCAGGCGATTCGTGATGGCTACAAAACCATCATCGCCACCGGCGGCGACGGCACGGTCAACGAGGTTGTCAACGGCTTGGCAAAGGAGCGCAACGGACTTGGCCAAGTGCAACTCGGCATCCTGCCGCTCGGCACGATGAACGTTTTCGCCCGCGAACTGGGCATCCCGCTCTCCGCCAAGCGCGCCTGGGAGACGATCCGACTTGGCCGCGCGCGCGCCGTCGATCTCCCCTTGGCTAGGGTGCAAACGTCCGACGGCCAAGTGGAGCGTTGCTTCGTCCAAATGGCAGGCGCAGGGCTGGACGGCGCCGCGGTCGGCGGCGTGAATGTTGCGCTGAAGAAAAAAATCGGGCCGCTGGCGTACCTGTTTTCCACCCTCGCCGCGCTCAAGGCCAAGCCGCCGAGGCTAACCGCCACATGGAACGGTGGCTCGGCACGGGGCGAGTGGATGTGCGTCGGCAACGGGCGGTTTTTCGGCGGGCCTGTCGTGCTGTTTCCGGACGCAAAGCTCAACGACGGCCGGCTCGACTTGTGTGTTTTCCCTCGCGTCAACCCCGGCTCGGTATCGCGCGGCGTGACCTCGATGGCACTGGGCCAAGTCGGCGACTGGCCCGGCGCGGTGCATCACCGCGTGAGCGAATTGACCATCGATGGCACGGCCGGGACGCGCGTCCAAGCCGATGGCGAGTTCATCGGCTCGCTGCCGATAACGATCACGCTGCGGCCGCGCGCGCTGAAGGTGATTGTGCCGCTCGAAAAATGATTTCTTGCCGCTTGGCCGAACTTAACCAACGCTGATGCCACATGGGTTTGATGGGGAAAGTTTATCTTGTGGGCGCAGGGCCGGGGGATGCCGGGCTGCTCACGATGCGCGGTGCCGAGTTATTGCGCCGGGCGGACGTGGTGATTTACGACGCGCTGGTCAATCGCGAGTTGCTGGCGCTCGCACCGGAGGCGGCCGAGGTCATCTTCGGCGGCAAACGTCCCCGCGACCAAGCCATCCCGCAGGAGGAGTTGAACCGGTTGCTCGCCGAAAAATCCCGGGACGGCAAGACGGTCGTGCGGCTCAAGGGCGGCGACCCGTACATTTTTGGACGGGGCGGCGAGGAGGCGGCCGGACTGAAACGGGACGGCATACCTTTCGAGGTCGTGCCGGGCATCTCGTCCATCATCGCCGCGCCGAGTTACGCCGGCATTCCACTGACCCACCGCGAGCATTGCTCGAGCTTCACTGTCATCACCGGCCACGAGGATCCCGGCAAGGACGAAAGCGCGCTGGACTGGGAACGCATCGCCCGCGAACCGGGCACGAAGGTGTTCCTGATGGGAGTCGAGCGGATCGGCAAAATCGCCGCGGCTCTCGAGGCCAATGGCCTGCCATCCAACACACCGGCGGCGATGGTTCGCTGGGGCACGATGGGCCGGCAACAGACGATCACCGCCACGGTGGGGACGCTCGCCAACGAGGCGGCCAAGGCCGATTTCAAGGCCCCGGCGGTGACGATCATCGGCAGTGTGTCGACGCTGCGCGACACGCTGAACTGGTTTGAAAACCGGCCTCTCTTTGGCCAACGAGTGGTGGTCACCCGAAACCGAAGGGAAGCCGGCAAATTGTCGGGGCAGCTCAGGGATTTCGGCGCGGAAGTGCTCGAGATTCCCACCATCAAAATCATGCCGCCAAGCAGCAACGAGCCGCTCATCGAGGCCATCACCGGCATCGGCAGTTACGACTGGATCATCTTTACCAGCGCCAACGGCGTAGAGCATTTCTTCGACTATTTTTTCAAGGCGTTCCGTGATGTGCGCGCTCTTGGTAGCGTCCGCTTCGCCGCCGTCGGCCCGGCAACCGCGAAAAAGCTCAGAGAGCATCATCTAAACATCGATCTCATGCCGGAAGTTTACACCGCGGCGGCCACGGCCAAGGCGTTGCTGAGCACTCAGAACATTGAAAACATCTCGGTGCTGCTCGCCCGCGCCGAGCAGGCGAACCCCGAGTTGCCCCGGCTGCTCGAGGACAAGGGCGCGATCGTCGACGACATCGCGTTTTACAGAACCGAGCCCGAGACGGCGGACCGCAATGGAGCGGCGCAGGAGTTTGAAGAGAACGGTGCGGACTGGATCACGTTCGCGAGCAGCTCAGCGGTGAAAAACTTCGACGCCCGGTTCGACTTGGCCAAGCGTTGCGCGGACAATCCAAGTCTCAAGCTTGCATCGATCGGCCCCGAAACCACCAAGGCGCTCAAGGAGCTTGGCCTCAAGCCCACCGTCAAGGCCAAAGCCCACACCATCGACGGCCTGGCGAGCGCGCTGCTTAAAAAGTAAGTGGTGGCTCTGGTCGAATCTTACCCGATTCGGTAAGAGATTTTTTTGACCATCTCGCAGCCCATGGCGTGCTGCAGGCGCTGCAGGATCTCGTGACGGCGATAGCGCACGATCTCGTCCAGCCACACGCTCGAGTCCACGGAGACGAACAGTGTGCCGTGATGGATATTTATCGGCTGCGCGTGGCTCGTGATGGTGGGGTCAATCGTCTGGTTCCACACTTTCACCACCTCTGTCTCGGCGCGGCGTCGGTCGAGTTGGAGTGCAGCGAGAACGTTCTTCACCACGGCACCGGCGCTGTACGACTTGCTGCCGTGCGTCTTCTCCAGCGCTCGCACATCAACGCCGCGCCACTCACGCAAAATCCGGTCGCGCGGGCCGAGGCGGCGCGGCCGGCGGCTCTTGAATCGGCGTTGGAATGGGGAGAAGGACATGCAGCGAAACCGCACCCATAAAACGGCTCGTATTGGCCGGAGTCAACCCAGGAATTATTCCCGCGATTCTGCTTGCAAAACAGGAGGCTCTTTCCGATCTTCCACCGCGTTATGACACTCAGGTTCTTTATTTCGGCAATGGTACTCGGTGGCCTGCTCACTTCAGCGGTGGCCGCCGACAAACTCGAGAAGCGCAAGTCGCCCAAGGGCGCCAAGGCGTACATCATCTCCCCCAAGGACGGCAAATCCGTGAATAAAAAATTTACAGTCCGGTTTGGCCTCAAGGGAATGGGCGTCGCCCCAGCCGCCATCGACAAGGAAAACACCGGCCATCATCACCTGTTGATCGACGTGGACAAGCTGCCCAACCTCGATCTACCACTCATTGCCAGCGAGAACATCCGGCATTTTGGCGGCGGCCAAACCGAGGTCACGCTCGAGTTGCCGCCCGGCAAGCACACGCTCCAACTCGTGCTTGGCGACTGGATCCATCTGGCCCACGACCCGCCTGTGGTCTCCAAGAAAGTCACCATCACGGTAAAGTGATTCATCACAACGAGTATTTCAAAACCCCGGCCAAGCGCCGGGGTTTTTTGTGCACTTGACCTAATCGGTTCGCCGGCGCACAAAAAGTACATGCTCTTCCGTTTTTTTTTGGCGCTTGGCCTTGGCTTACCGCTTGCCCGGGCGGCTGCCGCCAACCACTTGCTGCGGGTCGATGCCGGGCAACACGAGCGCAGCGGCACACCGGTAAAATTTCCACTGCCGAACGCTGACCAAGCGCATTGGCAACTCACCGATCCCGGCGGCAAAGCGGTGGCCATCCAGACGGATGGGCTCGGCTCGGCCTCGTTCATCGTCGGCAAACTCGCTGCATTCCAGACTGCCGTTTACAAACTCTCCCCGACGGCCAAACCTACCCATGCCAATGTCGTCAGCCTGGTCAAGCAAAACGGCAAGTTGCAAATCACCATCGACGACAAAACCGTGCTGCATTATCAGGCAGAGAAAAGCGAGTTACCCCGCGACGATCTCGAGCCGATTTACCACCGAGGCGGCTATATTCACCCGGTCTTGACACCAAGCGGTACGGTCATCACCGACGACTATCCGCACAACCACAAACATCATCACGGTATTTGGTTCCCTTGGACAAACACAATTTTCGAGGGCCGAAAGCCGGATTTTTGGAACATGGGCAAAGGCACCGGCACAGTCGAGTTCACCGGCTTCCACAGCCGGTGGAGCGGCCCGGTGCACGCTGGTTTTTCGAGTTCCCACCAGTTCGTCGACCTCATTGCAAAACCTAAAAAAGTGGCGCTCACGGAAGAGTGGCGCGTGCAGGTGTATGCCACCGGGAAGGCGTATTACCTTTTTGAACTGGAGTCTTTGCAGCGTTGCGCCGGCGATAGCAAAATCCAGTTCCCTCAATACCGCTACGGAGGACTAGGCTTCCGTGGCCATGGCGATTGGGACGGCAAAGAGAACTGCTTTTACCTCACGGCCAACGGCGAGAGCGACCGCATTAAGGGTCACGCGACCCGCGCGCGCTGGTGCCACGTCGGCGGGCGAACCGGTGGTAAGTTGGGCGGCATTGGCGTGCTGTGCCACCCGGGCAACTTCCGTTTCCCGCAACCGATGCGAATCCACCCGAGCGAGCCGTTTTTCAACTTTGCCCCCTCCCAAACCGGCGAATGGGAAATCAAGCCGGGCGAGGAATACGTGTCGCGCTACCGTTTTGTAGTGACCGACGGCAAGCCGGACGCCGCATTGCTCGAGCGCCTCTGGCGTGACTACGCTCATCCGCCGCGAGTGGAGGTCTACGCCGCCGAGTAGTACTGCTCACTTCAAAAATGTTGCCGCGCCGATTGCGGCTGCGATGAGTAGCAGCACCAGAACGGCACGAGGCTTTGTGTGGCCACGGCGTACGAGGCGGTGGGAGAAGTGGTTGTTGTCGCCAACCCACACCGCTTGGCCAAGCCAACGACGAATGAGGATCACCGAGACCAAGTCGGCCAGCGGCACGGCTAACACGAGCAGCGGCGCGAGGACGAGCCACTTTTGAGGACTGGCCGCCGAGTAAAAGTCGGGGAGGATCGCCAGCACGGCGAGCAGGAAACCTACAACGTGGCTGCCGCCGTCGCCGAGGAACACGCCGCCGCGCGGGAAGTTGTACGGCAGGAAACCAACCAGCGCACCGGTGAACAGGAATGCCAACGACGCAACGAGATACTGCCCCTCCAATCCAGCGTGCCAAGCGAAAAACCAGCCGCCGATCACCCCCAGTCCGGCGCATAGGCCGTTCATGTTATCCTGAAAATTAACGGCGTTAGTGACGGTCAAAATCCACAGTACGGTGACGGCGTAGGAGAAGAGTGGACTCTCCACGAAGACCGTCACGCGGATGCCGCTGGCGGCGACTGCGAGCGCGATAAGCACTTGGCCGACGAGCTTACTCTTGGCCGACAGGTTCCACCGGTCGTCGATGATGCCGAGCGCCAGCATGGCCACCGCGCCGCCGAGGATGGCGGCGAGTTGCCAACCGCGCTTGTCCAAGCCGTAAGTGACGACCCGGTCGAACGACTCCGGTAATGGGCCAAGCCAGACCCACGCGGTGACGGCGAGGATCGGCACAGCCAAGCCGGTTACAACGGCTAAGCCGCCGGCCAGCGGGACGGGATGTTTGTGAATTTTCCGGTGGCCCGGCGCGTCCAGCAGACTGACATGTTCACACCAGCGTCTCCACAGCGGCAGCGAGGCCGCGGAAATCACCGCGCCACCGACAAGCGCCAACAGATAGAGTCCGACCGGAAACATGAACTGCCCGCTTGGTTACGAAAAAGCGGCTTGGCCGTCGAGTCTCGATAGCCTTTTTCGAGGATCTGCTCGACAGCCAAGCGAGGGCGAGTACCATCCGTGCTACGCATGCAAAAGACAAAGCGCACCCAGTCGTTGTGCGTCATCAGCTTCGCGGCGGCGGTTGTTTTATCGCCTGCCCAAGCTGCGGATGACGCAAAGTTGATCGCCGATGGTAAGGCGCTCTTTCAGTCGAAAATCTGTTCCACATGCCATCAGGTGGACGAAAACGTGCCCGCGCCGGCCGGCATTGCCATGAAGGCGCCAAAGTTCATCGGCAGTTTTTGGGGTAAAAAACGCACCGTGACCCTCGGCTACGGCGGCCCGGACGCCACGGTGACGTTCGACGAGGCTTACTTCACCGAGTCGGTCCGCAAGCCGATGGACAAGGTGTCCAAGGAAGCCGCCGCGCCGATGCCGCCGCCACCCGCCGTGAACGACGAGGAGATGAAAGCGCTCATCGCCTACGTTCGCTCGCTCAGCGAAGGCGGCAGTGAGGAGGATCCCAACGGCCTCATCGCTAAGGGTAAAATCAACAACTTCACTTACGCCGCCTACAAGGGCAGTTGGGATAAACTACCGGACTTCTCCAAGCTCAAGCCTTTCAAAACCGGCACGGCCAAGAGCGGCACCGCTGATCCCGGCTTGGCTGGCATGGGCGAGAACTTTGGTGTCGTGTTCGAGGGCGACATCGAGATATCCAAGAGGGGCGACTATACGTTCAACTTGGGCTCCGACGATGGCACTCGCCTATACATAAACGGCAAGTTGGTGGTGGACAACGACGGTATTCATGGGATGCAGGTCAAAAAAGGTAAGCTCACCCTTGAGCCAGGAGCCGCCAAACTGAAGTTGGAATACTTTGAAAAGAGTGGTGAGGAGAAGCTAGCACTCGACATGTCCGGCCCCGGCATTAAGCGTCTGCAACTGGCCAAACAGACCATTAAACCACAGCGCAGGGGACAAGCCTTCCCGACCGGCAATCCGATCACTATCACCGATGAGGCGCGCATCTATCGCAACTTCATCGAGGGCGCCAGCCCGCGCGGCATCGGCGTCGGCTATCCTGAAAAAGTAAATCTCTGTTTTGATGCCAACACCATGCAGATTGCGATGCTGTGGCACGGCGCATTCATGGATGCGGCCCGTCACTGGAACGGACGCGGCCAGGGATTCCAGAGACCGTCCGGCCACTACCTAATCAACCTCACCCGCGACCAACCATTCGCCCAGCTTGACAGCGCGGATGCAGCCTGGCCAAGAGCCGAGGCTCGCGACACCCGGGCTAAAGGCCTCCAGTTTCGTGGATATCAACTCGTCGAGAAACGCCGGCCGGTGTTCATGTATGAGATCGGCGAACGGCTTAAAGTAGTCGACTTCACCGTTCCGAAGCAGGGCGCCCTGCCTTCGATTATCCGCATGCTAGGAGTCAACGGCACAGGCGAAGTCTGGTACCTCGCTGCCGCAGCCAAAACCATCACCGAGGAAAACGGCGGCTACAGCATCGGAGACTCAATGCTGCGCGTGAGCTTCCCCGGCTTGAGCGCCAAGCCAACCATCCGCGAAAATGGCGGCCGCCAGGAACTGCTCATCAAGCTCAACGTCGTTGGCCAGGCGAGCATTCAGCAGCAGTACGAATGGAAACTTTAACCCGCCGCCCACGGAGATTTTTGAAAATGATCAAACAACTGACACGCCTCACGCTGCTCGCCGGCCTCGCGCTTGCCCAAGCGGCCGCCGATCCGGTCGAGTCCGACTACTACAAAATCGACGCTTTCCCGGTTCCCGATGGAATCGTGATGGAGACCAGCGGCATCGAGATGATGCCCGACGGCAAGCTCGCCATCTGCAGCCGGCGCGGCGATATTTACATGCTCAGCAACCCATACGGTGACCCGAACAAAATCAAGTGGACTCTCTATGCCGAAGGCCTGCACGAGCCACTCAACCTCGCCTTCACGGACGGCTGGCTATACTGCACTCAGCGCGGCGAGTTAACCCGCATGAAGGACGTCAACGGTGACGACCGTGCCGATATTTTCGAGACCGTCAACGACGGCTGGGGCATCACCGGCGACTACCACGAGTACGCCTTTGGCACCCGACCCGATCCGAACGGCGACATGTGGATCGTGCTCTGCCTCACCGGCTCGTTCTCCAGCCAGATCGATTATCGGGGCTGGTGCGTGCGCGTGACCAAGGACGGCGAACTCATCCCGACCTCCAGCGGCATTCGCTCGCCCGGCGGCATCGGCCTGAACCACTTGGGCGAAGCCTTCTATTCTGACAACCAAGGGCCGTGGAACGGCTCCAGCTCGCTCAAGCCGCTTTCGCACGGATCGTTCCAAGGCCACCCTGGGGGTTTCCGCTGGTATGACACTGCGGCCGCGAAGGCGTCAATGGGCAAACGCCCCACGGAACCCAAGACCAATAGCCGTTGGGTGGCCGAACGGCCAAAGATTCCTGAGCTGGTCCCCTCAGCCATCGTGTTTCCGCACGGGATACTGGGCAACTCCACCGCCGGCTTTGACTATGACAGCAACGGCAAGTTCGGCCCGTTCAAGAATCAGCTGCTCGTCTGCGACCAAACCTTCTCGGTGGTCAACCGCGCTTTTCTCGAGAAGGTCAACGGCGTTTACCAAGGCGCGGCGTTCTCGTTTTTGAAAGGCTTCGGCTCCGGCAATATCGCAGCCCACATGCAACCCAACGGTACGCTCTTTGTTGGCGGCACCGACCGCGGCTGGGGTGCCCGTGGAGGCAGGCGCTTCGCGCTCGACCGCGTCACGTGGACCGGCAAGGTGCCGTTCGAGATACACGAGATGCGAGCCAAGCCGGACGGCTTCGAGCTGACCTTCACCCACGAGATCGATGCCATCACCGCCGCTGATCTCGCCTCCTACAGCATGAGCGCCTACACTTACATTTACCGCGCCGACTACGGCAGCCCGGTCGTCGATAAAACGACACCCAAGATTGTCGGCGCAGAAGTGAAAGGGCCGAAGACCGTGCACTTGACCGTGGACAAGCTCATCCAGGGACACGTCCACGAGTTGCGAGCCAAGGGAGTGCGTTCGGCCAAAGGCCTGCCTATCCTGCACCCGGTCGGCTACTACACGCTCAACGAAATTCCGCCCGGCGACCTGAACTAACCGCTTGGCCAATCGCTTGGTTGTTGAAAAGTTTAATTACGATTTAGGAACGA
>DBNL01000157.1:35435-38612 GCA_002299785.1 Verrucomicrobia bacterium UBA673
GCGTTGCTGCTGCCGGCGTTGTCGCGGGCCAAATGGAAGGCCAAGCAGATCTCCTGCATGAACAACGAAAAACAGATGGGGATCGGCAGCCAATCCTACGCAAACGATGATCTACGGGGAGTCCTCTCGGGCGTGGACTGGAACGGCCCCAAATTCAATGCCGCCTGTGACGATGACATGAACTGGTTGTTTCCGGCATTCCTGCCCAACCTCAAGTCGGTGACCTGTCCCGACACTAAAAATTTCATCCGCACCCAAGACAAACGGGGTAAGAATCTCGCCGTCCGCGTCACCGATCGGCGCTATATCGATCGGCTACATGGTCAGAAGGAAATCTACACCGACCTCCAACGATTCGCCACCGACAAGGGAACGAAACCGGGAATCAGCTATGAGATTTTTGGATGCATGAACTGGAACGGGGTACCTAACAGACGCTACACGAAGGGGTTCCCATATGTCGGGCCGACCGGCTGCCAGGGCATCTTAAAAACACAGTCTGTGGTCAGCAATTATGTCCACGCCAACAGCGGGTTCGGTCTCAAGGGGCACGTGACCGGGCCGTCCGAGATTTGGCTGATCAAGGAGGCCGATTATTCCTACCCCGGTGCGATGAATAATTACCCGGACGAGGGCGACAACCACGGAGCCGAGGGCGAGAACGTACTGTTCGCCGATGCACACGTGGAATTCATTAAGAGGGCAAACTATAACTACAGCCTGGAACTAGGAAACGACGCCCTGCACTACGGACCACGCTGAAGCCCGAGTGGCTTAATTCAAGCTTGGCCAAGCGTGATGCGCGTGGTTGCTGGCCTAGCGGTTCTTGTTCCACACTTCCGGCACGGCCACCCACATGCCTGGGTGCTTGGGGTTGGAAGTGAAATTTTTCTCGATCCAAATCTTCTCCTTGGCCATGCGGGCTGCGTGACCGTCATAAAAGCCGATAATTGATCCCTCGTTGTGGCGATACATGGTTGGCCCTCCAGCGCCTACATTCTTGTATGCCTGAACGCTTCCCGTCTGGCCTAGCTTATCCCAGCCGCTCTTGTAGTTGGCCCCCTTCCAGCGTGACCACCAGTCGTGACCATCGTGAAAAATCAGCTTGTCCGACGGCTCCCGGATCGCGCTGAGCCGATGACCGGCGTGTTCATTGAAAGCAATCGTCCACGACCGGCCGTCGGATGGGAACCAATCTTCGAAATTATAGCTGTAGCTGGTCAGAGTACCTGTGTTGGCTTTGTCCGAAAGATTCGGGTTGTTGTCATATGCGTACTTCGATGGCCGCCAGATCTGGGTGTCGGCCGGGCAACGGAAATCAGTTGGCGTCTGCACCATCGAGTTGCCCTTGCTGTCGTAGCCGATAAGTTTGCGGAAAGCCATGTTCGCCATCCAGACGTGCCGCCCACCGGTTCTGCTATCGATCTCAATCAACGGCACGCTTTGGTCGTCGTGATCGTTCGCGTACAGGGCGTTGGCAATGGCAAATTGCCGTATGTTGTTCAAGCAGGCGGCACCATGCGCGCTGTTCTTGGCCTTGGCCAGAGCCGGCAGCAGCAGCGCGGCCAGGATCGCAATGATCGCAATGACCACCAGCAACTCAATCAGCGTGAACGCCTTTTTCAGGCAGAGCTTCATCTTCTTTGACGACACGATTCAGCACGGTTGATGGCCCCAATCGGTCTCCTTGAGCGACTCCTCGTACTGGGCCATTTGCTCTTCCGCCGACAACTCGCCAGCCGGCTTGGCCGCAGTGATCATTAGCATCTCCCGGCACAACGGACACACTGCCTCCTTTCCTGCCTGAGAGTCGTCAAACTGCGGTTGGCCGCCGCAGGCGCTACAATTCACGGTGATCACTTGCGAAACAATGTACCCCAAGTTTTCACTCCGTCAAGAATCGGTTGAGCCTTGGGAGGCTCAATCACTCGACGGTCAGCGGGCCGTCGAAGTGGGTGAGGCTGATCACCTCGGTGTTGGCCTTATGCGGCCCGTGGCGCTCTCCCTTGCAGGCATGAAATAGAGTCCCTTGCGTGTACAATTTTTCAGACTCCTCCCACTCACCAGAAAGAATGTAGGCCCACTCGTTGGCCAGTGGATGCGTGTGCGCCGGGATAATTGCACCGGCTGCGAACTTCCGCAGCACCGTAACCGCGCCGGTTGCCTCGTCCTTGTACAACAACTTCAACTCCACGCCGTCGTACGGGCCAGGCTGCCACAGCTTGTCGGCCGCTTGGGCAATATACTGGAACATTACTCGTCTTTCACTGGGTTGGTTAGCTGGCCGATGCGCTCGATCTCGATCGTGATTTCGTCGCCGTCCTTGAGTAGCACGGGCGGAGTGCGGGCGAAGCCGACGCCGTGCGGCGTGCCGGTGAGGATCACTGTGCCAGCGGCAAGCAGGGTGCTTCCGCTGAGGAACTCGATCAGCGTCGGTACATCGAAGATCATGTCTTCGGTGTTCCAGTCCTGCATCACTGTGCCGTTGAGGATTGTCTTGATGCCAAGCGCATTCGGGTTGGGAATCTCGTCGCCAGTCACCAGCGCCGGGCCAAGCGGGCAGAATGTGTCGAACGTTTTACCGCGGCACCACTGGCCACCGCCGCCGCCCTTTTGCCAGTCGCGCGCACTGACGTCGTTGGCGCAAGTGTAGCCAAGCACATAATCAAGCGCGTCAGCCTTGGAGACATTTTTGCAGTCCTTGCCGATGACCACCGCCAACTCGCACTCGTAGTCCACCACGTCGCTCTTGAGCTTGGTTGGCAGCAAAATCGGATCGCCCGGGTTTTGCACAGTGCTCGGCATTTTCATGAACAACACCGGATGTTCCGGAATGTCCGCCCCACCCTCTTCAGCATGTTTGCGGTAGTTGAGGCCTATACACAAAACGGCTGTTGGCTGCACCGGCGCGAGTAGTTTTTTCACCGTGGCCGGGTCACCGGTATCGTGGTGTTCGCTGAAAATACAGCCCTCGATACGTGTCACCGAGCCGTCTTCGTGTTGAGCCCCAAACTGCGGCTCATCCTTGTCACTGAGAAATCTAACGATCTTCATTATCTAAATTTCGGATGCGGAAACCTACCAGCCAGCTTGGCCAAGCAACAGGGAAAAACAGGCGGTAAATCAGTCTCGCTGCTACTTCCTTGGGCGCTTGGTTCTACGTTTCGGTTTCGTGGC
>DBNL01000157.1:39024-47998 GCA_002299785.1 Verrucomicrobia bacterium UBA673
ACCGCGAACGCCTTCATTTTGGCCAACAGATCGGGTTGCCGCGCCGACACATCGATCGTCTCGCTGATATCTTTTTTCAAGTCGTACAAAGCCCATGGCTGGTTCTTTTTGGCCTTGATGGCTTTCCATTGGCCTTTTCGAACTGCGGTTTGGCTGCCGAACTCCCAGTAAAGCATTTCGTGTTTTTCCTGTTCTCCGACTCCAATCAATGTCGGGAGAAACGACAAACCGTCGATGTCACCCGGAGCCTTAGCGCCAGTGAGTTCGGCCAGCGTCGGCAACACGTCCGGGTGATAAAAAATCAGGTCGCTGACCTTCCCTGCCTTGATTTTTCCGGGCCAACGGACGAGATACGGAATGCGCAGCCCGCCTTCGTACAGGTTGCCCTTGCCGCCGCGAAACTCGACGCCGGTTCGCGGGTTGACGTTCGGCCCGAAAAACCCCCGCGGGTGTTCGCTACTGCGGAAGCGATCCTGTCCACCGTTGTCGCCGGTGAAGAAAACGATCGTGTCGTCCTCGAGTTTCAACTCCCGCAACAGGTCGAGCACCTGGCCGACGTTGAAATCGACCATGCTCACCATCGCGGCGTAGTTTTTCACATCCTGGCCAATGGCCGGGTCGTCGATCCACTTTTCGCCCTTGTAGAGTTCCCAAGCCGGATCGTCCCTCGGGATGTCGTACATGCCGTGCGGCGGCGTGATCGGGAAATAGCAAAAGAACGGCTCGTCTTTGTTTGCACGGATGAACTTCAGCCCTTCCTTCATGATCGGATAATGCGAGTATGTTTTACCCGAGCGGCCGCCGATGTTGCCTTCCAGCTTCACCTCCTCGCTGTTGCGAATGAGATATGGCGGAAAAAACGAATGCGCGTGCACCTGGTCGTAGTAGCCGTAAAATACGTCGAAGCCGTGCTGCTCCGGCACACCGGTCGAGTCCCGGCCGCCGCATCCCCACTTGCCAAAACCGCCAGTCGCGTAACCACTGTCCTTGAGCATCGAGGCGATCGTCGGTTCGCCGGCCCGCAGCGGCGTCCCGCCGCCGTTCGCACGAACCGAGGCGTGTCCCGCGTGCTTGCCCGTCATCAGATTGCAGCGCAGCGGCGCGCAGACCGGCGCCCCGGCCAACGCCGACGTGAACCGGATTCCCTCCGCCGCAAAGCGGTCGATGTTGGGAGTCTTGATGTACGGATTCCCCATGTGCGACAGCTCGTAATACGCAAGCTCGTCGGACATTATGTAAACGATGTTCGGCTTCTTCGCAGCCAACACCGTGACCGCCAAGCCGACCAAAACCGCAGTTGATAAAAAGAAACGGAAACGCATGGCAGGAAGACTACCCGTCAACCCGTCTTGGGAAAAAGAAAAATGGAAGTTCTCAGTATGAAACAACTGTTAGTCTGATTAGCTGCTTGCATGAGCGGCTTCCTGCTCCTTCTTGGTATTGCCGCCATGTTTGTGGAGAATGAAATTGGGAGAGTTGCCCAAAAATCAAATTTGAAAAATTAGTCTTTGTTAGTATTTAACAAATCCAGTCCTTTCTTTCCACCATTGATAATCGAGTTTACCATTGGAATCAAAAGTCGGTGTACCCCAGCCATATTTCACTGGAACCTTCGTTGTTTTACTAAGCCATTTCCTGATTTCGGAATGACCATCAGCAAATGAAAAAGAACATCCCCCACTGTGGTGCGATGCAGGAGTATCACCCCATTGACCGCGATTTGGGTCGTTAATGAAGTAACCGTCATTGATGGAGTCCGGATGCTCATCCAGAGTGACCCACGTGTTTCCTGGACTCGGAACATCGGATATCTTCATGAATTGCCGGAACTGCTGAAGCAGGGCATTGCGCCCCTTAATCGTCGGGTCACCCTTGTTACTTGAGTTGAATCGGCCGAAAAAAGCATTCATCACATTACTGCGTAAACGGCCAGAGTAACGCCTTTGCTTCTGTGCTGTGCTTAGATATTTGTCCGCAGGGCACTTGTAAATCCCAAACGCTGAGGCGGTGTAGCGGGCCAAAACACCATTTTGTACCCAGGCGCGGTTAGTGACGCTTTGATCCGCAATGCCTCCGCCAGCTCCCCAAGTCATAACGTTATTGACCCAATTATCGTATCGTTTGCTGGAGATTGATTGAATCGTTTCACTGACTCCAAAGTTATTACAAACGCGGTCATTGAAGTCTGTTGCGTAAAGATGCCAAGCCTGCATCAATTGGCGACAATTATTTAGGCAAGCAATCCCTTGGCCTTTCGACTTGGCCTTCGCCAGGGCGGGCAGAAGCATTCCGGCCAAAATCGCAATGATTGCGATCACCACCAGAAGCTCAATAAGGGTGAAAGCATTGCTTTTATTTTTTGTTTTCATTCAAAAGTTCAGATGTGCTAAATAAAAAAATTATTTCGCTCTTTGGTCTCGCACCGAAAAAAATCAGCCCTTTGAGAATATTTTTCAAGGTATTTTTTTGTTGTGCAGAAAGATCTCATTTACCTTCAGCTATCAATCCCTCGCCCGTCTTGCTGCCGTGTTTTTGCGCAAGAGGTCGATAGTTTAGAGGGGCTCATCACTACGTCTTCTGCTTGAAAATTGATGGCACCCTAGTGATGATGCAGCCGTTCTCAAGCCGCACGCAAATCAATGATATGAGACATAGGACTGACCGTATCCTTACCACACATGTTGGCAGCCTGGCGCGGCCACGCAATGTGCTGGATCTGCTTTTTGCCAAGGAACGGCAGGAGGAATATGATGCCGACCTGTTCGAATCCTCCGTAAGTGATGCGGTATCTGACATAGTGAGAGAGCAGGTTGGTGTGGGGATTGATATCGTGTGTGATGGTGAGCAGAGCAAATCCAGCTTCCTAACCTACATTGCCGAACGGTTAAAGGGATTTTCTCCAAGCGAAAAACAGGGAGAGGATTTGTGGGTGGAATCCCGCGAAACCATTGCTTTTCCTGAATTCTACGACGCCCACCGCAAGGCCCGCGAAGGGCTCGTGGCTAAGCCGGTGAAATTGGTCTGCACCGGCCCAGTGACATACGACGGGCACACGGTTCTGCAACGCGACATCTCAAACCTCAAGGCGGCCGCCCATGCCAATGAAGTCGGGGAAGCATTCATGACCGCCGTGTCGCCTTCTGATGTGGAGGGGCAGCAGCCAAATGAATTTTACAAGAGCGATGAGGAATACCTGTTTGCTATTGCTGAGGCGATGCACGAGGAATATCAGGCTATCGTGGATGCAGGATTGATTCTGCAGATCGATGATCCGCGGCTACTCACCTATTACATATCCCGGCCAGAGCTCAGCGTAACCGATTGCCGTCAATGGGCAGAGCTGCGGGTGGAGGCACTCAACCATGCGCTGAAGGGATTGCCAGAGGATCGCATTCGTTTCCACACCTGTTATGGGATCAACATTGGCCCGCGCGTGCACGAGATGAACCTGGCGGATATCGTCGATATCATGCTCAAGGTTAATGCTGGAGCCTATCTCTTTGAGGCCGGTAATCCGCGCCACGAGCATGAATGGCAGGTGTGGGAAAATGTGAAGGTGCCCGAAGGCAAATCCCTCATCCCTGGCGTCATCTCCCACTCCACGCCACTGGTCGAGCACCCCGAGCTCATCGCCCAGCGACTGATTCGATTCTCTAATGTCGTTGGCAAGGAAAACATCATGGCCGGCAGCGACTGTGGGTTCGCTTCTTTTGCCGCTACCGAGCAGGAAATTCATCCCAGCATTGTCTGGGCGAAGTTCCAGAATTTGGCCGAAGGCGCGCGATTGGCTTCGCAAAAACTCTGGTAACACCTCAATATTTCCCCAACCTATGAAACACATCACCCGCCGTCACTTTCTTGGAACCGCTGCCGTATTGGCCACTGCTCCCACGCTGACAGCCCGACCGAAATTCCGTCTCAACTATATTCTCTCCTCGTCCATGTACGGCACTCTGCCCTTGAATACCATCCTGCCCGAGGTTTCCAAAACGGGGGCAGGCACCATCGATATCTGGCCGCGTGTGCACGGCAACCAACGGGAGCAGATCGAGGAAATGGGCTACGGAAAATTTGCCACACTACTGAAGACACATAGAACAAGGCTTGGCTGCATCACCCGGTATGACCTCGGCCCCTTTGGATTGCAGAAGGAGATGAAAGTCGCGCAAAAATTTGGTGCCAAGATGCTGGTATGTGGCGGACGCGGGCGCCAAGGACTCAAGGGAGTTGAACTCAAGGCCGAGGTAAAGAAATTTGCCGAGTTGTTAAAGCCACATGTTGCGGCGGCTGAGAAGGCGAATCTTACCATTGCCATTGAAAACCATGGCAATAGCCTCATAGACTCGCCTGACTCCATGAAGTGGCTGATTGAGTTTTCCTCCACCAAGTATCTTGGTATTGCGCTTGCCCCCTATCACCTGGAAAACCTCAAGGTAGATGCTGATGGCCATGCCAAGCTCATCAAGGAACTGGGCAACCGTATCGCCATGTTTTACGCTTGGCAACACGGCATGGGTTGCTCCAAGAAACTACCCAAGGAGCAGGAACTGCTGCAAATGCCCGGGCGCGGAAAGCTCGACTTTGTGCCCATCGTGCGTGCGCTCAAACAGATCAACTATTCCGGCTTCACCAGCATTTTCATGCACCCGGTCCCCCGCGGCATTCCGATCCTGAAAGATACCACCGCCTGTACTGCTGAGATCAACCTCGCAAGAACGTACTTGGAAAAGTGTCTCGCAGAAGCTTAGTCCCCACAACCGTGAGCGATACCA
The DNA here is from genome assembly GCA_002299785.1 of Verrucomicrobia bacterium UBA673. Lineage (GTDB taxonomy): Bacteria > Verrucomicrobiota > Verrucomicrobiia > Limisphaerales > UBA1096 > UBA1096. Next base: position 43,797 of record DBNL01000157.1, read on the forward strand.
ATAAACCCAAGGTTCTCATCATCATTGGTGATGCCACTGAGACAGTGGACACGATGTACCCCTACTTTCGGTTGATCGAGGGGGGGTATGAGCCCGTGGTAGCTGCTCCAGAAAAGCGCACCTATCAGATGGTGATGCACCAGAACAAACCCGGCTGGACGATTACCAAGGAATGGGAGGGTTACACGATGGATGCGGATATCGCCTTTGCTGACATTAACCCTGAGGAATATCTGGGCATCTTTTTTAGTGGAGGCCGCGCGCCAGAATACATTCGAGAAGACGAAGATTTGCTGCGCATCACGAAATACTTTTTTGAAAAGAACGCGCCAATCGCCAGCGTGTGCCACGGCGTGGAGATCGTGGCCCGCGCCGATTGCGCGAAGGGGAGGCGGATGGCCACGGTGCCGAAGGCAAAGTTTGACTTGGAAATTTGCGGGGGCATTTTTGTGGACGAGCCGTGCGTGATTGATGGCAACCTCATCAGTGGCCGCACCTTCTGGGACCACGGCCACTACATGGGCCCGTGGATGAAGCTCCTTGGCAAAGCCCGCGATGCGCAATCGTAATGCGCTCTGCCGTGATCATCGTTTGTCTGATTCCGCTCCTCGCGGTAGCGCAACCGGTGGTTCCCGGTTTCGACCGTTTTCCCCATCAAACACCAACTGAACTAGTAGCCGCTGGTGAGGTGCTCATCAACGAGCTAAACTGCATCGGCTGCCACGCTGCGGACAAGTCGCAGAGTCACCTTTTTGAAACGCGCGCGGCTCCGGTGCTCTTCACCACTCACAACTCTGCTTCAGCCAGCTGGCTGCGACATTGGCTGAATGACCCGCATGACTTAAAGCCCGGCACTATCATGCCCGACTTACTGCACGGTCTTACCGAGAAGGCCAAGGCACGAGCAGTCGATTCCCTGCGACATTATCTGATGTCCCTTGCTCCGCCACTGGGCAAGACGGTGGAGACATCCGGCCGGGCCAGTGCAGGCAAAAAACTTTATGAAACCATCGGCTGCGCCCAATGCCATGCGCCCGATGCCAGGGACAACGGCAGGGATTCCCCTCTTGGAGAGCTGCAGCAAAAGTACACACAAGAGCAACTCGCCCAGTTTCTACTCAACCCACTGCACAGTCGCCCCGCCGGCCGGATGCCTCGAGTGCCAATGACTCAGAAAGAGGCCTCGCATCTCTCCGTGTTCCTTCGTGAGCGCATCCCGTCACGTAAAGACTTTTTTGCTCTGGCTAATGGACCAGCCGCTCTGAAGCTGCGGGGAGAAGGTAAAGCCCTATTCCAAAAAATGAGATGCGCCAATTGTCATTCCACGCTTGGTTCGAAAATACCGCCAAATTTATCCATGCCACTGGCCAAGCTTGATCCTACCCAAGGCTGTCTTTCTCATAAGCCCCCAAAAGAGGTGCCCCACTTTTATTTGAAAACTGAACAAATAAAAGCCATCACAGCCGCACTTAGTGCCGAGCCCGTAGCGTTCACAGCCCAGGAAAAAACGCACCACCGTATGCGCCAGCTTAACTGCACCGCATGCCACGTGCGCGATGGTTTGGGCAAACCCGATCCGACACGCGACAAGTTCTTTGTCACCACGGGCAATGACCTAGGGGATGAGGGGCGTTTGCCCCCTCTACTCACCGGCGTAGGGGCCAAACTGACAGACTCAGCCCTGCACAAGGTGCTGCGTGGCGAGGAAGCCGTGCGCCCCTACATGACCACGCGCATGCCTGATTTTGGCGAGATCCACGCCAAGTTTCTCAAAAGACACTTTGCCACTGCCGACGTTCGTCCCAACGTGAAACCCACGCCGCGGGATGGGAAGGAAAATCAGGTAGGTCGTAACAAGTACGGGCGAGAATTGGTCGGAGTCAAGGGGCTCAACTGCATCACCTGCCATCAACTGGGGGGGCGCAAATCACTCGGCATTCAAGCGATGGATCTAGCCCACTCGCCTGACCGGCTGCGCCCGGAGTGGTTTCGCGATTATCTAATTAACCCTGCCAGTTTCCGTCCTGGCACTCGGATGCCCTCCTTCTGGCCTGAGGGCAAAGCGATCAGCAAAATTTCCGGACGAAATACACCAAGACAAATTGATAGCATATGGGTGTACCTAAACGAGTTCGAACAAACCCGCCTGCCTGAAGGACTGGAAAAGAAAGGCAGTTTTGTACTGAAACCAGGCAAACGGCCGATCGTATTTCGCACCTTCATGGAGGGCGCGGGCACACACGCCATTGCCATTGGCTTTCCCCAAGGAATCCACGCAGCCTTTAATTCTGAGCAGGTGGGTTGGTCCCTTCTTTGGCGCGGAAAATTTCTTAATGCGGAAAGCACCTGGGATGATCGATTCACTCCACTGGCCCCACCATTGGGAGAGAGTGTGGTAACACTCCAAACAGGCCCAGCAGTTGCGCTCCTAAAAAATCTGGAACAATCGTGGCCCACGGGTGGCCTGAAAATGGGAGGCTATCGTCTTTCCAAGGATGGTATTCCAACCCTTCTCTATTCGCAGGGCACCACAAAAATCACAGATACCCTCACTCCCAGAGGCAAAGGTCTGCGGCGGCAGATGGAGTTTACCGGCGCAAAGGACAACCTGTGGATTCGGCTGGCAACGGCCGAGGTTTTCGGCTCTGGCAAATCCGGGGTGTGGAGCACCAATACCAAGCTTTACATCACCGCCCGCAATTCACAGATACGGAGGATTGAGGGGATGTCCGAACTAATTATGCCAGTTGAATTTGATTCCTCCGGAAAATCAACCATGGAAATAGAATGGCACTGGCAATAAAGAAACTAGTCATAATCACGCTGCTAGGTGTCGCAGGGGCAACTGCCGCTGAGAATGACTACTACAAGCTCATCTCAGTCCCCTTCCCAAAGGATCTCAAACTTGAAATTAGCGGCATGGCCACCCTGCCCGAGGATCGCATGGCCTTGGCAATTCGCAAAGGTGAGGTCTGGATTGCCGAAGGTTTATCGGGAGGCAAACCGGTTTACACAAAATTTGCCAGTGGCCTACATGAACCCCTGGGGTTGGCATATCATAAGGGCAACCTCTACACCGTACAACGCACTGAACTGACGCGCCTTCGCGATACCGATAACGACGGACGCGCCGATGAATACCTTACCCACGCCAAGGGTTGGGGGGTAACCGGTAATTACCACGAGTACGCCTACGGCCCGGCCATCGATCACGAGGGTAACATGTGGATGGCACTCAACTGCTCCATCGGCAAGGGCTCAAACCCCAACAACCAATGGCGTGGTTGGAGCCTCCGTGTGAAACCTGATGGATCGTGGACCCCCATGTCCGGTGGGTTCCGTTCGCCCTCAGGTATTGGCACTAATCTCGCCGGTGATGTATTTGCCACCGATCAACAGGGCAACTGGTTCCCCACCAGCCCGCTAATGCACTTAAAGCGTGGTACGTTTCATGGCCATGCCGATTCGCTCCCATTTACCCAATTGCCTGAAGCCACCTTCAAGGTGGATGGTGACCTGCCCAAAAACCTGACTGTCACCCAAGCGGCCAAACGTATTGGCGCTTATCAATTACCTGCAGTGTGGTTCCCCTACCGCAAGATGGGCATGAGCCCAACCGACATACTGGCCGATAGCACCCAAGGTAAGTTTGGCCCCTTTGCAGGCCAGCTTTTTTGCGGTGAATTCACAATGTCATTTGTATCGCGTGTGTTTCTGGAAAAAGTCGAGGGCGAATATCAGGGCGCATGTTTCCGATTCCGTGACGGGCTTGACTGCGCGGCGTTGCGCCTGCAGTGGGGCGTGGATGGCTCGATGTATATCGGCCAAAGCAATCGTGGCTGGAATTCGCTGGGCACCAAGAGCTACGGTCTGCAGCGAATGCAATGGACCGGCAAGGTGCCCTTTGAAATCAAGACGATGTCTGCACGTCCATATGGGTTTGTGCTGACTTTTACCCGACCAGTTGCCACCAAGACTGCCACCAACCCCAAGAGCTACGTGCTGAGTAGCTACACCTACCCGTATCAATCAAAATATGGGGGTGAAGAAACTGACCTAAACACCCTTACCGTAAAATCGGCCACTATTGATGCCTCCAAAAAATTGGTTCACCTAACAATTGATGGCCTGCGAACTGGCTACGTCCACGAACTACACGCCAATGGCATAAGAGATCTAAAAGGCCAACCGTTACTTCATAA
>DBNL01000143.1 GCA_002299785.1 Verrucomicrobia bacterium UBA673
TCGGTTGGAAAAGTTTTGCGTCGTGACCGTAATGGATTGGGTGGAGCCGTTCGGCGGCATATCCGGTTTCAGCGAAGCGGCGGGCGAGTTCGTCGGAGACAGTGAGCACGGCGTCGGCGTCGTGGCGCTTGGGTAGTGTAAGTTCGTACGCCATCAGGCGGCGCAGCACGAAGCGTGGCATCGCCCAAGCGGGCCACGACTCCATAAAGCCGGTGAGGAAATCGAGAAAGTTCATCACTACCGGCACGCCAAGATCGGCCTTGAGCTTGCCGGCGGCGACAGCGGAGATGGCGTGCTGCGACAGGATGGCATCGAACGAGATGTCGCGCGCGGTGCGTCGAACGAGCCTCCGGAGCCCGCCGGGGTAGGCGAGGTACTTGAGTGATCGAAGCCGGGTGTATCGCCCCATTTCCCAGCCGGTGAAGGGGTGGACGGTGATGCCAAAACGCGCGGCGACGGCGTCGCGATCGGGGAAGTCCGGACAGAACAGGTGCACCTCGTGGCCGCGCTGGGTGAGTTCGCTGACGAGGTAGTTGGCTTCTGCCGAGCCGCCGCCGCTGGGCGGATAAAACGGTTCGTGCGTGAGCAGGGCCAATCTCATCTCGCGGGAGTGTGCCGCGAAATCATGGCAGCGACAAAAGGAATCGCGTCAGCATGTCGGTGCCGCGTTCGAGTTGCTCGACGGCAATCCACTCGTCGGCCGTGTGCGCCTGCGCAATATCGCCCGGCCCCCAGACGACGGTCGGGATGCCGGCGCCGGCGAGATTGGCGGCGTCGCAGTAGTAATCGACGCCGATCGGTTTTTTCTGCCGGCCCACGCGCATGAAGTTACGTACCCATGGCAGGCCAGGGTCGGTCTCGAGCGCGGGACAGGTGAAGTCCTTGACGTCGATCAGCTTGGCCTTGAGGCCGCGTTTGCCCAGCACGCCAAGGATTTCGCGGCGGATTTTAGCGAATGTTTCGCCTGGGAGAGTGCGCCGGTCGAGGTCGACTTCGCAGTGGTCGGGGACGATGTTCGGCTGCGCGCCGCCGCGGATTGTGCCGGTGTTGATCGTCGCGTGACCAAGCAGCGGGTGGCGGCGTTTGCGCAGCAACGCGGCGTAGTCAGTCTCGATGGCGACGATGCACTGGGCGAGCGAGTGGATGGCGTTGCGGCCCAGCTCGGGGCGCGCGCCGTGGGCGGCCTTGCCGGTGGCGATGAGTCGCAGCCAGAGGTCGCCCTTGTGCGCGGTGACGACTTTGCAGCGGGTCGGCTCGCCGACCAGTGAGAGGTCGGCTTTCATTCGCAGCTTGGCGAAGGCGCGCGAGCCGGTCTGGTTGCATTCCTCGTCCATCAAGCCGACGAAAACGATCTCGGTTTCGCTCGGGCGGCGTTTGCGCTTAGCCACGTTCTCGAGCGCGCGGAACATCGCGGCGACGCTGCCCTTCGTGTCGCACGCGCCCCGGCCGTGCAGCTTGTTGCCCTTTTTTGTGGGGCGATAAATTTTTGGGTCGTCGCCGCCGACGGTGTCGAGGTGGGGCGCGAGGATGATGCGGTGCCGCACCTGGCCAAGCGGCGAGAGCCGGACGATCAGGTTGTCGCTCCCCGGCGCGACCGGCTGGCGCTCAACATCGAGTCTGGCCTTGGCGGCACGCTTGGCGAGGTAATCGGCGACTTTGGCTTCGCCGGCGTGCGGTTCGCCCGGCGGCAGGAAGGCGGCATTGACGCTGGGCAGTGCGATCAGGTCGCGCAGGAGCTGGAGGGATTGGCTCACGGCGTGCGTTCTACCCCGAGCCGGTGCCACGGGCAATCTTCCGCTTGGGTGGTCAGGCGATGATGTCGTGGGCGACGTTGCCGTGGACGTCGGTCAGTCGGAAGTCGCGGCCGGCGTATTTATAGGTCAGCGCCTCGTGATCGAGTCCCAGCAGGTGGAGGATCGTCGCGTGCAGATCGTGGAAGTGCATGCGGTTTTCCACTGCAGCAACGCCGTGCTCGTCGGTCGCGCCGTAGGTCATGCCTCCCTTCACACCGCCGCCGGCCATCCAGAAACTGAAGCCGGTGGAGTTGTGGTCGCGCCCGTCGTTCTGCTTGATGTGTGGCGTGCGGCCGAACTCGCCGCCCCAGACGACGAGTGTCTCGTCGAGCAGTCCGCGTTCCTTTAGATCCCGCAGCAGGGCGGCCAACGGCTGGTCGGTCGCGGCGCAGTTGCGAGTGAGCGCGGAGTTGAGGTTGCGATGCTGATCCCAGTTGCCGTGCGCCACCTCGATGAACCGGACGCCGGCCTCGGCGAAGCGACGCGCCATCAGGCATTGGCGTCCGAAATTCTCGGTGGCGCGGTTGCCGATGCCGTAATTGTTGAGCGTGGCCCGGCTTTCATCGCCGATGTCCATCAGCTCCGGCACGGCCGACTGCATGCGGAACGCGAGTTCGTACGACTCGATGACGCCCTCGATCTGCGAGCTTTGTTTTTTGCGCTCGAGCAGGTCGCGGTTCAGCGACTGGACAAAGTCGAGTTGCTTACGTTGCAGCTTCCCGGAGACCTGCTGGTTGTCGAGGTTGCGCAGCGAAGCGGTGCGGATGTTCTGGTTGAACTGCCCAATCTTGGTGCCCTGATAAAACGCCGGCAGAAAGGCGCTGCCGTAATTCTGCGCGCCGCCGACGTTGTCCGGCGGGCAGAGCGAGATGAAGCCGGGGAGGTTTTGATTCTCGGTGCCCAGGCCGTACAGTACCCAGGCGCCCATCGACGGCCGCACGAACTGGAAGCTACCGGTGTGCAGTTGCAAAAAACTCTGGGGATGCGCCGGTACGGAGGAGTGCATGCCGTTAAGCAGGCAGAGGTCGTCGGCGTGTTCGGCCAGGCTCGGGAACAGCTCGGAAATTCTCAGGCCGCCCTGACCGTGCTGCTTGAATTTCCACGGCGACGGCATGAGTTCGCGGTTGCGAAACTTGGGCAGTTGCTTGCCCTCGTCGCGGGCGAGCGCCGGCTTGTAGTCGAATGTGTCAACGTGCGACGGGCCGCCGCGCATGCAGCAGAAGATCACGCGCTTGGCCTTGGGCAGAAAGTGCGGGCGCCTGGAGGCGAGCGGCCTGTCGGCCGCGGCCTGTGCGGTGCTCATCCCGGCAAAGGCCATGTAGCCGAAGCCGGCCGAGAGACCGCTGAGCATGTCGCGGCGCGACAGCAAATAGCGGTGGTTACCGCAGTTGCTATTGTTCCAGTTGTTCATCGTTCTGTTTTTGTCTGGTGCGAGGCCGCGCTTGGCCAAGCGCGGCTGGTTTGTCAATCGATATAGCGGAACTCCGCGCTGGCAAGGAGTGCCTGGCAAAGCACTGTCCATTGGCCGGGGCGGTCTTTCTCCTCGGCGACGGAGTTTAAAAATTCATGGGCCTTCGACACTTCGTCGTCGGTGGCCGCGCGCGCGAACGCCAGCTCGTAGGCTAGGCGGATACCGTCCGGCCTGCCCTCGGCCGTGTCCATCACGCGCTTGGCCATGTTGAACGCCTGCCCGATTACGAACGGGTTGTTCATGAGGTAAAGCGCCTGGGTCGGTACGGTGGTTTCGTTTCGTTTGCCGACGATGAGGCTCGGCTCGGCGGTGTCGAACAGCCGCATCATCTCCGGCAGGGCGTTGCGCAGGATCGGCAGATACACGCTGCGCTGGCTGGTGTTGCGTTGCATCTGGCTCAATTGGCGCTGGGCGCGGCCGACGTTGACGTTGCCGAGCTTGGTCACCACTGAGCCTCCGGCCGGTTGGCGGTCCAGCCGGCCGCTGGTGGCGAGCATTGCGTCGCGCAATGCCTCGGCACCGAGACGCTTGTGGTTCATGCGCCAGAGGAAGCGGTTGCTCGGGTCGGCTGAGGCGTTGGCTTCCGCTGTGTCGCTAGAGAGTTGGTAGGTTCGGCTGAGCACCATTTCGCGAATCATCGACTTGACCGACCAGTCATGTCCTACAAAGCGCACCGCGAGGTAGTCGAGCAGCCCGGGGTGTGTGGGGCGTTCTCCGGTAGCGCCGAAGTTGTCCATCGTGCGCACGATGCCCGCGCCGAAGAGTTGGTGCCAAATGCGGTTGGCCATCACGCGCGAGGTGAGCGGGTTATCCGATTGCGTGAGCCAATTGGCCAGTTGCAGGCGGCCGCTTGAGCGGTTGGTGATTGGGTACGCCTTCACGCCGTCCATGACCTGAGGGAAGCCGCGTTTCACGGTCTGGCCCTGGTTGCGGATTTCGCCGCGAACCAGCACCCGTGCGTCGCCGATCCGGCCGTCGCGCACGCCCATCGCGTAGTCGGCGTCCGGCGATTTCTTCTCGAGGCTCTTGATGTTTGCTTGGGCGTCGCGGATGTCGCGGGTGAGAGCGCGCATGCGCGTTCGTTCGTTGCCGGTGGCGTTGCTCCCCTTTTCCCGGTATTCCCGCATTTCCTCCTCCATGATGAGGAGACGACCGTTGAGCCGGTACAGGCTTTTGTCGTGTTTGCGGATTTTCTCGGCGCGCTCCGCCTCGTTGCCGGCGATGGCGTGCAGGTCGGACGCTTGGCGGTTGCCCTGTCCATTCACCGTACCGTAAAGCGCATCTGTGCTGCGAAAGATGCCGGCCATCGCGTAGTAGTCCCGGGTCGGGATCGGGTCAAACTTGTGGTCGTGGCAGCGGGCGCACGAGACAGTCAGGCCGAGGAACGCCCGCGTCGTCACGTCGATCTGCTCATCGACGACGTCGAGCTTGAAGAGTACCTTATTGCCTTGGTTCAGCGGCTTGGGTCCAAGTGCGAGGAAGCCGGTGGCGACCAGTTCCTCGTCTGTCGGTTCGCGTTTGTCGCGGCCAAGAAGGTCGCCGGCAACCTGTTCCCGCACGAACCGGCGAAACGACTTGTCGTCGTTAAACGAGTCGATCACGTAGTCGCGGTAGCGCCATGCGTGAGGGTAGGTGAAGTTGCGCTCCATTCCGTTGGACTCGCTGTAGCGGGCGACGTCGAGCCAGTGCCGCCCCCAGTGCTCGCCGAAGTGCGGCGAGCGCAACAACTCGTCGACGACTTTCTCGAAGGCGTTCGCCGACGTGTCACTCAAAAACGCGGCAACCTGTCCCGGCGAGGGCGGTAGACCGATCAGGTCAAAGTAAGTCCGGCGGATGAGTTCGTGGCGAGTGGCATCGCGCACTGGCGACAGGTTGTTCTCCTCCAGCTTGGCCAGGACGAAGCGGTCGATCTCGCCCCTTGGCCAAGTTTTGTCGGCGACTTCCGGCGTGTCCGGCGTGTCCGGCGGAATGAACGACCAAAACTTGCGGCCGGCCTCTATGTCGATCTTGCTTTTGACCGGGTTGCCTCCGTTGGCGACGCGCGGGTCGGGCGCACCCATCCGGATCCACTTGGCGAAATTGTTGGCGACCCGCCCGGAGAGCTTGTCGCGGGGTGGCATCTTCAGTTTGCCGTCACGCCGGATCGCCTGTAGTAACCGGCTTTCGGCTGGTTTGCCGGGGACGATCACCGGGCCGGATTCGCCGCCGCTGAGCATGCCCTGCTTCGAGTCAAGAAACAGCTCGCCCTTGAGGTTGCGGGCCTCGGCCGAGTGGCACTGGTAGCAGTTGTTCGCCAGCACCGGCCGGATGTTTTTCTCGAAAAATGCCATGCCAGCGGCGTCCGACTTGGCGGCATCCGCTTGGCCAAGCGCGGCCACGGCCGCGAACGCGGTCCCGAAAATTTTGATTTTATTTATGACTTTCAAAAACACAGCCGAAAAAAAGTAACGACGCATTCCGCCCCAGTATTCACTAAAAAGCAACCCTGTTTTGCGCCAATTTGTCCCGGCTGGGGCTGGCGGATTGACGGGGCTTGGCTTGGTTGCGACCCTCGTTACCACTGTGTCCGAGGCTCCACAACTCCGCATCCTGCACGTCGACGGCGACACGTTTTTCGCCAGTTGCGAGATCGCGATGGACGCGTCGCTCTCGGGCCGACCGGTGTGGGTCGGCGGTGGCCGCAAGGGCGACGGCATTGTCATCGCCGCCAACCGCCTAGCCAAGCGCTTCGGCATCAAGACCGGCACCGCATGTTTCGAGGCCAAGCGCCTCTGCCCGCACGGTGTCCTGGCCAAGCCGCATTACGACGATTATCGCCGCATCTCCCGCAACATGTTCCGCGTGATGGAACGCTACACGCCGACACTACTACCGGCGTCGATCGACGAGGGCTTTTTGGATCTCACCGCGATGGAGCGCTACGTCTGGCGTAGTCCTTCGGCGGCGGATTACGTGAATCGGCTGCGCGAGGAGATCGAGCGCACAGTCGGCGTACCGGTGTCGGCCGGCTTGGGCGGCTCGATGTGGGCTGCCAAGCTGGCGACGAGCGCGGCCAAGCCGGGGTTCTGCGAAATACCGCTCGGCCGCGAGCGGGAGTTTTTGGCAGATCGGCCACTCAGCGAACTCGCCGGCTGCGGCAAACAGCGTGAGCGTTCACTCGCCGCGCTCGGTACGAAAACGTTCGGCGATGTGGCGAAGATGCCGTCGATATTGCTGCGAAAACGCTTCGGTATTTGGGGGCAGCAACTGTGGCTGTTCTCTCGCGGCGAATGGACTGAGCCGGTCCGGGGCAAGGAGAAAGATCGCACCACGATTTCCAGTAGCACTACGCTTCCGGTGGACGAGTCGGACTACGACGCGGGGCTGATTTTTCTGCTGAGCGAAGCTGCACGACTGACCGGTCAACTCCGCCGCGAAGGCCAGCAGGCGCGGGAACTGTTCGTCAGTATTCGATTCAGCGACTTTGAGCGAGCGGAAAGTCAGCATCGGTTTCAGCATCCGCAGTTTCGCAACTCTGTCATTAACGAAGTCATGGAGCAGCTTTATTGGGACGCTATGCGCGGCGCACATAAGGCGATCCGGCAAATCAGCCTTACTTTCACTAACCTGCATCGGCTTGACACTCAGCCGACCTTGTGGGGGAGCACAGAGGCCGAGCGCTGGGGAGCGATCGACGACGCCCTTCAACTGCTCGAGCGGCGGTACGGTAAAAACGCCATCATGACCGGCGCTCAATTTGCCCTCAAAAACCGAAATGATTTTTTCAAAGTCTCCTCGCCTAAATGCCCCTTCGGCACGCGCGAAGCCAACCAACCCGACTGCATTAAACTCGACCCCAGAATACCCAATCGCTATATTAAAAAATTGGTATGTATCTAAAGCCGCCCCAACCGCTTGACTTCTTTTTCTTTCAACTGGTCGGCTGTGCCGATAAGTTTAGGCGCATGGCTTCCTCTTTTTTGAACGGGCTGAAACGGAGTGCATTTGGCTTGGCTATGGCACTTGGTTTGGGTTTGTCGTGCTTGGCCGGAGAGCAGTTGAACTTCGTCGTGATTTTCACAGACGACCAGGGGTACGGAGATATGTCGTGCAACGGCCATCCGACCATCCACACGCCGCACCTCGATCGTATGGCGTATCAGGGGCAGAAGTGGACACAGTTTTATTCCTCGGCACCGGTCTGCACGTCCAGCCGCGCGGCACTGATGACCGGGCGGCTTCCTGTGCGCTCCGGCATGGCCTCGAGCAAGAGAGTGGTGTTGTTCCCGGACTCTGCCGGCGGCCTGCCTCAAAGCGAGATCACAGTTGCCGAGGTGCTCAAGGGGGCCGGCTACAAAACTGCGATGGTGGGCAAGTGGCATATGGGTCATCTGCCAAAACATCTGCCGATCACGCAGGGCTTCGACTCCTACTACGGCATCCCATATTCGAATGATATGGATCGTGATCCGTCAGTGAAGGGCAACTGGGTGACGACCGGCAAGTCGTCGCCGTGGTCAGTATATCGCGTGCCGTTGTTGCGTGACGCCGAGGAGATCGAGCGACCGGTGAATCAAAGTACCATCACCCGCCGTTATACCCAGCAGGCGGTCAAATTCATAAAGAATAACAAGGAGAATCCATTCTTTCTCTATCTTGCACATTCGATGCCGCACATTCCGCTGTACCGATCCAAGAAGTTTGAGGGCAAAAGCCTAAATGGGATTTATGGCGACGTGATCTCGGAGATTGACTGGTCGGTTGGCCAGGTGCTCAACACGTTGCGCAAACAGAAGCTCGACAAGAAAACAATCGTGCTGTTCACGTCTGACAACGGGCCGTGGGATGTTTTCAAGACGCACGGCGGCTCGGCCGGTCTGCTGCGCGGAGCCAAGGGCGGCACTCGAGAGGGAGGCATGCGCGAGCCGGCAATTTTCTGGGGCCCGGGTAACGTGAAACCGGGCGTGGTGCAGGAGATGGGCAGCACGCTCGACGTGTTGCCGACCTTTGCCAGTCTGGCTGGGGCCAAGGCACCGGACGACCGTGTGATCGACGGCCATGACTTGAGCGATGTGTTGCTGAACCGCGGCAAGAGTCCACGCAAGGTGATGTTTTATTTTGGCGGGGCCCAGTTGAGCGCGGTGCGTTCTGGTAACTACAAGGCGCAGTTTCGTGGGGAAAACGGCATTAACCCCAAGCCCTTAGCCAAGCCGGAGCTGTACCACTTGGGTGAGGATCCGTCCGAGAAATACGACTTGGCCGCCAAGCATCCCGAGATTGTCGCGCGTCTGGCCAATCTGGGCGAAAAACTTCAGGCCAGCGTCAAGCCGGTGCCCGACCAGCTAGTCCCGCGGATCGGTAAATAACCGAATGGTTTAGTCGATCGTTCGAAATGCTAAGAGGGCTTTTTCGGTGCGGACATACAGTGTGTTTTTGTCAATTGCAGGCGTGACAAAAACCGGCACTTTAAGATCGTGTTGATGGATGATTTTAAATTCTTTGTTCACTTTGA
>DBNL01000046.1:0-123 GCA_002299785.1 Verrucomicrobia bacterium UBA673
CGATCTCCATCGAGCTAAGCAACTCTGATCGTCTCGGAGAGGTGGAGGCAAGGATTACGGGGGGTAAATTTTCCATTGTGAACCAGTAACTAGATCTTGTTAAAGAAGCAATCTACCTGCTTT
>DBNL01000046.1:499-17595 GCA_002299785.1 Verrucomicrobia bacterium UBA673
ATGAATCCTTCGAAAAGTTGGTGCGGCTTGTTGGGTTTACTCTTGAACTCGGGATGAAACTGGCTGGCCACGAAAAATGGATGCCCGGAAACCTCCACGATCTCGACCAGCTTGCCGTCCGGCGACGTGCCGCTAAACGTTAACCCTGCTGCCTCGAAAGCCTCGCGGTAGGTGTTGTTGAACTCGTACCGGTGCCGGTGCCTCTCGTGAATTTCATCGCTGTCGTACAGCCTGGAGACCAGCGAGCCGGGCTCGAGTTTGCAGGGCTGCGAGCCAAGGCGCATCGTGCCGCCCTTTTCGGTGACGTTCTGCTGTTCATCTAGTAGAGCGATGACGGGGTGTGTGGTGGCGGGGTCAAATTCGGTGGAGTGAGCGCCCTCGAGCTTGAGCACGTTACGCGCAAACTCGATGGTGGCGATTTGCATCCCAAGGCAAAGGCCGAGGTAGGGAATGTTATTTTCGCGAGCGAATTGGGCAGCCTGTATTTTGCCTTCCGTGCCGCGCTCGCCGAATCCGCCTGGCACTAGGATGCCGCTGCACCCCTCGAGAGTCTCGGCAGCGCCGTTTTTCTCGATATCCTCCGCGTCGATCCGCGTAATCTCGACGGCGCAGTCGTTGGCCACGCCTCCGTGGATCACCGCCTCGTAAACCGACTTGTACGCGTCCTGCAGTTCCACGTACTTGCCCACAACGCCGATGCGCACTCGGTGGCGCGGCTTGATGAGTTTGCGGATGATAACCTGCCAGTGCGCCATGTCTGCCGGCGGGGTGTCGAGTCCAAGCTGCTGGCAGATGAGGTTGTCCATCCCCTCGCGCTGCAGCATCAACGGCACTTCGTAAATCGAGTGCTCGACGTCTATCTCCTCGATCACTGCCTCGTATGGCACGTTGCAGAAGAGGGAAAGTTTTTGGCGATGTTCCTTGGACAGCGGTTTTTCGCAGCGGCAAACAAGGATGTCGGGGGTGATACCGATTTCGCGCAGCTTGGCCACGCCCTGCTGTGTTGGCTTGGTCTTGAGTTCGCCGGCGGCCTTGATGAACGGAACGAATGTGACGTGCAGAAATAGAACATTCCCCCGGCCGGCGCCGAGTGCGAACTCCCGGATCGCCTCGACGAAGGGCAGTCCTTCAATGTCCCCGATAGTGCCGCCTATCTCGGTGATCACCACGTCGACTCCGGTTTTTTCGCCGATCTCCCGAATGCGTTTCTGGATTTCATCGGTCACATGCGGGATGACTTGCACAGTTTTGCCGAGGTAATCACCCCGACGTTCCTTGTCCAGCACCCGTTGATAAACCTGTCCGCTGGTGAGGTTGTTGAACCGGGTCAAATTCGAGTCGGTGAAGCGCTCGTAGTGGCCAAGGTCTAGATCGGTCTCCGCACCGTCGTTGAGCACGTACACCTCGCCGTGCTGGAACGGGCTCATCGTGCCGGGATCAACATTCAAGTAGGGATCAAACTTCTGCAGCGTAACCTTGAGTCCCCGGTTCTCCAGCAGTGTTCCGATGGAGGCCGCGGTAAGCCCCTTGCCGAGGGAACTCACCACGCCGCCTGTTACGAAGATGTACTTCACTGTGTTGTTGTCAGGAGTTCTTGCACCCATTCCAAGTCTTCCGGGGTATCGATGCCCACGCTGTCGTGCTCCACGACTGCGACGGCGATTGCTATGCCACTCTCCAGCGCCCGTAGTTGCTCCAGTTTCTCCGCCTGCTCGAGAGGGGAAACAGGCATCTCGACCAGCCGGAGCAAGGTGTCCAGGCGGTAACCATAAATGCCGAGATGCTTCAAAAATGGAAACGCCGCCAACGGCGACCTTATTGGTGCGTCGGCGGCGTCACGCAGATACGGTATCGTACGCCGCGAGAAGTATAGGGCTTGGCCGGCAAAATTGACAACGACTTTCACCGCATTTGGGTTATCGTACTCAGAGGGTTCGGCGATTGGCACTGCGGCAGTTGACATTTCGTTGTCATCGAGCAAAGCGGCCACTTGGTCGATCACGTCAGGGTCGATCATTGGCTCGTCACCCTGCACGTTCACAACGGCATCGAATTCGCAGCGCTTGGCCACCTCGGCCACGCGGTCGGAGCCGCTTGGGTGATCGGTCCGGGTCATCTCGACTCGGCAAAAGTTGGCCGCCGTGTCGGCGATTCGTGGGTCATCGGTGGCCACGATCACTTCGCTGATCCGCGTGGCTAAGCGGCACTGGTCGACGACATGCTCGATGATCGGTTTTCCTGCGAGCAATTCCAGCGGCTTTCCGGGAAACCGGGAGGAGCCGTAACGGGCGGGTATAATGCCTGCAATATTCATCTTCAGTTGCCTAACCGGTCTGCTTGGACAAGACGGCATACTAAGTAGACAGGGATATATAACCTAATGTAGTTTCAAGTTTCAAGTTTTAAGCTCCCAATGCGTGCTCCCATTCAATGTTCAGTTTTTTAGATCTCCAAATCCCTTTTTATTCGTGAAATCCGTGTCGCTTTTCATTCCTTTTCGTGTTCGATGAATATTTTCTTTAATCAGGCGCTGTGAATAACTCTTGGTTGCCTACTCCGCGCTTCGGTGCGTAAATTTTTTCACTAAGTCATGAAGGCTCTGCTGGCAAATCCGCTGGAGCTGACCTCTCTTTCCGAGAAGGATAAGGGAGCATTGGTTCGCCTGTTGTCCGACCCCGACCCCGAGGTGTTCCAAGCTATCCGTCAGACATTGGTCAACTGTGGGATTGAAGCCCGGCCTTGGCTGAAGGCCGGTCTCAAAAGTGGGGATCGACTCGTCCGTAAGCATTCATGGGAACTACTCACAAAACTGGATCGATGTGTGGCGGATCGTGAGTTCGTCGTCTTTTGTAATCGCGGTGGGGAGCAACTCAATCTCGAGAAAGGCCTGTGGCTCTTGGTCCGAACGGCTTTTTCAGGTTTCGATCAGGGAGCTTATCAGGCCGAGTTGGATGGTTATGCAGAACAGGTGCGCCAAGTCAGCGATCCAAGCCAAAGCAAGCCGGCCGCACTGATGGCGATCAACCGTGTCCTGTATCAGAAGGAACGGTTCCGCGGCGACAAGGCGAGCTACTACGATCCGCAGAACAGCTATCTAAACCGGGTTATCGACCGTCGCTTGGGTAACCCGATTAGCCTGTGTCTCGTGTATCTTTTTGTCGCACGCCGGCTTGGCCTTCCTGTGACCGGCGTGGGTATGCCAGGCCATTTCCTCCTGCGACTGCAGTCCCCGGCGTTCACCATTTATATTGATCCATTCAACGGGGGTAATTTTTTGACACACTCCGATTGCGCCACCCGACTCAAGCGGTGCGGGTACGGTCTGGATTCAGGCTTTCTTTCCACGACAACTCCGCGGCGGATTCTGATGCGTATCTGCTCAAACCTTCACCAGATTTACCAGAAAAAAAGGCATTTCGGGGAGCGGGATCGCATCCAAAAATATCTCATCAAGCTTGCCAGTTGACATGCCCCAACCGATCAAGCGCTTGATTGCGCGGTTGGTTCGGGAATGAAGTTGGATTGAAACCCAGCCGAAGTGTAGTTGACCAGATTCTTGATGATCCAGTCGGCGTTGCCACCCATGTCCCCTTCGTCGTTGAACCAATCGATCTGATCCATCAACGTGATCGTCATCACTACTGTTCCCCCAAGGAAAGCCCACTTCCAGTTAAGTTCCTCGTCGGTCTTGTTCGGGAGCGACCGCTTGAGTTCCTTTTGAAACGCAGACAACGAATCGCCGAGATGCTTTTTCATCAATTGATGGTAGGTGAAGTTAGGTTCCATTCGCAGCCAAGCGAAGAGTTTGAGGAAATCGGCGCCTCCCTCGTCGGCATTGTCGCGGAGCCGGATGAACGGCTCGACGTAGGCCTTGATGATGTCGTCCATGGCCAAAGGTTTGCCATCAGCTTTGAGTGAGCATTGACCTAGCAAGTTCAACCGGGCTTGATTGATCGGGACAAGCCGTCGCTCTAGGATGGCGTCGAGTAGGCCGTCTTTGTTTTTGAAATAGTAATGAATCATCGCCATGTTGACGTCCGCCACCTTCATCACTTCACGCAACGACGTAGCCGTCACGCCGTTTTGACCGAATAACCTTTCGGCGGTGTTCAGCAGCAAAATACGGGTTTTTTCACCCTTATTTAGGCCATTACTTTTGTGATTCATTTAAAAAAACAGTCAACTGACTAACGCAAAAAAAGCGAAATGTCACATTTTATTTAAAAAATAATCGAAAATTCGATTGATGTTAATCAATCAGTTGATATCTTTTTTGTTTAAGTTATCAAACTTTATTTCAATAAATGACAGTTAAAATCAATGATTTGATTCACCTTCAAATGAAACTAAAAATGAGTAAATACACATCATACAGGAGGGATAGTCACAATTCGCCGCTTATTTCACACCTTGACGCCTTGGCCAAGCGGGTGTCTGGTCTTTGCCCGTCTCTTTTCGGGAACGTGCTTTTTCAACGGATTTTTATTATGAAACGTTTGCATCACTTAATGTCTTTGTGTCGGGGAATTCCGGCGTTGGCGTTGGTTTCCGGGTTGCTTTTTGGCATGCCGGGGGTGGTACCGGTTTACACAGGGTTGGCTGCACCGGAGGATGCCCAACCGGAAATCATCAGCATTCAGATGGAGGTCAGCGATGTAGTGGTCACGGTGCGCGTGCCCAAGGGCATCATGAAAGTCACACTGGAGGGACGATCCCGCTTAGGTGTTGGTAACTGGACGCCGCGTGCCATCAAGCGCGTGGATGGTAGCGGCGGATTGCTGGTGATCCGAATCGCCTACACGAAAGCCAACGAGATCCTCCGAGTCCGGGGCGATGACAAGGAGGAACTGTCGGCAGTGTTTTACAAGGGGACGACGGATTTTAGAGGGCAAAAGGATGAAGGCGGAGACGTCTTGACTCCCGCACCCGGTCAGGGAAACGAGTTTGATTCCGTAGCCGAAGCAGGGGATACCAATAAGGTCGATGGGGGCGAGCAGCGTGATGTTGTTGAGTCGGACATCTGGAGCATCCACAACGACACTCTTTATTTCTTCAATAGCCTGCGCGGCTTGCAGGTGATCGATCTCAAGGACAAAAGCAACCCGGTCATCCGCGGCGTGCTACCGATGCCGGCTGCCGGCGAGCAGATGTACACACTCGGTGACAAGCATGTGATTTTGCTCGTCCGAGATGGCTGCAACTGGTGGGGTAACGACGCCGAGAGCCAGGCAATTATTGTCAATGTCGCCGGCAACACGCCGGTGATCGAGGCCAGTGTGCCGGTGAAGGGTTACATCCGCGAGAGTCGTCTTGTTGGCACCGCACTCTACATCGCATCGCAGACGTACATTACAAAACAAGCTGTCAATCCTGCGACGGGCGACACGTATACGCGATGGGAGCACGGCACGCAGGTGTCGGCGTTCGACCTGAAAACTCCTGCCAGGCCGGTCGCGCGCGAGACGGTTTTCTACAGCGGTTACAACAACGACATTTATGCTACCGACAAGTTCTTGTTCGTCTCCACCTCGGTTCCCAAGGACTACTACAAGACAGACCTGCGGTGTATCGACATCTCTGCGCCGAATGGCACGATGAAGGAGGCAGCCACCATCCGCACAGCTGGGCGTGTGGCAGACAAGTTCAAGATGCGGTTAAGTGATGATACTCTCACGGTTATTTCGGAGGAGTTAAAGAGCAACAGCAGTGTTAATCGTAATCGCTGGCTGACTACGCTCGAGACGTTTAGCTTGGCCAATCCGCATAAGCCCGAGGCACTTGGCACGTTAAGCTTGGCCAAGGGCGAACGCTTGTTTGCCACACGCTTCGATGCTGACCGGGTGTATATCGTCACTTACGAACGAATCGATCCGCTGTGGATTGTAGATCTCTCCGACCCGCGCAAGCCGGTGATCAAGGGCGAACTCGAGGTGCCAGGCTGGTCCACTTACATCCAGCCGCTGGGCGACCGATTGGTCTCGATAGGCGTGGACGACACGAACAACGGCCGCCGTGTCGCGGTGTCGTTATTCGACGTGAGCGACGTCACCAAGCCGAAACTTTTCGACAAGGTCACCATGGGCGACCGCTGGTCGTGGAGCGAGGCGCAGTACGACGAGAAGGCTTTCACTGTGCTGCCACACGCCGGGTTGATCCTTGTGCCGTACCAAGGCCACGAGGAGGGCGGCTATGTCAAGAACGTCCAGATCATCGACTTGAACGAAAAGACACTTAAGAAGCGCGGAGTCATCGAGCACGCGCTGCAGCCGCGCCGTGCCACCGAATATCAGGATTATATCCTGTCAATCTCCGGCAAGGAGCTGCTTACGGTGGATGCGACCGACCGCGACAACCCGGTTGTGAAGAGCGAGGTCGAGTTGGCGTGGACGGTCGATCAAGTCATCCCGACGGGCGACTATCTGCTGCAGTTGGCCAAGGGCTCCAACTGGTACTTCGGCGAGCAGGGCGGGCCGTCCATCAGGGTGGCTTCGCAGGATGACACCGACACCGCGCTTGGACGGGTGGTATTGCCACAGACAGCCTATCTCTCCGGCGCCTCGGTGAACGGAGATAAGCTTTACCTGTTGCAAACGCAGGCATTCCAATCCGCCAATCCTAAGCCGCAGCTGGAGAAACCGGAGAACGGCGAAGACGATGGCTCCGAAGAGAAGCCGGAGCCGGAGGAACTCAAGCCCAACGTCTTCCTGACGGTGATCGACTTGGCTAATCTGCCGGAGTTGATGGTGCTAAGTGAGCTGGCACTTGTTGACGAGCAGATGGGCTGGAGCAACGAGTTCAAAGCCAATTGGCCGGATAAGGATAAACTGCTGTGGTCAAACGCCGGCGGCTACCGCTACTGGGGCTGGCGAGGCGAACCGATGATCGATGATGTTGTAGTCGATCCCTTTTGGCCCGGCTACTATGGCGGGAGCGCCGGGCAACTGCTTTGCTTCGATGTTGGAGATGCTGCAAAGCCAAACCTGGCCTCGTCCGTAAACCTCTCGTTCGAGCAAACCGAGGATGACAAAACCAAGTACGCCAACCGGTGGAATTTTAGCGAAGCAATCCTCAACGACAACGGCTTAGTGTATCTCAGCAGTCAGCACACAGACTTCATTGAGATAGAGCCGGACGAAGGGAGCAAGGAAGAGGAGAACAAGCCCAAGCCTGACCCTAACCCAGACGATCCTGAGGGGCCGATCGAGAAGCCCATGCCAGAACCAATTCCCCAGCCGAGAGGTTACTGGGTCACCAGCTACGAACTGCACGTGGTTGATTACACCGACATGTTCCACCCGGTGGTACGCGATGCGATGCCTATCCCTGGCACGCTGATAGGGACGTCGCACGGTGGCGCGTTGCTCTACACACAGGGAGCGCACTGGACAGAAGAGCACAAGTGGGATGGTAACTGGCTCGACGCCAGTTCGTACGATGGCCTTGAGGCGTTCCTCGTTGATTCCGTCGAGCAGCCCAGCAGCTGGCCGCAAACGTATAAGGTCACCAGCGACGGTACATTGTACATGACTTTTTCCGAGACCGAAGAAGTTGATCCGGTTGAGGAAGTCGATCAGAGACATGTCACGACCTTTTACATGCAATCCCTAGCGCTCGACGAAACCGCCAAGTTTGTGTTGCTGGATGAGATCGAACTGGAAACCGGCATTCAGCAACTCGCCGACATCGGTGGGCGTCTTGTGGGTCAGGATAACCAGCGCACGCTGCACCTGTTTGACACCGCAAACCCTGCGTCGCTCTCCGTCGCTCGGCAGGGCGAACTGGATGGTTGCCTGTGGTTTAATCTGGGAGGCGTCACCGGCGACATCGAGTCCGGCCTGTGGCTGCCGCTCGGCAACTACGGCGCGGTGAAAATCGACTGGGAGGAGTAAGATCGGCGCTTGGTCAAGCTTGAAGGTCGCGACGGCTGCCCAGCAGTTTTGTATCACTCGCCGTCCCTGATTTGCTCTTCGATGTAGGGCAGGTACACCGCCCGGATGTGCCGAGCTAAGTCCTGTGCAATTTTTTCGGAGCGATATGCCACGAGACCGTTCTCCGATTCGTTTTCAGTTGTCTTGGGGTCGTCTGGTGGTGACACCCGCTCGAAGTAGCGCTTGGCCTCCGCATACTCCTCGATATGCATCTTGTGCCAGCCTACGTTGGCCACAGTCAGGTAGCCGTTGGGGTCGAGTTTTTCGGCCTCGGCAAAATACTCCCCGGCCTTGTCCGCTTGGCCAAGCTCATCCAGCGCCATTCCGAGGCGTGCGTGCGAATACGCGTCGTACCGGTTCAGCGTGATGGCTTCCTTCAGCCAAGCAGCCGCTTTTTTTAGCTCTACCTTTCTCGTCGTCCGGCTTGACTCCATGGCCCTGCGCCGGTGGATCTCACCCAGCATCCCAGCCGTCTCAAAGTTAGTCGGTTCAATCTTCAGTGCATTTCTAAGACCCTCAACCTGATTGGGAAACGACTCGGCCGACCGGGATGCCTCGAGCCGGGCGTGCTCTTGCGCCTGTTGTATTGCCTGTTGAACAAGTAAGCCCGACACACCGCAAACCAACACGGTCAGGAGAAGTCTCACCGGTATCCGCACCGCCACCCAGTATCGGTCAGTGGCGAACCTGATGTAGGCCGTCAACAACGCCGCCAGCGTGGTGGCCAGCATGGCGTTGGAGGGGATGTGCAGGTTGAAATCGACAAACGAATGCAGCGCGATCGACCCCAGCCCCGCTGTGCTGCCCAGTACAAAGGCTGAACGGTTGCTGGTCTTGGCCGAGAGATCGCTCGAGGTGCGCTGCGAGTATTTCCAACTCTTGATAATCCCGGAAACCATGGTTCCCAACATCAACCCGACTAGCAGCATGCCGACTAGCCCCCAGTCCACCAGCGTGTTGAGATAATCGTTGTGCACCCTCACCGGTCGCGACTGCAGCCGTTCCGGCCGGTACTCCGGGAAGCGATGATCGAAATGCCCCGGCCCGACGCCCAGCAGCTTTTCCTCTTGCCATACTTCGACCGCAGCGCCCCACAACTCAGCCCGCGAGCCGACGTGCCCCGACGTGCCCGGTTGATTGACATGCCGCAGCCGATCCTGTGCGAAGTCTGATTTTAGCAAAAACGCCCCGATAAGCCCGAACACGACGCAGCTCAGCAGGATGCTCCGCAGCCGAAACTGCCTCCGCCAGCCGAGGACGCAGATAACGGCAACCAAGGCCAGGCTGGTAGAGATCCAGCCGCCGCGCGACATGCTTACCCCCACGCCGCCAAGCAGCAATAGGGACGAGTAGCTGAGCAGGATGCGCATCGGCTGACTGACGCGGCCGGTCAGCACCGCCGCCAGACAAACCGGCAGCAGCATCCCGAGGAAACCGGCGAAATGGTTCGGGTTGATAAACGTCCCCGAGCCGCGCCCGGTGTACTGCTCCGGCCGGTCGAAGTGCCAGACATGATCCAACTCCGCGATCACCTGCACGATGCCGTAAATGGCGATCACCGCGCCGGTAAACACCAGCACATACAGCGCAAGCTGTGTCCACTCCGACTTGTGCAGATTGTTCAGCGCCACAAAAAACAGCAGCGCATAAACCAGCAGGCGCAGCACCTCGGTGCGGGCTGTGTACTCGATATCCGCCCGGAGATAATGAAACAGCGCGTAGGCAAGAAAGAGCAGAAGACAAGCGCCGAACGGCGGAAAAAGAAGGCGATTGCTGACTGGATCAAGCCAGATGCGAGCTATCCAAAGAATGCCTGCGGCGGCCACCAATAACTCCACCACGACAAACTCAGGTGGCCGGACCGCCCCGGTGGCCAGCGCCGAGAAAACGAGCGCCGCCAGCACCAGCCCAACGATCCCCTTCTCAAAAAATCTGTCCAGCGTTTTCCTATTCAAAAGACCGCAGGTTTAAAGGATAAAAAGCATTTTGTAAACTCCGAGGATAAATTTTTCTTTTAAGGCAGCGGGATGTGTTTGGCGAAAAAAAACGATCCATCATTGCCAGGCAGTAGTCGTTGACCGGCTTGGCCAGGTCCATCGTATGTGGCCAGCCGTCGAGCCGCCCGTAGGAGTGCGGGATCTTCAATCGCTTGAGATGCGCCGCTAGCCCGTCCGCTTGGGCAATGGGCGCAATCTGATCGATCATCCCGTGAAGGATCAGCGTCGGCGGGTCGTTTTTGTCCAAATGAAATCGCGGCGACGATTGCCGGGCGGTACAGGTGGAGCTGCAGCGAGTGGCCGCCGGCGTTTCCGTATTCGATGTCCTTCTCCAGCACGACGCCATCCGGTAGCAGCACATTCCGCTCGACGATCTCCAGTTTCCCATTTCCAAACGCCACCATAATCTCCAGCCGCGTCTTATAGCCGGGAGGCGGGGTTGGGGCATTCTGCGACTTCGTTTCCGCACCGACAAAAAACGAACCCACGGTCAAGCCGTAGACAAAACTGGTCCAAAGCAATCGAGTATTCGTCACTGAGGTGTTATACGCGTTATCAACAAAAAAAGTCACGCTTACTCTAAACTCCAGTTTTTACACTCAATTGACTAATAAACCGCTTCGAGCCAAACTTATCCATGTGCTGTGAATTTGTTTTTTCACCAGATTCGTTTTGTTGTCCTGCTCGTCGCTTGGCCAAGCGCTTCGGCGCAGGAGATCGATTGGCCGTCGGCTCCAGATCAGACGGTTTGGCTGGCGGTGAGTCACGAGTCTTTCGGTGATGGCCAGGCCGCATCTAGGCCAATTGACGCCTCGACGGCGACGAAGCTTGGCCAAGCGCTCGAGCGTCTGGCTGAGGAGTACGGTTTCTACGGCGACGGACTGATTCTCCATTTTTTACCGGGCGAATACGAGACGCACGGCATCCGGTTGCGCCCCCGCTGGCACGTGAACGGAGCTGGCATTGACAAAACGACTCTCAAACTCGTACCGGGTGCGCGGCATCGGCAAATCAAGTCAGCCTATCACAGCGTGATCAGCGGCGGCTGGGGACCGCAGTTCAGTGGAGAACCTGGAAAACAGCGCATGGCCAAGCGCGACTTCGACAACCTACGGATCGCCGATTTGTCACTTGACTGTAACTGGATCGGAATGAAAGCAGTGCTTGGGCCGAGTTTAAAAAAAACGGCCGGGATCGATCTGCTGGCGAAGCAGGCGCGAGTTGAGCGTGTGTTGGCGAGCGGTTTTGGGGCGCAGGGTGGTAGGCCGTCATGGCGTGAGGTATTTCCGATTCGCGTGATCTCCGCCATGGGCGACGGATCAAAGCTGCTGGGTTATAGCGACTCAATCATCGAGATCCGTCACTGTATCGTCGAGGGTTATGTTCGGGGACCAAGCGCGGGGACGGCTTGGCCTTACTGCACCGCCATCATGGTCAGCCACCGCAGTGCGGACTTGGCCAAGGGCAGAGTCGATGTGCGCGTGCATCACAACGAGGTTCGTGACATCACCAACGGCATCGCGTTTGGCGGGGCGTTTCTGAAACGAGCGGAGTTTTACGAGAATACGGTGACTAACTGCGGCATCGGGTTTAACTTCGACACCGGCGGCAACCGAGGTGTAGTGATCCGCAACAACCGTTTCACCGGTTGCGTTGGCGGCGGGAGCGTGAACGACGGGAAGACGTTCGAGATTCGGGACAACACGTTTCGTCTGGTCGCGCCGGGCGAATCCCGCTTTGCTTGGTGGCACAGCGGGCTGCGGATTCGCGATTACACGCGGGGCATTTTGGTGGAGGGCAACCGGTTTGTTTTCGATGGTGAATCGAGCTCGAGCGGACGGGGCATTTTGCTTCACGGTAATAATGTCGGGATCCGAACGTTCAAGAATGCGGAGGGTGACTGGCAGAACGAAATCGACCCGAACCGTTTTATCAACAACAGTTACATCGGCATGTTGCCGAACATGGCTGGGCCGCAAAAACCGGGCCAGCCGATGCATTTGGTAGTAGGTGATCGCACAATTCAATTGAGCGGCGAGAGCGATAATCCAGAGTTCACGTGGCTCGACGACTGAAGTGAGTCAGTCGCTAATCGTGCCGTCCGGGAGTGTTGTTTGGTGAAGGATAACGGCTTCGTGATCAATCGGCTCGAAACCGTTGGCACCCTGAAGATTTGCCAGCGTGAGGTTTGCTCCCGCGAGTTTGGTGTTCCGCAGATCGGTGCCGGTGAAGTTGCATTTAGCCAAGTTTCGGTTTTGTAACTCAACGCCGCGCAAATCCCATCCGGAAAAATCACGTCCTGCCAACTCCACTTTCGGCGCACCATCTACATAAAGCTTAATCAGCAACTGCCGTTCGGGCGTGTCGGTTTTGACGGTCCCGTCTGGCAGGGTGGTGTTGCGGTAAATCGTTTCGGGGAAGTGGTGCCACGGAGCGGTCGTTGCACCGGTGAGATTGGCGTCGGTGAAGTCGACGCTACCAAGCACAGTCTCGGAGAAATTTACGCCGGTAAGATTTGTGCCAGTGAGGTTTGCGCCGTCGAGTTTGGCCAGGGCAAGATCGGTGTTGGTCAAGTTTGCGCCGGAGAGGTTCGCGCCACGGAGATCAGCGGCAACCAAGTTGTGCTTGGTTAAGTCAGCTTTTGGCAGATTGACTTGCGAGCGGATGCGGAAATAGCAAGGGCTGGATGCCGTTTCGATTATGCGGCTTACGGTGAGTGAATGGGTGTCTAGTCCTCCGGTCTGTGATTGGCCAAGTGCCTGCCAATGAATGAGATCAGTTGATCTTTCGAGTTGTGTGTCGGGTATAATTGAGATCGTGCCGGGCTGGGTGATTGAGGCGGTTACCCAAGATAATTCCAGGGGATCAGTTCGCTCGATAGTCAACCGAATGTCGGCCCCTTGGCCAAGCGCGGGGCTGAATAGCGTCAGTATCAAAAAAACAAATCCCTCTCGGCTTGGCCAGAGAAGGATTTGCGAAAGTGTTTTTCGCCGGTCAGATGACCTCATGCAGCGGTTGGGTGTTGTTCTCAACGAGGTACCGTGGCCGACCGTTGAGATCATCGATGGTGGTAGCATTTGGGTCGATACCGAGCGCGTGATACAGCGTGGCGTGCACCTCGGCGAAGGTTACCGGCCGGTCGCTAGCCTCGCCGCCGAGGCGGTCGGTCGCACCGATGACCTGTCCGTGATTGAGTCCACCGCAGGCGAGTAAGCCGCACGAGACGCGCGGCCAATGGTCGCGGCCGGCGTCTTTGTTAATAGTCGGTGTACGTCCGAACTCACCCCAACAAACGACGACTACATCCTTGTCCAATCCGCGTTGGTGCAGATCGTCAACGAGCGCGGTGATGCCTTGGTCGAGCATGGGGAAATCCTGCCGGGCACGGTTGAAGTTTCCGCCGTGCCAGTCCCACCGGCTAAAGGAGAGCGACACACAGCGCACACCCACCTCGACGAGGCGTCGGGCGAGCAGGAAATGATCGAGCAACTTGGGCGCGCCGTCGGCTGTCAGCTTGGGTGTGCCACGGCCGTAGCGGTCGCGCAGCTTCACGTCTTCCTTCCCGATGTCGAGCGCCTCGGCGAGTTTGCCGGAGGTGAGCATACCAAATGCCTGTTGGTTGTACGCGTCCATGCCCTCGATCAAGCCGGAGTTGTCGACGTCGCGTCGGAGTTGGTCGAAACTTTCCAAGAGTTTGCGGCGGTCGTCCAGACGCTCGAGCGTGATACCGTTGAGTGTCATGTCTTCCTTACCCTCGGCCGAGGGCTTGAAGGCCGCATGCGCCGGGCCAAGGAAGCCGGCCTTGCCGGGGTCACTCCACTGGATATGGCCGGTCTTGGGTGAGAGGCCGATGAACGGAGGCATGTCCGGTTTTACTGGGCCTTTTAACTTGGATAAAATAGAGCCAATGCTGGGCCAGCCGCCGGGCGGCTGGTTGCGGGGTGATCGGCCGGTCATGCACTGCTCCGCATCGTGTCCGCCGGTGGCGCCGACGATGGATCGAATGACGGTAAACTTGTCCATCATCCGCGCCATGCGAGGAAACTCCTCGCAGATTTGGAGGCCGGGGACGTTGGTGGATATTGGGTTAAACTCGCCGCGGATCTCCCGGGGCGCGTCCAGTTTCAAGTCGAACATATCCTGGTGCGGCGGCCCGCCGGGAAGGAAAATATTGATGACCGCCTTGTGTGAGGAGCCGATGCCGGCTTTAGCCTCGTTCTCAAGGATATTGGCCATGGTCAGCCCGCCGATGCCCATGGCACCGATTCGGATAAAGTCACGCCGGGCGATACCGTCGCAAAATTCTTCGCAGCCTCCGCTGCCTGCACTGATCTTCAACATGATTGGACTCCCTGGTTACAAGCCTCCCTGCAAATTTGGAAGCCTATACTTTCGGGAAAGATGACTATGCGGAGAGGTGTGTCAAGAGGGAAAAGAAGGCTTGCTTGGGAACCTGGTAAAAAACAAAAAGGGCGTTTGTTTTGGATTGCTTATACGGCTTTTGCATTTGGGCTAAAACCCGTTTGATCGCCAATGTTTTTGCCGAAACCGGAGTAGCTGATCCGGGTATCACCATCTTACGTATTGGGTTTAAGGACACCAAGCAGGAGTAATACCCGAGGTGTTTTAGTTTAAAATAACTGATCCGGTTTGTTCTTCGGAGGTTTTGTTCCGCTGTTGTCTCCAAGTGTGGTGGCGGCCTCGTAGTGGCTGGACCGACTCTTCATTAGGAAGTGGTAAGTTTTCCAGAATATCCGGGCGTCAAAATTTGCGGAAACGCTTTCGTCTACCCACGTGTCTTTGGCCAATCGTTTTTGAGAAATGGAAATGCTGATCGCATTAACTGCTCCTGCCAAGCCTCCAAGAAATGTGACCGGTTTTTTTAGTTTTGCGTTGATTCTGGCGATATGAAACTCCTCCTTGTCCACCCACAACCTGGCGTTGAGTTGGTCCATGAAGCGGTTAACAGTTCGGCTCTTGAGTTTGTGGTCTTTGTTTGGTTGCAATTGAATAACGTAGGCCGGGCGAGCATTAACTGATCCCATGCCAGCTAGAACAGGCGTAAATTTTTCCTGGAACAAATCAACATTTTTTGTGACCAAGTTTCCACTTTTATTGGTGCCGCCTTCCTTTTTTCGCGCAAGGTATCTTTGCTGTCGTTCACGGTTTCTGGCTTGTTCGCGAGTGACTTGCCGGTGGCTTGCCGGCTTGCCGTCCACCTTAACCAGTTCCTGATCACGTCCATCTGTGTAGGCACGGTATGTCTTTGTGTAACCCTTCCGGATGTTTCCTTTTGAATCGAGGTCTTCAACCTCAGCTTGACGTAGAAAAGAAAAGACGATCTCGCCTAAGCCGTTGCGTTTGGCTGCCTCGCTGGCTTTTTTGATAATTTGGCGAGCCGTCAACCCGGGTAGGTCTACCTTAACGGCAGGCAGAACCTTGAGTTTGTCGTCATCGCCCATCGCGGCTTGAGAGAGGAGGATCGTGGCAGCCACCAGTAGGCTAATTACCCAGCACGGGTAGAAACGGGTTGGCGGCATGCAGTGTGAGAACGGTTTGTTCATTTCAAACACCTTTACAAAGTACATCGTGGAAAGCAGGAAGATTCCGCCTAATCCTCGGTTTTGCTACTGAATCCGATGTCGCGATTGAATGGGCTGGGCTTGTCGTAACCCTCGACGTTTGGGAAATGCATGACGGTGCCGATTGCCCCCCACGGGATCATTGCCGAGGCATCTACCTTTTGCATCGACTCGGGGATCCACAGGTTGGAGTCTTCACCCACTCGAACCGGCAGCTCGAAGTCGGGGAGCTGCACCCATAGGCCGGTCTCGTCATAGCCCAGCACCTTGGCGAAAAACTTTTCCTGCGAGATCCCGACCGGCTCGAGAATCTCCGGCGTCTTAAGCACCACCAGCACCACGTCGTTGATGGCGTGGGAGATGGTCATCATCATTTTGTCACTCATAGTTGTCTGGCTGCTCGAACGGCTTCAAACTTAGACCCGACGCCCTTGCGCTGCAACGCAAACCTTGGCCAATCCCTGGCGTTGGGGCTATAACGCCGCTGTGCCAAAACGTGCCGAAGCCACTCAACTTATCGCTGCCGCCGCCGAGTTGCGCGATGCTGTCAACCGCCTTGGCTTTATGCCGCCGGTCGAGTTCGTTTACAACCCGCTCGACTATGCTTGGGCGGCGCACGAGCAGTTTCTAAGCCGCTACGGGGGCGGGGCCAAGCGCGTGATCTTTCTAGGCATGAACCCCGGGCCCTTCGGCATGGCACAGGTTGGCGTGCCGTTCGGCGAGGTGGCCGCTGTTCGCGACTGGCTCCGCATCGACGCGCCCATCGGCAAGCCGGCTAAAGAGCATCCCAAGCGCCTCGTGTTGGGCCTTGACTGCCCGCGCAGCGAGGTGAGTGGCCGCCGGTTTTGGGGTTTTTTCAACAAAAAATTTGGGCAACCGGAGGCTTTCTTCGCTGGGCATTTCGTCGTGAACTACTGCCCGTTGGCCTTCCTCGAGGACACCGGCCGCAACCGCACGCCGGACAAGCTACCCGCTGATGAGACCCAGCCGCTTGAGGAAATCTGCAACGCGCACTTGGTCAGGGTCGTGGCGATTTTGCAGCCAGAATGGCTCGTGGCCGTTGGCGGGTTCGCAGAGAAAAAAGCGCTCGAAGTGCTTGGCCAAGCGGATGTAAGGATTGGCCGCATACTGCACCCCAGCCCCGCCAGCCCCGCCGCCAACCGCGGCTGGGCCGAACAGGCGGAAAAACAACTCAAGGAGCAGGGCATCTGGGTGTGAAATTTTTAGTTCTCATTTTGAAAATGGGACACGGATCTCACGGATGAGCAAGGGCTTGAAGAACTGAAAATTTTTTAAGCTGCGAAAGAATACAGCTCAGCATATAACTTAAAGAATGAATCCTTAAAACCTCATGTTTTAATTTTGAAGAACCGATAGCCGCGAACCAATCTTAAAACTTGAAACTTGAAACATTAAAAAATACATTGAGGGCAGTTATGTTTGAGGACATTGAGGATCAACTGAAAGCTGCTGCAGAACAAATTGTTCATCTCAGGAGGTATCTTTGACGTTCCAAAGACACAAAACCGCCTGACGGAAATTGATGGGGAGATGTCCCAGAACAATTTCTGGGACAATCGCACTTACGC
>DBNL01000046.1:17978-19805 GCA_002299785.1 Verrucomicrobia bacterium UBA673
TCAAGGCCGAGACGCAACTCGCCGATATGCAGACGATGCTCGAGCTCGCGAATGGCGAGGACGAGGCCACGCAAAAGGACATCCAGTTCGAGTTGACGACTGACTTGGCCAAGTTCACCGGGCGTCTTGAGGGGCTCGAACTGGAGCTGATGCTTGACGGACCGCACGATCGGAGTAGCTGTATTTTTTCTATCAACGCCGGCGCCGGAGGCACCGAGTCGTGCGATTGGGCCAACATGCTCTTACGCATGTACCAGCGCTGGGGTGAGGAGCGCGGCTGGACGGTCGAGATCAGCGAATTGCTCCCGGGTGAAGTCGCCGGTATCAAGAGCGCTACGCTGCTGATCGGCGGCGAGAATGCGTACGGCTTTTGCAAGGCCGAGAGGGGGGTGCACCGGCTAGTGCGTATCTCGCCGTTCGACTCGAACAAACGCCGCCACACCAGTTTCGCCAGTGTTGATGTCATTGCTGAAATCGAGGAGAGCGAGCAGGAGGAACTACCGCCGGCCGAGTTCGAGGTAGGCACATTCCGCTCCGGCGGCAAGGGCGGGCAGAATGTCAACAAGGTGGAGACGGCGGTGCGTATCCGTCATCTCCCTACAGGGCTGGTGGTTGCCTGCCAAAACCAGCGTTCGCAGCACCAAAACCGCGCGACTGCCATGAACATTCTCATGGCCAAGATCACCGCGCGGCGCGAGGATGAACAGAAGTCCGAGTTGGAGAAATTCTACGGCGACAAGGGGAGTATCTCGTGGGGTAACCAGATTCGTAGCTATGTTTTCCAGCCGTACCGCATGGTGAAGGATTTGCGAACCAACGTGCAGGCGAGCGACGTGAAGGCGGTGATGGACGGTGACCTCGATCCTTTTGTAAACGGTTGGCTTCGCGCCGGCTGCCCCGCAGGTAAAGCCAGCGGAGTCGAGGATGATGAGTAGTGATAACGCCGCTTGGCTAAGCTCGCGGTGATTACATTTGGGAGAATTCCGCGGCGATAATTAGCAGCTGAGCTCCGCAGCCGATGATAGCCACTATGGTCCCTATGATGCCGCAAATCCTACCGGCATTGGTGGTGCCTTTACCGCTTGGATCCATCATTCCGGCTTCGATCTGGGGGAGATCAGTATTGCCCATGATCCATGCTGCGATACCGAAAGGGAAACAACAGGCTATACCCAAAATCCCAAAGGTGAGGATCATAGTTCCTCGATGGGGTGCATAATGTTTGACGTCTGCCTGAGATGAGGGAGTGGGTAATGGTGTTGACCTTGAAGGGGCAAGGAGTTCTCTCAACTCCGGATGGCCAGACAGCGGCGACCAGTCTTCGGAGTTGGCTGAGCGCACCTGTGAGTTGCCGTCCATTCGGCCCTCTACAAGCCAGTCGCGAATCTGCGCCTGCTCAAGTGGCCCGTACTCCGTCTCATCTTTATCGTTAGCCTTAAAATAATATTCCATGTCCACGATCGGCGTTCCAATTAACGTGTATGCAGCGCATACGGAGGATCGCATCAGTTGTACGAGTCATAGTTTTTTTGGCCGCCAGATTTCCCTCCGGTCAGATTCAGTTACTCAATGCAGCGAGGCCTCCTCCAACAAAAATTAATAATATGAAAATGGCCAAAATGACTGCAGTGATGGTACAAGAAATAATTTCGCAAATCATACCAGCCTTGGTGGAGTCTTTGCCTTCGGGGTCCATGGTGCCGCCACGAATCTTTATGAGGTCGCCCTTGCCCATAATCCAGGCGGGTATGCCGGTGAATAAGCCGCACAAAACCAAGCTGAGAATGCCCAGCACCAGGATCAATGTGCCGCGGTGGGGCTCCAAAT
>DBNL01000174.1:0-4179 GCA_002299785.1 Verrucomicrobia bacterium UBA673
GCCAGTTGTTTGCGAAGGCTCTTCGATGCTTTCCCATCGAACACCTGCCAAACCGCCAGGCCGTTACCGACCAGTTCCCACTCGTCGAATTCCCAGACGACTTTTTTGTCACGCGTGATCTCGAAGATTTGCGGATTAGCCTCGCCGGCATGGCAGTTACCAACGACGAAATTGCCGTTTTTGACTTCCTGCAACGCGGTCATCCAGCCCAGGCCGATGTCGGTGCCGGGCACTTTGTCCTTTATCTCCCAAACGACTTTTTTATCGGGCGAAACTTCGACCACGCTGTGGCCGCTGCCAGAGGCGATCAGTGTATTGCCGTTCTTCAGGCGGATCGCGCCGTAGCAGCGTGTGTTAATGAGGTACTCCCAAACGATCTCGCCCTTGCGGTTGTACTCGGTGACAACGCCCGGGTTCTCGGAGGTGACGAGATGGTTGCCCTCCGGCGTGAAGCGTACCCAACGGGTGTTTTGGCGGCCGTCTCTCTTCATCGGGATCTCGTGGACAATATTGCCTTTTTTATCCACCTCGATGATGCGCCCAACCCCGCTCTCCACGATCGAGGTATTGCCGTTTTTAAGGCGCGCGAAAGCGTGCACGTCCACCCGCTTGCCCTTATTGCCGTTCATCGTGGCGGAGTCGTAGGTCCAGACGACTTCCTTGGCCAACGTCATCTCGGTGAGCTTGGTCCAACTGTCATGGTAAAGAATGTTGCCGTTGGGCAGGAGATGCACGTCGTGGTGGCCGGTGTGGCCCTGCTGCGGGCCCGCGGTCTTGTGCGACCAAAGCACGTCGCCGTTGCGGTCGGTGATTGCGACGATGTTTTTGCCGTAGGATGCGCTGACCAAAACCAGGCGCTCTGCCCTGCCAACGACAGCAGTGAGCAACAACGAGAATACAAAGAGGAAACGGAGTTTGGCTTTCACGGAGGGGAAATTAACCGCTTGGCCAAGCGGCGTCGAGCGCGGTTCGATCAGCGGAAGAAGCGGGTCTCGAGGCGGTTGCTGTCTTCTCCCAAGCCTAGGCTGGGCATGGCCTTGAGCGAGAAAACCAGACTCACGCTGAAGTCGTCCTTGCCAGAACGGTGATCGCGCAGGCGGAAGCGCAGCCCCGCCGTCACGCTGGTGAAGTCGCGGTACACGCTGTAGCTCTGCTCCTCCATCGTGCCATCACTGGCCTCAAACTGGTGAATCATCCGGAACCCCCACTCCTCGTTCAAGCGATAATACACGCGGCTGAACAACAGGTCGTTGCCCCAGCGCCAATCGGCGTCGATTTGCTGCTGGAAAAACGGGTCGTACGGGTAGCGCTCCCGCAGCTCGTCTGGCGACAAATCGCGGAGGTACCGATGGCCGAGCGTCCAGCTCCAGCGGTCGTTGGGCAGCAGCGAAACCGTGTGGTTGGCCTCGTTGAGCCGGTGGTCGTTCGGGTCGAAGCGCACTTCGGAACCGAGCAGCAACCACGAGCGCGGCGTGAGCTCCAGATCGGAGTATACATCACTGAAGCGCTCCTCGCGTTCGTTCGCCTCCAAACGCCAATCGGTGAACAGTTCCCAGTTCAGCAAGTCGTCAACTTGGCCGTTGCGCTTGGTTTGCAGGCGGTTCCGGATGCCCAAGCGTACGACATTGCGCGAGTCGATGCTGTCGATCGAGTTGTAGTCGGGAAAATCGATCGGCCGCAGGCGCAGCGTCTGTAGCTCGCGGTCGAACTGGGGCAGTTCCCACGGGCGCTTGTCCGGCTCCGGCACGTAAATGTAATTGGCCAACGGCTGCACGATGTGCCGCAGTCCGTCGACATCGAACAGGCGGCTTGACGCGTTTGCCCACGTGCTCGACGCCTTGAACGACAACTCGACGCCGGTGTTGAACACGGAGCGATCCATCCCGCCGGCTTGGCCAAGCATGGGATCGTCACCAGCCGTCGCTCCATAATGCGTCAGCCGTACACCGGCGTGCGGCGTGACATTGAGCCAGCCAAAGTAGGTGCGTGGCAGGAGCAGTTGCTGATGCGTGTCGGCGCGGAACGCCTCGTAATCGTGCAGGCCAAGGTCGGTGTAGGCCGGGCGAAATCTGAAGTGGCCGACCGAGGTTTCGCTCTCGTAAAAAACCGGCGACGGGCCGAGTCGCTGTCGAAGGCCGGTCACGCGAATCTCCGGCAGCCGCTCGACGGTCTGGTAAAAGTCATCGACCCGAGGCTGGGCGAGCAGGTTGACGCTGAAGTTGCTCCAATGCTTCGCGATCTCGACGTGCGACGCCGGCTGCGGGTTGCGGCGGAATTGACTCTCGAAAAAGTCGCGGTTCACGAACGCATCGCTCTGATCCTGCAATACGAACTTGGCCGTGAAGTCGGGCCGGATGTTAACCGAGTGATAAAGACTGAGCCGATGCCGGTTGTTGCGATCGGTGAAATCGGTGCTGCGGGAGAGGCGGCCCGCGCCGGCGGCGGGATCGCGGTCGTCGAGCAGGTAAACCGACGCCTCGCCGCTGCCGGCTTGGCCAAGGTCGTAGCGCGTGTCGAGGCCGATAGCCCAGCCCCGGCGCGTGCGGTAGTCGAGGTGCGCCTCGCCGCCGAGCTGATCGCTCAAGTGCCAGTCATACGAGCCTTCGAAAAAGAAGCCGAAGCGGCTGCGATAACCGGGCGTGAGGCCCCATTGGTTCGGCGGCCGATCGAGCCGGTGGCGATAGTACGGAAAATAAAACACCGGGACTTTTCCTGCGTAAAGCGTTGCGCCACGGGCCTCGACGTATTTTCCAGGGACGATGCTCAAGTGGCGGGTGCGGAGTCGCAGCACCGGAGCGGAGCGGTCGTCGGTGGTCAGCCAAACGTCGTCGGCCGAGTAGCGGTTACTCGTGGCGTCGCCCTTGATGTTGGTGCCCTCAACGAAAAACGGCGCCTGCCCCGCGCGAAAATTGTCGGTCTGCATTGCGCGGGTTTGGAAGTTGTAAAACAGGCGGTCGGAGGTGACGACGCGCTGCTGGTTTTGTAGCATGACGCCGCCCTCGGCGAAGATCTCGCCGGTGGTTTGATCGAGGCGACCTCGGTCGGCGATAATGTAGGCGCGTTCGCCCTGCTCCTCGAACGTGATGCGGAAACGGTCGTTCAGGATGACCAGCCCCTTGTCGAGATCATAATCGAACTCCCCCGGATCAAGCGACTCGATCTCCCACGACGACTCGCCCGGCGACGCTGGTTCAGCCGCCCAATTGACGCTTGGCCAAGCGACGAGCAACGAGAGAAAAAAACAAACCCAGCGATGATGCATCAGCGGGCGTTGAGTTAAGCAGAGGCCGAAGGGCCTGCCAAGCCGGAGTTGTCCCCAAGCGAAGCCGCCAACCCTACCCGACAAAAAAAGGGCGGGACATTTCTGCCCCGCCCTTGTAGTTGAAACTACGGTAATTACATCATGCCGTGGTCATGACCACCACCGCCCGCCGGCATTGGCGGTTCTTTCTCAGGGATCTCCGTAATCAGGCACTCGGTGGTCAGCAGCAGTCCGGCTATGGAGCCGGCGTTTTGCAGCGCTGTGCGAGTCACCTTTTTAGGATCCACCACACCGGCTTTTACCAAGTCCTCGTACTTCTCGGTCGCGACGTTGAAGCCGCTGTTGCCCTTACTCTTCAGGACTGACTCGACAATCACGGCACCCTCGAGGCCGGCATTGGAAGCGAGAGCACGGAGCGGCGCCTCGACGGCGGAGCGGATGATGGAGACACCGATCTGCTGGTCACCCTCGAGTTCCATCTTGCTGATGGCCGGGCGGGTGCGCAACAGGGCGACACCACCACCGGGGACGATGCCTTCCTCCACTGCGGCACGGGTAGCGTGCAGGGCGTCCTCGACGCGGGCTTTCTTTTCCTTCATCTCGCTCTCGGTGGCTGCGCCGACGTTGATGACGGCGACACCGCCGGCGAGCTTGGCCAAGCGCTCCTGCAGTTTCTCACGATCGTAGTCTGAGGTGGTCTCCTCGATCTGGCGGCGGATCTGGTTCACGCGAGCCTGAATCTCGGAGGACTTGCCCCCCCCCTCGACCATTGTCGTGTTTTCCTTGTCCACCACGATGCTCTTGGATCGGCCTAGGTCGCTCAACTCGATGGACTCGAGCTTGATTCCGAGGTCCTCAGTGATACAGCGGCCACCGGTGAGAATAGCGATGTCCTCGAGCATGGCCTTGCGGCGATC
>DBNL01000174.1:4503-7200 GCA_002299785.1 Verrucomicrobia bacterium UBA673
CCGAAGCCGGGTGCCTTGACGGCGGCGATGTTCAGCGTGCCGCGGATGCGGTTCACGACCAGCGTGGCCAGGGCCTCGCCCTCGACGTCCTCGGCAATGATGAGCATCGGCTTGCCAGTCTTGGCAACTTTCTCGAGCAGCGGCACCATGTCCTTGAGGGAGCTGATCTTTTTCTCGTAAATGAGAATGTAGGCGTCCTCGAGGCGACACTCCATGGAGTCGGTATCGGTGGCGAAGTAAGGCGAAAGATAGCCCTTGTCGAACTGCATGCCCTCGACAACGTCGAGCGTGGTCTCGATTGACTTGGCCTCCTCGACTGTGATGGTGCCATCCTTGCCGACCTTGTCCATGGCCTCAGCGATGATGTTGCCGATTTCGTCATCCCAGTTCGCGGACACGGTGGCGACCTGCTTGATCTCCTCCTTGTCCTTCACCTTCTTGGCAGCCTTGTCGAGCGCTTTGACGGCGGTATCGACCGCCTTTTGGATGCCACGCTGGATGGCGATCGGGCTTGCCCCGGCGGTGACATGCTTAAGGCCGCCGCGGAAGATGGCCTCGGCCAGGACGGTCGCCGTAGTGGTGCCGTCACCGGCCGCGTCGCTGGTGTTGCTCGCCACTTCGCGCACCATCTGGGCACCCATGTTCTCGTACGGATCCTCGAGATCGATCTCCTTGGCCACAGTGACACCATCCTTGGTGACAGTAGGGGAGCCGAACTTCTTGTCTAGAACGACGTTGCGGCCCTTGGGGCCGAGGGTCGCGGTCACGGCCTTGGTTAGGGTGGAAACACCCTTCAACAAGGCTTGCCGCGCGGACTCATCAAACTTCAGTTGTTTTGCTGACATAGTTAATTATTCCTTTCAAAAATTATCCAACGATTGCGAGGATGTCGTCAGAATTCAAAATCTTGAGTTCCTTGCCATCTACCTTGATTTCTGTGCCGCCATACTTGCTGGTCAACACCTTGTCGCCCTTCTTGACTTCGAAGGCAATCTTGTTGCCATTGTCGTCAGTCTTGCCTGTGCCCAATGCCAGTACCTTGGCTTCGGTGGGTTTTTCCTTGGCAGAATCTGGGATGATAATACCACCCTCCGATTGCTGCTCCTTGTCCTCGATCGGCTCAACAATAATTCGATCGCCGAGCGGTTTTAGTTTAAGTGCCATGTTTGTTTTTTATCTAACTTATTTTGGTGTTCCCGCACGAGGCGGGAAAGTTTGTCGCGCCGAAAAGTCGAAACCACCCGGTCCCGGCTAAGCGCGGCTAAAATCCTAGTTCGCCTTTTCCTCCACGACCTCAGCATCGATGATCGGCCCCTCGTCTTTCTTGGCCGGTTCATCATCTCCGCTCGGTTCATCATCGCCGCTCGGCTCCGCGCTGCCGGCCGCCTGAGTTTCCTGTGTAGCCTTGTAAATATCGGCGGTGGCGTCCTGCACCACTTGCTGTAGTTTCTCGGTGGCGGCCTTGATCACGGTTGTGTCGGAACCTTTCAACGCTTCTTTGAGCTCGTTGTTCGCCGCCTCGAGCGCGCTCTTTTTGTCACCGGAAATCTTGTCGCCATTGTCCTTGAGTAACTTTTCAGTCTGGTAGGCCAAGTTGTCGGCACTGTTGCGCAGGTCGACCTCTTCGCGACGTTGCTTGTCTTCGTCGGCATGTACCTCGGCGTCCTGCTTCATATTCTCGATGTCCTCATCGGAGAGGCCACTGCTGGCGGTGATGGTAATCTTCTGCTCCTTGCCCGTTCCGAGGTCCTTTGCGCTGACATTGAGAATACCGTTGGCGTCAATGTCGAACGTCACCTCGATCTGCGGGGTGCCGCGCGGCGCGGGCGGAATGTCGGTCAACTGGAATTTGCCAATGCTCTTGTTGTCGCTGGAGAACTCGCGCTCGCCCTGCAGCACGTGGATATCCACTGCGAGTTGGCTGTCGGCGGCGGTGGAGAAAATTTCGGATTTCTTGGTCGGGATGGTGGTATTGCGCTCGATAAGCTTGGTCATCACCGAGCCCATTGTCTCGATTCCCAGTGAAAGGGGCGTGACGTCGAGCAGCAGGACGTCCTTCACGTCTCCCTTCAAAACACCGCCCTGAATGGCGGCGCCAACCGCTACCACCTCGTCAGGGTTCACTCCTTGATTGGGTTTCATGCCGACGATGGCCTCGGCGGTCTCGACCACCTTTGGCATGCGAGTCATTCCGCCCACTAGAACAAGATCCTTGATATCAGATGTAGCAACCTCGGCGTCCTTCAAGCAGTCCTCCACAGGTCCTTTAATCCGGTCGAACAGCGGCTCGCACAACTGCTCCAGCTTGGCTCGGGACAATGCAAGGTTGATGTGCTTTGGCCCACTGTCGTTGGCAGTGATAAAAGGCAGATTCAGATCGTAACTCGTGGAGCTAGACAGCGAAATCTTTGCTTTCTCGACCTCTTCCTTGATACGCTGCAAGGCGTCGGGCTGATTCCGCAGATCCATCCCGTTCTCCTCTTTAAAGCTATCGAGCACCCAGTCGATGACCACATTGTCCCAATCGTCGCCGCCGAGTTGGGTGTCGCCATTGGTGGCTTTCACCTCGAACACGCCATCACCAATCTCCAGTACTGAAATATCAAAGGTGCCGCCGCCAAGGTCGAACACGGCGATGTTTTGGTCCGCCTTCTTGTCGAGCCCATAAGCTAGCGAAGCAGCGGTCGGCTCGTTGAT
>DBNL01000174.1:7591-24111 GCA_002299785.1 Verrucomicrobia bacterium UBA673
GTGTCATTGTAGTAGGCCGGCACCGTAATGACGGCCTCGGTGATCGTTTCTCCCAGACGCATCTCGGCGTCGGCCTTGAGTTTGCCCAGGATCATCGCTGAGATTTCCGGGGGACTGAACTGCTTGGTTTCCCCGTTGACCTCCACCTCGACAGCGGCGTCTCCGTTGGAAGCCTTCACAACCTTGTAAGGGATACGCTTGGCTTCCCCACCGACCTCCTCAAACTTGCGGCCTATGAAACGCTTGATGGAGAAAACGGTGTTCTTGGGATTGGTCACCGCCTGACGCTTGGCTGCATCACCGACCAAGCGCTCGCCGTCCTTGCCGAACGCCACAACCGAAGGCGTCGTCCGACGGCCCTCCGAATTCTCAAGCACAAGCGGCTCGCCGCCATCCATGACAGACATGCAGGAGTTCGTCGTTCCTAAATCAATTCCTAAAACTTTTCCCATAACAAATACAGAATCTATATAGCAACCTTAATGCCAAGTGCCCATAAAAAGATTTAACTAACTATTAATAAGTATATTAACTAAATAAACCTAAACAGATAACCACTCTTAATTCGAGTCATGTGTGCCACAATGTCTCATCTCTTGCTTGCCTAACTAATCGCGCGTCCCGCTTATTTGTGTATTTTTCGACCGCGCTTGGCCAAGCCCTTGGTCGCTTCAGTCGCTACCGAAGGGGTTGGCTGAATTTTCTGAAGATTCATCGAAAGGATTGTTTTCCGTTCGGCGCTTGGCCTTGGTTTTTTTAGCCTTCCTCTCTGGCTTGTGTGGCTTCGGTGCGAGGATCGGGGAAAAGATCAAATAGACCCACGGCAATACCAAGTGGACGCCCCAAACAGCCAGCAACGCGACGAGGTTAATTTGCTTCAGACCGTAAAGTACGATGCCGGCGATCATCACCAAGACGCTCGGCATTTGTGCGGCGATGGCGATTTTTTTGGCTCCAGCCCAACTAACTTGGTTGACGGAGAAAATTTTGACCGGAACCATGTACAGCCAGCCCATCACTGACCAGGCAAAGATCAGAGCGAGAATGACCATCAGGCCAAACCCAGCGAGCACCATGTGAGAGCGAGCCCCCCACCAAGGTTCAAGCTCTGTTTTGCTAAAAAACAAACATCCCGGCGGATAAGGCAGCGTCAACAGGCCAAGCCCCAAGCTGCTGCCTAACTTCAAATCATTCGGGCCAAAGGCCAAAACAAGATCGGCTGATTCCACGACACCCATTTCTGTGAAGCCTACCGGGCTTACATGAATTCGCATAAACGGTCCCTCTTGTAAAAGCACCGCTTCACTTGGCCATGCGAGGCGACCGTCGCAAATCTCCCCAGTCATAGGCATCTGCTGGATGGCCTTTTCGATTTCCGGCACCCAAGCTTGCTGGACAAACCAAACCAACGTGGCGGCAACGAAGAGGGCAAAGATCAGTTCCACCCCAAGCAACCGCCAACTACTGGCCACGGCAAACCTGGCCACGCCCCCGAATGTCAATGGCTGCCAAGCGTCCTTCAGTCGATCGTTCGCCACTTCGCCGACAAGCTACCCGCAGGCAACCAAACGGGAAACCCTAATTCGTCTCAAGTCGCCTATTTCTGGAAAAATAACAAAAAACAGCCAAATCGGGACGCCTTTTGCACTTGACGCTGCTTGCACCAAACGACTAGCTTGAACCCGGTTGCCACCTGAGGGTGTCAATGTAGTGAGTCAACTCTGTTACGGACGAGTGAAGTCGGGGAGCAATCTTCCGGCTTTTTTGTTCGGCACGAACGGTTTGAGCCTTGTCGAAAGACGGATACGATGAATGCAGAATTTATAGCCAGCATGGAATACTGGGAGCGCGAAAAGGGGCTCGATCGCGAGATCCTTATCAGCGCTGTCGAGGATGCAATGGTCTCCGCAGCTAAGCGCGCAGTCGGCCCCGCCCGGGAACTCCGTTGTGAAATCGACCGCAAAAACGGGGACATCAGCGCCTTCGCTACGTTGATCGTAGTGGAGACGGTCGCCGACAAACAAAACGAAATCAGCCTCGACTCCGCCCAGCGTTTCAAGCCAGATGCCCAATTGGAGGAGGAACTTGAAGTAGAAGTCACCCCGAAAAATTTCGGCCGGATCGCCTCGCAGAATGCCAAGCAGGCACTGATGCAGGCTATTCGCCGGGCAGAGAAAGCGTTGATCTACACCGAGTTCAAAGACCGCGTCGGCGACATCGTCAGCGGCGAGGTACGGGGATTCGACCGCTCGGATGTCCTCGTTGACTTGGGCAAGTTTGAGGCTCTGCTGCCCAACCGCGAGCGGGTGCCCACCGAAGAATACCAACGGGGCGAACGCATCCGCTGCCTAGTCAAGGCCGTGGAGGGATCCGATAGCAGCTCCGAGATTATCCTCTCTCGCAGGGATTCCGACTTTGTCATCAAGCTGTTTCAGCTCGAAGTTTCGGAAATCAACGACGGCACCATCGAGATCAAGGCCATCGCCAGGGAACCGGGCTTTCGCACCAAACTCGCGGTACACTCGCGAGACGAGAAGGTGGATCCCGTCGGGGCCTGCGTCGGGCTTCGTGGCCAGCGCGTAAAGAACATCGTACGGGAACTCAACAACGAGAAAATTGACATCATCCGCTGGGATTCGGACATCGAGACTTACGTGACCAACTCCCTCGCCCCGGCACAACTCAAGCGGCTAGAGATTCAGCAGGACAGAAAACGGGTTCACGTCTTGGTGGATCCCGATCAACTCTCATTGGCCATCGGTCGGCGCGGCCAAAACGCTCGCCTCACCAGCTTACTCACCGGGTGGCAGATCGACATCGATCCCGAGCAGGAGGTTCGGGTCGGGTTTGAGGAGCAAGTGGCCGATGCCGTTAACGCCTTAGCCGCCATACCCGGCATCGAGAAGGAACAGGCCGACGCCCTCGTGCACGCGGGTCTTCTGACGTTGGATGCACTGAACGGCGTCGAGGTATCCGACCTCGCCGACATACCAGGCCTTACCGAACATGCCGAGTCGGTCCTTTCGGCCGCCCAAGCCGAGAAAGTGCGACGCGCGGGAGCGGGCACCAACCCGCTGATAAACGACGCTGTCACCAAACTCGATTCAGAAACAGGGGATGAAGCCGCCGAGAAAGTAACCGCCCAGCCCAAGGAGGCTGAGTAACCGGATACATTCCCCCACCGCTTGTACAAGCGCGAAGCTGCCCTTGTCCAAGCCGCAAATAAATATTTTTTATGCCCGTTCGCATTTATGAGATTGCTAAAAAGGTAGGGATACCCAGCAAGGAAGTCCTGGCCAAGGCCAAAGAGTTGGGCATCACCAACGCGAAGGTTGCATCGAGCACACTCGATAAAATCACCGCAGAGTACCTCGAGGAAAAAATCGCCGGTACCCAGGAACCCGAGCCCGAGCCTGCCCCTGTTGCGGTTGAGCCGGTCATCATCACCGCTCCCGTCGAAGAACTCGAAGAGGAAACTGCGGACGAAACCGAGGCCGATCCGGAGCAGGACGCCGCCGAGGAAGAGGAAGAGGAAGAGGAAGGGGAAGCCGAGGAGCCAAGTAAGGAAGAAAAAGAGGAAGTCGAGGATCCAGAGAAGGAGGAGGAAGAGTCAACCGACCTGGGTAAAAAAGTGGGCTTTATCGAGTTGGGCAATATGCCGGTTCGGCCGGCGATACGCGAACGCAAAAAGAAAAAAGACAAGAAACCGGCCAAGGCACCGGAGGCCAAACGGCCCACAACCGCTCCCACGGCTGCGCCCGGCCCGCCCAAGCCAAAATTCACGGCACCGGCTAATGGCCCGCTGATCGCCATGAAGCCGCCTATCATCGTCCGCGATCTCGCCGAAGAGATGAAGCGTAAGCCATTCCAGTTGATCGCCGACCTGATGGCGCTCAACGTCTTCGCCAACATCAACCAATCCATCGAGGAGCCAGCTGCCCGAGAAATCTGCGCCAAACACGGTTTCCGGTTCCGGCTCGAACGTCGCGAGCGCGGCGCCGGCCTGGTCAAGACCTCCACCATGAAAAAAGTCGTGCTCGACGCCGACGACATCAAGGAGGATCTGCAATCCCGAGCCCCAGTGGTCACGATCATGGGCCACGTGGATCACGGCAAAACAACGCTGCTCGACGTCATCCGCCACTCGAACATCACCTCCGGGGAGGCCGGCGGCATCACCCAGCATATCGGTG
This sequence comes from Verrucomicrobia bacterium UBA673, assembly GCA_002299785.1. GTDB lineage: Bacteria > Verrucomicrobiota > Verrucomicrobiia > Limisphaerales > UBA1096 > UBA1096. The sequence continues at coordinate 11,785 of DBNL01000174.1, forward strand.
CCTATACAATTAACGTCCCGCACCCCGAACATCCGAAAAAGCTCGAGCAAATCACCTTCCTCGACACGCCGGGCCACGCTGCTTTCAGCGCCATGCGCGCCCGCGGCGCAAATGTCACCGACATCGTCATCCTCGTCGTCGGCGCAGACGACGGCGTCATGCCGCAGACGATGGAAGCCCTTGCCCACGCGCAGGCCGCCGAGGTGCCTATCATCGTCGCCGTCAATAAGATTGACCACCCGTCGGCCAACCCGATGATGGCCCGCACGCAACTGCAGGAAAAAGGTCTCGTCTGCGAGGAGTGGGGAGGACAAACCATTTTCGTCGATGTCTCCGCGCTAAAAAACACGAACGTCGACAAACTGCTCGGGATGGTGTTGCTGCAAGCCGAGGTGCTCGAGCTCAAGGCTAACCCCAACCGCAAGGCGGTCGGCAACGTCGTCGAGTCCGGATTGGAGGCCGGCGGGCCAACAGCCACTTTGCTCGTCCGTAAGGGCACGTTGAAGGTCGGCGACGTGATGGTCTGTGGCAACCACTTCGGAAAGGTGCGTTCGCTTGTGGATCACGAGGGCAAACGCATCAAGCAAGCCGGCCCCTCCTCTGCTGTCAAGGTGCTTGGCCTAAACGGCGTGCCCGATGCCGGAGCGGAGTTCAACATTCTTCCCAATGAAAAAGAGGCCCGCTCTATCTGCGAGGATCGCGACACGAAGCAGCGTGACGAAGCGTCGGCACGCAAACGTAAGATGACTCTTGCGACTTTGTTCAGCCGCATGGAAGCGACCTCGGACAAGGTGCTCAAGCTCATCATAAAAGCCGACACGCAGGGCTCGGTCGAGGCCATCGTCGATTCTATTAACAAGATCGAGTCGGACAAGGTGCAGTCCGAGGTGATCCACTCCGGAGTGGGCTCCGTGACCGAGTCCGACGCCACTCTGGCCAGTGCCTCGGACGCAGTCATCCTCGGCTTCCACGCCAAGATCGACACCGGCGTCGGCGAGGTGGCCAAGCGCGAAGGGGTCGAGATTAAGCTCTACGCCATCATTTACGAGTTGATCGACGTGGTGAAGGAGGCCATGGCTGGCTTGCTCGACCCGTTGTTGAAGGATGTCGTCACCGGGCAGGCCGAAGTGCGCAAGATTTTCGACCTCAGCAAGGGCGGAAATATCGCCGGCTGCGCCGTTACCAGCGGCAAGATTGTGCGCGGTAAGATGCGTGTCATCCGTAAGGGCGACTTGGTGTACGAGGGTATCTCGCACACGCTCAAGCGCTTCAAGGACGAGGTCAACGAGGTCCGCACCGGCATGGAGTGCGGCATCCGGCTAGACGGGTTCGACGACTTTAAGGAGAGCGACATTATCGAGTGCTACATGCAGGAGAAGGTCGCCCAGAAATTATAATCTAATCGCCCGTCAGCCATGCCAAATCTGCGCCACAATCGTGTGCGAGAGCTTCTCAAGCGGGAACTCAACGAGATTTTCCGGCGCGAGTTCCCTGTCGAGCTTGGCCTCATCAGCGTCAGCGAAGTCGGCGTCTCGAATGATCTCCACTCCGCCACGGTTTTTATCTCCTCCATCGGCGATGAGAAAGGCCAGCACAAGGCCTTCCGCGCCGTCCGGAAGGCCGCCGGCAAAATCCAGGGCCAGCTTGCCCAAGCAGTCGAGCTTCGATACACGCCAAGATTGAAGTTTGTCATGGACGACGCCCACAACCGCGGCGATCGGGTGCTCCACATTCTGGACGAGCTCAATAAAAAATCTCCCTTGCCCAACGTTGAGAATGAAGAAGACCCGTTTGAAAACGATTGATCGGATCCTCGAGATCATCGGCAAGAGCCACACCATAGCTGTCTGCAGCCACATGCGGCCGGACGGTGACTGCATCGGCTCAACACTTGGCCTCGCGCTGGCGCTGCTCGACCAGGGCAAGGAGGTCATCTGCTGGAATCAGGATCTCGTCCCTTCCAAGCTGCGCTTTCTCGACCCAGATCAACTCATCCAGTCGCCGAGGCCGATCAAGCGGCCGTTTGACTGCGTCATCTCCGTCGACGCTGCTAGCATCGAGCGACTGGGCACCGTGCAGGAACACATCGCCAACCGCGGAACTCTCATTAACATCGATCACCACACCAGCAATACCCGCTTTGGCGACGTAAACTGGATCGCCAGCAAGGAGCCTTCGAGCGGCGAGTTGGTTTACCAGCTCATCAGGGAGGCTGGCTGGAAAATCACGCCGCGAATTGCCGACTGCCTGTTCGCCGCCATCTCGACAGACACCGGCTCGTTCCAGTATCCGAGCACCCTACCTGACACCTACTACGCCGCCGGCGACCTTGTAAAAAAAGGCGCTGACCTCGCCACCGTTTGCGACGAAATCTACCAGTCTTACCCCCTCTCCCGCGTCAAGCTATTGAAGCGCGTTTACAACAATTTCCGACTCACACACGACAACCAGATTGCCTACTTTTGGCTGAAGCAGGAGGACTTCTCCCGCACCGGCGCCTCCGCCAGCGACACGGAGGGATTGATCGACCACATCCGCGCCATTGAGCCTGTCATCGTCGCCTGTGTGTTCGAGGAACTCGAGCCGGAGCTGACGCGCATCAGCCTCCGCTCCAAGGACAAGAACATAAACGTCAGCGACATCGCCGGGCTGTTCGGCGGCGGCGGGCACCCGGCGGCGGCCGGTGCGCGCATCCCCGGCAAACTGCCGACCACCCAGCGCCGCGTCGTCGCCGCCATCCGAAAGGCTCTCGACGCGCGCCCAACATGAGCATGAAGGAGTTCAACGCACTGGACGGCGCACTCCTCATCGACAAGCCGGCCGGACCAACCTCACACGATATCGTCGATACCGTCCGGCAATGTTACCGCATAAAAAAAGTTGGCCACTGCGGCACACTCGACCCAGCTGCCACAGGTCTTCTGACTCTCCTGCTAGGTAAGGCCACCAAGCTCTCCGAGAAAATGATGTCCGACGACAAGGTTTACGTCGGCTCGATGAAGCTCGGAGAGACCACCAACACCTTCGACGCCGAGGGTGAGATCGACGAAACCACACCAGTGCCCGACCTCGACCTCGAGGCGTTGCAGGAAAAGGCCAACGACTTCCTAGGCGACCAGTTGCAACTGCCGCCGATGGTCAGCGCCATAAAGATTAACGGCACCCCACTTTACAAGCTCGCCCGCAAAGGCATCGAAGTCGAACGCAGAAAACGCTTCATTCACGTCTATAATTTCCAGATCACCGAGTACAAGTCGCCGTTTGCCTGGTTCAAGGTCGCCTGCACAAAAGGCACCTACGTCCGAGCACTCGCGCATGACCTTGGCCAAGCGCTTGGTTGTGGCGCGCATCTGGCCGGCCTGCGCCGCACCGTCTCTGGCAAATTCAAGGTCAGCGCAGCCACCCCACTCGAAGAACTCACAACCCTCTCGCCGGACGATCTGCCCAGACGCGTCGTGCCGATGCTCCAGCTATCCGCCGCCACCGAGTTGTGAAGATCATACACCAACCCGCCGATCTGGCCATCGGCAGAGGGAAAGCCTGCCTAGCCATCGGCATGTTCGACGGCGTACACCTTGGCCACCAGCAGGTTTTTCGGCAAACCATCGAGGACAGCCACCGGAACGAGGGCCGCTCCGTAGCCGTTACGTTCGACCGCCACCCGGCCAGCGTCATCGCCCCAGACCGTACGCCTGCAATGCTGCAAAACCGCAATCAGCGGCTCCGCGCCATCGAGTCACTCGGCATCGACGACGTATTGCTTATCGAGTTCAATACCGCGTTTAGCCGCAAGCCCGGCGCAGAATTCATCCGCGAACTCGCCGACGGCTTTGGAATGATCCATAGCATTTGTGTCGGGGCAAACTTCACCTTCGGCCACCGGCGCGACGGCAACGTCGGGTTGCTTCGGACGCTTGGCCAAGCGCTTGGCTTCCATGTGCACGGACTACAGGCCGTGTCGCTCGACGGCCAGGCAGTCAGCAGCACCCGCATCCGCGCCGCCGTGCGAACCGGCGACCTCGACGCCGCCGGGCAGATGCTGGGCCGCACATTCGCTATCGAGGGCACCGTCGTCGAGGGCGATCGACACGGCCGAGAGCTGGGTTTCCCGACCGCCAATCTAGACACCAACGGCTTGGCTCTGCCGCCCAACGGCGTCTACGCTGCGCACGCCCGACTTGGACAGGTGACACACCGCGCCGTCCTCAACATCGGCCTGCGCCCCACCTTGGCCAACCCCGATCCATCACTGCAAGTCGAGGCGCACCTGCTCGACTTCGACGCCGACCTATACGGCCAGGCGATGGAGATCGAGCTGGTCGAGCGGCTGCGTGACGAGCAGAGGTTCGGCTCGACCGACGAATTAGCCACCCAGATTTCGCGCGACATCGAGCGCGCCCGCACCTTGTTTTAATTTTGAAAAATGAAGATACTCCGCCGCCCATGAATGCAGGAATCACAGCAATCAACGAGGAAGTCGAACACGCCAGCGCCTTCGTGCAGCCGTTGTTGGGGGAAATGGCCAAGGTTGTCGTCGGTCAGAAAATGCTCGTCGAGCGCCTGATCATAGGCCTGCTGGCCAACGGCCACGTGCTACTCGAGGGCGTGCCCGGCCTCGCCAAGACGCTCGCCATCAAATCACTCGCCAACTGTATGGACGCCCAGTTCGCTCGGCTGCAGTTCACGCCCGACATCCTCCCGGCAGACGTCGTCGGCACGCAGATTTACAATCCGCAATCCGGTGGCTTCACCACGCGGCAAGGCCCGGTATTCGCCAACTTGGTTTTGGCCGACGAGATCAACCGCGCCCCTGCCAAGGTGCAGAGCGCCCTGCTCGAGGCCATGCAGGAGCGACAGGTCACCATCGGCGATAAGACATATCCGCTGCCGGAGCCGTTCCTCGTGATGGCCACCCAAAACCCGGTCGACCAGGAAGGCACCTACCCGCTGCCCGAAGCGCAGATCGACCGCTTCATGCTCAAGGTGAAAATCACCCACCCGGATCGCGACGAGGAGCGTCAGATCCTCGACCTCATGGGCCGCACCAATGCCGCGCCTGAAACACAGCAAGTCGTCACCGTCGAGGACATCCTCAAGGCGCGCGAAGTCATCAACAGCATTTACACCGACGACAAGGTCAAGGACTACATCGTCGATATGGTCTGCTGCACACGCTACCCGGAGCGTTACGGCATCGACGTCGCCGATTTCATCCAGCTCGGGGCCTCGCCTCGCGCCACCATTGCGCTCACCCTAACGGCCAAGGCCCACGCCTTCCTGCGGGGCCGCGGCTTCGTCACACCGCAGGATGTGAAGAGCGTCGCACAGGACGTGTTGCGCCACCGGGTGTCCGTCACCTTCGAGGCCGAGGCCGAGGAGAAAAACTCCGAAACCATAATTCAGAAAATCCTCGACGAACTCCCCGTGCCGTAAACGGAACCGCCGCTGCGGTAGCAGCAAAATCCCTGTTCGCACAGGGTTGCTGAAAATCCGGCGCACCGATGCCAGGAACGATCCCCTCATCCGCGACCTCGTGCAGCGCGAACAACTCACACTCACCTAAATGACCTCGATTTTACGGCGATGAAAAAAAGAAGAAATTCGCCTGCAAAAGTTTCCCGGTCGTTAGCGCCGAGAATCATCTCAAGCTCATCAAGGTCATACCCGAGCTCAATATCTTCAAGCCTTACTTCTGCTCGACCGGGAGGAATGCGCCAAGAAAGATACGATGACAGTTAAACCTGCACTGCTCTAAAAACGCCCTCTTCTGCGTAGGAGTCAACCTGCGAAGCAGCGATGGTGAAACTGTGCTTGGCCAATTGCTTGGCCAAGGTTTGTTCGGTGTGGCGGTAGGAGAAAAAAAGCCGCAACGACCGCCCGGCGACAAACTCACACGACTCGCCCTCAATGCTCAGGTCAAGAGACTCGGAAAATTCGAAGTCAGCGACGATCCGCAACAATTCGTCAATTTGCTCAATACCAAATCGTAACCTTCCATCCGTTGCCGACACTCCCAATCCAAGGAGAAACGACAGCAGCCAGTCACGAGTCTCGGCGTTATCATACTGTGGAAGAACAACCTCCACGCCGCCTCTATAATCGTCGCCAGGCGCGAGGTTGGCGCTAAGCAACAACTGATCGCCCTCCAACAAAAGCTCCGCCAGAAGCGGTAGGATCACGTCCGGCTCAAGGTTCGGAATCATCCCGAAGAAGGTGAACACGCGCTTGGTTTTCGGTGTAACGATTGTATCGAGCACTTGGCCAAGGTCGGGAGTATTAGCAAGGTCGCACACGAGAGGGTGAATGCGTTCAAGCGGCAACTCCGCGGACGCTGCTTCGCGCGCCACCCGCGTCATCGCTTGACTGACGTCGCACGGCACGTAGTCAACAATCGGATGAATCGACTTCAGCTTAGCTAGGTAACGGGTGTCCTTTTGGCCGCCACCGCAACCCAGGCCAACGAGACAAACCGCCTCATCCGCCGCTTGGCCAAGCGACTCGTCAAATGCCTGGTCGTAAATCGACTGCACGCCGGCTTCAGTCCGCGACGGCGAATGCGCCCTGTGCACCGCGAGCCACTTTTGCGTTTGCCGATCGCTGTCGTACAAAAACTTGGGCGGCACCTGGCCACGCCTAAGGCCGTCGAGCAACTGTCGCTGAACGGCATGCGGAAATTGACTGTGATGAACGATCACGTTTGTCGGTGGCCGTCTAAAGCGACTTTTTAATTTGCTTGAGCTGACCGAACTCGGGACGGTTTTTGTAGTAGTCGTCGAGCGGAAAACAACCGCTGATCATGCCATTGCGCGGACCAGTGGTGCAATCGCTAAACGTCCGGCAAATGCGCTTGGACGTCGGCGCTCTCTTGGCCATCGCATCGGGAAGCATGTCCGGATAACTCAAAACCATCCGCCCCAGACCGACGACATCCACCCACCCTTCGCGCACAAGGCGCTGTGTCACCTGGGGTAAAAAATCCTGCAGGTAGCTGTAGCCACAACCAGCGATAGCGAGATTAGCAGGCGCGGCTTCACGAATTTGGCGTACGACTTGAACCTGCCGCTCGACATCAATGAGCGGATCGTGCGCTGGTTGGTAGCCGTCGGAAGGCGGATAGGCGGCGGGACGCTGGATGTGCGGATTGTAATACGGCGAACCGGCGCTGAGGCTCACGAGCTTGACGCCCAACTCCCCACACAACTTCACAAACTGCTGCGGCTCAGTGAGGTCAACCTCCAGCGGGTTATCGGGATTCAGTCCGAACCCATAGTTGTATGGTAAGCAATGGGAAAAATCCTCCGGGATGCCGGGGCCGAGTTTGCCCGAGTGCGACCGGGTCGGATCGGAGTGGAACGGCACGAAGTCGAACGCGCTCACGCGAATAATTACGTCGATGTCGTTTCCGTCCGCGCGAATGCCATCGATGATTTCACGCACGATACGCGTACGGTTTTCGAACGAGCCGCCGTACCTGCCGGGGCGAGTGTGGGCGCTGAGAAATTCGTGCAGCAAATAGCCGTGACAATGCTTGAGGTCGACGAAGTCTGCCCCCGCTCCGGCGGCGAGTCGCGCGGCGACGACGTAGCTGCCGATGAGTTCGCCTATTTCCTCGTCGATCCAAATTTGATCGTCGCTGGTTACGTTGAATTTCGCGTCGAGGATCGGGTGCCGATACGCGACTCGCGGCTCGAACCTGGTTTTCACATTGGGCCGGCAGAAGCGTCCCGAGTGCGTGAGCTGAAAACCAATCGCCAAGTCATCGGTCGAGCCGTATCGCCCGGCGTGCGCCGCGACAAGCGTGTCGCGGAGACTCGCGATGTCGGCTTGGTTTTCCTCGTTGAGGATGAGTTGGTTCGGGTTGGCCCGACCGTCGGGGCGCACTGCCATCGCCTCGCCGCCGAGGATCAGCTTGGCCCCGCTCTCGCCGAAACGTTGCCACCGGCGCGTCATCTCGTCAGTCACGCCGCCGCTTGTCGTGCCGTCCCAGCCCTCCATCGGGTGAATCGCGATGCGGTTGCCGGAGGTTTTGCCTCCAAGCATGATTCGGTCGAGCGGCTTGGACAAGGGCGACTCAGCGCGCGGCAGGATCGCGTCGTCGCACGGCAAATCAAGGCCAAGCGACGCGACGTGTTCACGGAAGGCTCCCGGGGTTTTCAGCGCCGGAATGCGCTTGAGTTTGAACGGATCAGCCACGGTGAATCAATAGTCGAAAAAGGTTGGGTAACACTCACCACGCGCTTCGCGAAGGAGCATCAGCGCCAACTCGCGCGCGTGGTAGTCGCCCCACATCGAGCTTTCGCCGCAGGGGATTTTGCTGCCGCGCGGGATATGGTCCCAGCCGTTGGGGTGATGATAAATCGAGTGCAAAACCAAGCCCTGATGCCTGGCACTCGAGGAGAGGAACGGCGTCTGCAAAAGGGTATTGGATATAGTCAAGCCGGCCTGACGATAGCGCGTGCCACCGGCTTTTTTGCCACTATTGATCAGGTAGTTACCCAAGCGGATCAGTCCCTGCGCCGCGATCGCCGCCGCGGAGGAATCAAGCGGCTCAAAATCGTTGCACGGGTTTGAGCGCTTGGCCAAGTAGTTGCCCAAGCGATGCAGTTGCGGCGCGCCGGTGTCCCAGGCTGGAACGCCGTCGGTGCAACTGTTCTCGAGATAAAAATCGGCGGTGGCGGTGGCGGCCTTCAGCAGCATAGCGTCCAATTTTCGCCGACCGCCGAGCGGCTTGAGAGCGGCATCCTTGAGCGTGCGGAAAAACTCGAGCTGCTCGGCATACCCACAGACCGCCCAGGCCAGACCGCGCGTCCATGTACTGAACGGTGAGTAGCCCTGCTGCGAGTTCGGGCAGCGGTAGGTGCCGTCGTTCATATTGAAAATGCTCTCGTGCGCCGTGCGGCCACGCACATCGTAAGCGTCGCGGCCTTCGCCGTAATAAACACCGTACGCCGCCGTCGCCTCGGCATGCCTCACGAGACGCTCGAGCAGCGAAATTTTCCGATCCCTCTCTCCCATCAACACGTGACCAAGCTGATGTGCCACCGCGAGTGAGCGCAGCGAGCGGATCGTGTCGATGAACAGAGAGTGCGGACCGTTGAACGAGTAAATGTAGCCGCCGCCCGGAATGTCCGTCCAGCGTGCGGCCTGCACTGCGCCGGAGACCTTGAGCGCGAGTTCGTAAAACTCCATCTCGCGAGGGCCGTGGGCGATCTTCCCCTCGCGCATGAGCCGCCGAAGGTTGCCGTAGGTCGAGATGTTGTTGAAGCCGTGATCGTGCACGCCGATGTGCGACACGTGCGAGGCCATTTGCTTCACCGTGCCTTTGCGGCCAATCTTCAAAAAACGCTCGTCGCCGGTGGCGTCGTACTGCAGCACGGCCGAGCCAAACTGAAAGCCCTGCGTCCACTCGGTCCAGCCGCGCGTGGTGTATTGGCCCTTTACGGTGAACACCGGCGTGCCCTTGGCCGCACGCCTGTTTTTCTCAATGGACAAAATCTTCTGCCCCGATAGATCGAAAAACCGTTCGAGCTTGGGAACGAGCTTTTGTGGCGTCAGTTTGCGGTCAATCTTGATAGCCATGCCTTAAAGTTTCCGGACGTTGAAGCCACCGTCCACGTTGAACACTTCACCGGTGGTGAACGGAAAATAATCGTGCGCCAATGCCACGACCGCCTTGCCGACATCGCTTGGCTCGCCCCAGCGGCGGATCGGCGTCAGCCCGTCGGCGATGAGCTTATCGTATTTTTCCCGCACCGGCGCGGTCATGTCGGAGGCAATCACGCCGGGGCAAACCTCGTAAACGTTGATGCCGTGATCGGCCAAGCGCGCGGCGAAGAGCTTGGTCACCATCCCAAGGCCGGCCTTGGCCACACAGTAGTCGCCGCGATTTGTTGAAACGGCGTGAGCGCTGATGGAAGAGATGTTGATGATTTTTGGTCGGCGCTCGGCATCGAATTCGGTCTGCTCGACCATCCAACGGGCGGCGAGTTGGCTGAGAAAAAACGGTCCCTTCAAATTGACAGCCATGAGGGCATCCCAGTTTTCTTCGGTGGCGTCGAGCAAGTCGGCGCGGCCGATCGAGGTGATGCCAGCGTTATTCACGAGCAGATCGAGCCGGCCAAACGACTCGCGCGTGAACCCGGTCAACCGCTCGCGATCCGGCGCTTGCCCAACGTCAGCCTGGCACACCTCGGCGCGGATTGTATGACCGGCGGTGGCAGCCCGCTCGGTGCAGAGCTTGGCAGCCTCCGCAGCGGCAGCTTGGTTTCCGGCGTAGTTGATCACCAGGTCGAACCCCTCCGCAGCCAACTCAAGCGCGATGCCACGGCCAATCCCGCGAGACGCACCCGTGATGAGAGCCACTTGATTCATGCGCGGTAGAGCGTAAAGAACAACCCGCACGATGAACATTCAAAAACCCCGCTTGTCCAAGCCCCGAGAGCCTCACAACCGACCACTGCGAAGTGGCGGGTCATGCCGCCTTACTGACGATTTGTACGAGCGCCTGTTGCAGCAGCAGTGTGTCGTCTGTGCTCGACGAGACCAACTGCCTGTTGCAAGTCAGCAGTATGTCCATCGATCGGGTTAGTTCCTCCTCCGAGTAGCGCCGCGCGTGGCCAAGCGCATTGAAGAGCATGTACGGGTGCATCGCTTTGGGGTTGAATTTCCGATCGCCCGGCAGCCGTTCGTCCGGGATAGCTTCGAGTTGTGACTTGAATTGCGGATAGCCACAACCGGCGGAAATCCATTTCAGCCTCAACATCTCCTTGAGGAAAATCATCGTTCGCACCTTTGAGATCAAGCCGTAGAGCAGCGCAATCGGCGATTTTTTGGTGTCGAGTTTCACGACCCACAATTCCTCGTCAAGCACACGCAGGAGCTTGGGCAAATTCCGCTCGCCCAGCGCGTCGGCCAGCGCGAACGCCTGTGCCTGCTTAGTGCGGGTTGCGATCTCTTGCACATCCTGCCGCGTGACCTCGTCGCGTCCGCCCAAGTATGCCGCAAGTTTGTCAGCTTCGGTGTGTAGTTGTTGCAGGTTTGAGCCTGCCAGCAGGATCAACTCGTCGGCAACGTGCGATGTGATTTTTTTGCCCAGTTCGGCCAGGCGCTGCCGCACGACCAACGCCGCCTTGCTGCCACGTTCCTTGTCGGCAACGGACAGATCCTCGACAGAGGCGATCTTCTTTGCCGACTTGAAAAACGCCTTGCGCTTATCGACCTTGCCAGAGCTGATCAGCACTTGTACCCCCTGCCAGTCAAACGTCTCCCAGACCTTGGCCAAGCCGTTAAGCCGATCGGTCACCTCACGGCTTGAGGCTGTTCGCTCGTCGCCAAGAAAGTTGGCCGCGCGCAGCCACACCACCTTGGCTCCGCCAAAAAAAGGTAGCGTCTGCACAGCCTCGTTGAGCTTGGCCAACACCTGCAGCGCCTCAGTGGCGTTGCGCACCGTGCCGTTGACAATCTCGTGGTCTTCCCCTCCGGCGCTGGTACACCAGCCCTCGAAAATCTGACTGGCGCGCTCACGCACAAGAAAATCCTCGTCGCCAAAAATGAGGCAGAGCGGCTCGGCGGGAAGCTGGGGGTTAGTGGCCGGCATGCCAATAAAAATCAACTCTGCTCTTCGTCGCCGCCGGCGGCCTGAATCTGCGTGAGCACCTCGGTCATGTCCTCCACCTCGTCGAACAAATCCGCCACCACGTACACCGGCGACTTATAGTGGGCGGCCAACGCCAGGCAATCGCTTGGTCGGGCATCGACCTCCACGAGCTTGCGACCAAGTTCGTTTTCCTGTTCGAGAATCAAGCGGGCGAAGTAAGTCGAGTTTTTCAACTCCGTGATGACGACCCGTAGCAGCTTGATGCCGAACCCATCCAGCAAGTGCCCGATCAGGTCGTGGGTCAGCGGCCGCTCCTTCGGGGTGTCATTCAGAAACATGCCGATCACGGCTCCCATGTTGTGCTCCACCTGAATGACGAACACCTTTTCCTCGTTCCCGATGAATACAGCGCAGCCACTGTTCGCGGGGAGAATACCCCGCACTTCGACCGATACTGCGTCCTGACTCATCGCCACAACGGTAGCACCAACCAAGCCGAAAACAAGCCCGGCTCACGCGGTAAAAATCACACCGAACACTCACCGGCCAAACGCCGAACCACCTCTCCCGCAGCAGCAAAACCGAATGCCCCGGTCACGAATGTCGCCGCGCCAAAGCCCCACTCACAATTGAGCTTGAGCGACGATGACGACTCCCCCGCTTCACTGCGACTGGCGCACACCGTGCCATCTGTCTTCGGATAAACCGGCGGTTCCGGCGAGAAAACACAC
>DBNL01000170.1:0-8778 GCA_002299785.1 Verrucomicrobia bacterium UBA673
CGAGTGACATGATGGACGGTCGCGTGGCGGCGATTCGTGAGGCGCTCGACTCGGGTGGTTTTTGCGATACGCCGATCATGTCGTACGCGGCGAAGTACGCCTCGGCGTACTACGGGCCGTTCCGCGACGCGGCGGAGTCGGCCCCGCAGTTCGGCGACCGGCGCAGCTACCAGATGGACGCCGCCAACGCGGAGGAGGCGTTACGCGAGGTGGCGCTGGATCTGCGTGAAGGTGTGGACATCGTGATGGTGAAACCAGCCTTGGCCTACCTTGATATTTTGTACCGAGTGAAGTCGCACTTCGGCTGCCCGACGGCGGCATACGCGGTGAGCGGCGAGTACTCAATGATGCAGGCGGCAGCCAAGCGCGGTTGGGTAGACGAGCGGGCTGTGACGATGGAGTCGCTACTCTCGATGCGGCGTGCCGGTGCGGACATCATCGTGACTTACGCGGCGGCCAATGCAGCACGTTGGTTGAGGGAGGGGTGACCGGGGAGGTTTGCGCTTGGCCAAGCGCGACGGCTTAATTTAATCTCGTCCAAGCCATCACCAGCGCGCCGATAATCACGAAGGCCACGACCACGCCGAAAATGACGAAGTATCTTCCGGATTTATCCGATTTTTTGCTGAAGCCCTTGGCCGGCCCCTTGGGTGCTGAGTCGAGGTTCCCCAGCCGGACACCCTGCTCGAGTTGCTTGTCATGGGACTGGGCTTTCCGGGGGCCATCGAGCTTCAACTCCACTTCGCCGAAGGTGATCACTTCGCTCGGCTGCAGTGGCGACTCGGCTACCTTGTTGCCGTTGATGTAGGTGCCATTGGTGGAGCCGAGGTCGCGGACGTGCACGTCCTCGCCTCTCATCACCAACTCAGCGTGACTGCCAGAGACGGACTGATGCGGGAGGGTGATGTCGTTCTCGTCGTCGCGACCTACAGAAGCAGCTTCCTTCGTCAACTCAAACGAGGTTGGCTCGATTCCTTCGGTTAAAACGATCAGCTTGGGCATTGCTCAGTCCGGGAGCGACAAATTAACTGCCCAAGTTACTACAAGTCAAAGGGTTTCTGTTGAAGTCTTGAGTTCTTCTGGCAAAAAGCGTCAGGCAGTCGCGGGAGCGGGGTCGCCCAAGCCGTCGTCGAGCTTGGGTTTGTTGCTCTCCGGCACGTCCGGCGTGGGGGTGCCGGCGTCGGCTCCCGAGGGAGGATCAACGTCTGGCGGGGGCGCAGTGGGGGTAAATTTGCCAGTGAGCACGATGTCCTCGACCTGTTTGCCGTCGAGTGTCTCGTGCTCAAGCAGTGCGTTGGCGATGAGGTCGAGTTTGTCTCGGTTATCATCTATGAGTTTCTTGGCCAATTGGTAACCTTCGTCGATCAACCTCCGAACCTCGGCATCGATCTGCTGGGAGGTCTGCTCGCTGTAAGTCTTGTTCTGTGAAATCTCCTTGCCGAGAAACACGTAGTCGTCGCTGTCCCCGTAGAGGACCATGCCGAGTTTGTCGCTCATACCCCACTGGGTGACCATGGCACGGGCCATGCCGGTGGCCTGCTTGATATCGCTGGACGCGCCGGTGGATAGGTCGCCGGTCACGATTTCCTCGGCGATCCGGCCGGCCATGGTCATGGCAATCGTCTCGCGCATTTCCTTGCTTTGGCGGTTGAGCACATCTTCTTTGGGCAGCGACATTGTGGCTCCAAGTGCCTGGCCGCGTGGGATGATGGTGACCTTGTGCAGTGGATGGCATTTCTTGAGCAGGACATTCAGCAGCGCGTGGCCGGCCTCGTGCCATGCGGTGATTTTCTTGTCCTCGTCTGTCATGGCCATGCTGCGGCGCTCGCGGCCCCAGCGCACCTTGTCGCGGGCCTCCTCGAGTTCGGTCATGTTGATAGACTTCTTGTCGGTACGCGCCGCCAGCAACGCGGCCTCGTTTAGCAGGTTGGCCAGTTCCGCTCCGGAGAAACCGGGAGTACCACGGGCAATGATGCTGAGGTCGACCTCTTTGGCCAGCTTCACTTTCTTCGCGTGTACCTTGAGGATATCCTCGCGGCCGCGCACGTCGGGCAGGTTTACCGCGAGTTGCCTGTCGAAGCGGCCCGGACGCAGCAGCGCAGGGTCGAGCACGTCCGGTCGATTGGTGGCGGCGATGATGATGATCCCGTCCTGCGTGTCGAAGCCATCCATCTCGACGAGGAGCGCGTTGAGCGTCTGCTCGCGCTCGTCGTTGCCGCCGCCCAGCCCGTGGCCGCGCGAGCGTCCCACGGCGTCGATCTCGTCGATGAAAATCAGGCAGGGTGTGTTCTTGCGCGCCTGCTCGAACATGTCACGCACGCGGCTTGCGCCGACGCCGACGAACATCTCCACAAAGTCCGAGCCGCTGATGCTGAAGAAGGCGGCTTCGGCCTCGCCGGCGATGGCTTTGGCCAACAGCGTCTTGCCGGTACCCGGAGCGCCGACCATCAGGATGCCCTTTGGGATTTTGCCGCCGAGCTTCTGGAATTTTTTTGGATCCTTGAGAAAATCCACCAGTTCGGAGACCTCTTCGCAGGCTTCATCGACACCGGCGACATCCTTGAAGGTGATTTTGTTTTTCCCCTTGTTAAGCATCCGGGCCTTGCTTTTTCCGAAGCTCATCGCGCCACGACCGGCGCTACGGATCTGTCGGATCAGCACAAACCAGATCAGCAGAAAAATCAGCAGGATCGGCAGCAGGTTCACGAGGAACCCCATCAGCAGGGTGTTCTTATCGCGCGACTGGAACCCAGATGCCTTCAGGGATTTCTCCTGATCCTCGTCAAGCTTGTCCTCAAACGAGAACGGGATTTTTTTACCACCCTCAACGCGGTACCCTGTTATGGTGCACATCACGGAGGCGTTGGGAGGGGGATGCTCGATGTGGCCTTTGACCTCAATTCCGCTCGAGATCCAGTTCTCCAGGGTGGCGTAATCTACCTTGTCGACGGCTCCGCTGTTGGCTGTTTTGCCGACCTGAAACAGCATCACTACCATGAAGATACCCAGCGCCCAAAGCATCCACGAGCGCGGATTTGGAAATCGATCTTCGCTATCGGCCTTGGGCTTATTCCCCTTTATTTTTGGTGGTTTTTCGTCAGCCATTGCCTTCGAACAGTAGAGTATAGCACAACAGTTTGCGTTGTGGCAACTCGCAAACAAAACAATAGAAGCAACAAGACTTGAGTCTGATCTCCCCCGCTTGGCCAAGAGGATCTATTTACCGCCCTTGGCTGCCGGCTTGGCCTTTGGCTCAAACTCAAAGCCTACGTCGCCGTCCGGCTTGAGCACCAGGTATGCCTTGAATGGCCGGCCTTTCTTGGAGATAAAGTTGGGTATCAAGTCCGTCTTGCCGTCCTTGAGCAGCTTGGCAACCTGTTCCTTCTCAATGTCGCGCTTAAGAATCGTCTTGCCAGTTCGGAATTTGCACTTCCGGTCTTTACCGGTGTTCTTTTCGCAAACGTACGCACGACCGTGCTCGTACACGTGGCCTTTGCATTTTGGGCAGTTGCCGATCGGTTCGTGTTCACTGAAGTCAACTTCCTCCTCATCCTCGTCGTCGTTGCCGAAGTCGAACTCCACTTTGTGTTCGACGGTCAGTTTCAGCTCCGCCGAGAAGGAGCGGCCCATCTTGCTGCGGAAACCGTCGAGTGGCCCGATGCGGCCGTTGGCCACCAGTTCGTCCGCCTCGGGCAACTCGAACTGCCGCCCTCCCATGGTCTTCCAAAAACTGAATTCGCACCCATCGGCCTCACAGTGGAATCGCTTGTATGTTTCCCTTACGACGCTACCGCACTTGGGGCAGGGCGTTTCCAAGACTCCGTAGTCTCCCGGGACCGTGTCGCCGTCGAACGCTTTTGCTGTGCCGACGAGTTTCTCGGTCATCGAGCGAATCTCGTTCATGAATGACTCGCGGTCGAAATTCCGGCGTTCGATTTCCTTGAGCTTGAACTCCCATTCGCCGGTAAGCTCCGGCTTTGAGAGCGCATCCACCTTGAGTGCGGTGAGCAGGGTGATGAGAGAGGAGGCCTGCGCCGTCGGGATGAGTTCGCGCAGTTCGCGCACCAAGTATTTGTGGCGGATCAATTCCTCGATGATCGAGGCCCGTGTCGCCGGGGTGCCGAGCCCCTTGTCGCTCATAGCCTCGCGCAGTTCTTCGTCGTCGATACGTTTGCCGGCGTGCTCCATCGCGCCGAGCAGCGTGGATTCGGTGAAGCGCGCCGGTGGCCGGGTGGCCTTGGTCTCGACGTTCACTTCCGCCGCCTGCACCGACTCACCGGTCGCCACCGCCACCAGATGGCCGGCGCCTTCCAAGGTCTTATCGCGCCCGTAAACCGAGAGCCAACCTGGCTTTACGAGTACTTTACCCTCGGTCTTGAACGGCTCGCCCTCCACGCGGGTGATGCGGGTCGTGACCAGGAATTCCGCCGACGGATAAAATACAGCGATGAACCGCTTGGCCACGAGGTCGTAAATCTTCTGCTCCTGCTCCTTGAGCGTGCCAGGTGCCGGCTTGAGCGTAGGGATGATGGCGAAGTGATCAGAAATCTTGGCGTTGTTGAACACCTTTTTGTTGCCGCCGTGCACCCAGTCGTTTTTCAGCACATCTTTCGCGAGTTTGCCATAGCGCGCTTGACCAAGCGACTCGAGCGTCTGCTTCACCGTGTCGGTGTAGTCCTCTGGCAGACAGCGCGAGTCGGTTCGCGGATAGGTCAGCACCTTGTGCCGTTCGTACAGTGCCTGCGCGATGCCCAGCGTGTTGCGCGCTGAGAAACCAAACTTTGCGTTGGCTTCACGCTGCAGCGTGGTGAGGTCGAATAAAGCCGCCGCCGCCTGTTTGGTAGGCTTGCTCTGCTCGCTCACTTCGCCCACCTGGCCGTTGCACTTGATCCGTATGCCATCCGCTTTGGGCTGTTCCCAAATACGCTCCGCCCGCTTGTGGGCGTCGCTGGGATCTTTCTTGAAACCAACGTCGAGCCACCGACCGGTGTACTCGCCTGCGGCGGCGCTGAAGGTCGCGTGGACTTCCCAGTAATCTTTCGGCTCAAACGCACGAATCTCTTTTTCGCGCTCGACGACTACAGCCAGAGTCGGCGTCTGCACCCGACCGACCGGCGTCAAATAAAAGCCGCCGCTCTTCGAGTTGAACGCCGTCATCGCCCGCGTGCCGTTGATTCCCACGAGCCAGTCGGCCTCACTCCGGCAACTGGCGGCGTTGGCCAGTGGATTCATGTCGTCGTCGCTGCGCAGATTGGCGAAGCCGGTGCGGATCGCGTCCGGCGTCATCGACTGAAGCCAAAGCCGCGAGATGGCCTTGCCCGCCGTTTTCTTCGGGTGCTTCGCTTTCGCGTACTGGATGATGTAGCGAAAAATCAGCTCCCCCTCGCGCCCGGCGTCGCAGGCATTCACGAGGCAGTCGATGTCGTCGCGTTTGATCAGGCGCAGCAACACCCGCAGTTTCGCCTCGCTTTTGGCTATCGGCTCGAGATCAAAATGCGTAGGGATATGCGGCAGCTTGTCCAGGGTCCATTTGCCGCGCTTGATGTCCTGGTCGGGCGGCACGATAATCGTCAGCAAATGGCCCACAGCCGAGGAAATTACGTAGTCGTCGTTCTCAAAAAAATCCTTCGACTTGTCGCGCGGCGCCTTGAGCACACGGGCTATATCGGTGGCGACCGACGGTTTCTCTGCGATGACAAGTGATTTTCCCACGGTGTTTTTGACTGATGCGGTTTCAAATGGCCCTTGGCCAAGCGCGGCTAAATCGTGCGGTGCGCAAAATGGAGAAAAAACAAAAACAAGTCAAAGCTCAAAAAATACTTGGCCAATCAAACACAGAAGAAGGCAAAGACGACTCAGTCGCTGGCTAGGGCGTTGATTTGGTTGGCGGCGAAGCCGGCGCCGAAGCCATTGTCGATGTTCACCACGGTCACGCCACTGCCGCAACTGTTGAGCATGCCCAGCAGCGCCGCCACGCCGCCAAAACTCGCCCCGTAGCCCACACTTGTCGGCACGGCGATCACCGGCCGACGCACCAAACCGGCGACTACGCTGGGCAGCGCACCTTCCATGCCGGCGACAGCGATGATGACACTGGCCTCGCGCACGGTGGTCATGCTCGCGAGTAGTCGGTGCAGCCCGGCCACGCCGACATCGTTAACGCGCACGACCTCGTTGCCCATGAAATCCGCCGTGAGCGCTGCCTCGTCGGCGACCGGCAAATCACTCGTCCCGGCGCACAGCACGGCGATGGTGCCGGGGCGCTTGGGAAAGCGTCTGGCCTTGACAGCGATACACCGCGCCGACTCGTGGTGCACGGCATCGGGGAATTGCTCGCGCACGGCGGCGGCGTGGGCGCCGTTTGCGCGGGTGATCAGCACGCGCTCCTCGCGCTCCATTACCTTGGCCGCTATGGAGGCTACTTGTTTTGGGGTTTTTCCGGAGCCGAAAATAATCTCGGGGAATCCCTGACGTAGCGCCCGGTGAGCATCGACCTGCGCGAAGCCAAGGTCATCGATCGGCGCGGCGCACAGCACGCTCAGCACTTCGGCCTCGTTGATCTCGCCGGCCTTGTATCGCTGCAGCAGTTGGCTGGTTTCTACTGGTGTCACCTCCGGGGAATTAACACCGGCCACGCTGCTGCGTCACGCTGGAAACGCGATTGGCCAATGGGGAATCGCCCTTGACCGCCTTGGGGCCGGTCTCTAGCCTTAGCTGTGTTGACGGTTGTTGCGCATGAGGCGCGGCTGCTGCAATTCCTGATATCGAGGAGTGAACAACAACACAAACCCAGGCGCAGCGCCGTAACATTCTCATTCACCGTGGACTTTAAAGACATCAAAAGCATCGTCGACTTGATGAAGAAAAACTCCCTCTCCGAGTTTGAAATGGAGAAGGAGGGATTCAAGATCAAGCTGCGTCGCGCTTCCAGGGAGGGCAAATCAGAGGAGGTGCAGGTGCAGCACTACCTGCCGCCTGCCGCGCCTGTCCCGGGCTCGGCGGTTGAGATCCCGGTTGCTGCGACCGCACCGGCGACCGATCCGGCCTTGCCGGCCGATCCCGAGATCAAGTCGCCGATGATCGGCACTTTTTACCGCAAGCCTTCACCCGAATCCGGGACTTATGTGGAAATCGGCGACACGGTGACAGCCGACACCGTTGTTTGCATTATCGAGGCGATGAAGGTGATGAACGAGATCAAGGCCGAGATGAGCGGTGTGGTCACGGAAATCCTAGTCGAGGACAGCCGCCCGGTGGAGTTCGGCCAACCGCTGTTCCGGGTGCGTCCCACGTGATGGACGCAGCACGATCGTTAGCCAGGATCCACTGAATGTTTGAAAAATTACTGGTAGCCAATCGCGGGGAGATCGCCGTCCGGGTCATTCGCGCCTGCAAGGAGTTGAATATCCGCAGCGTGGCGGTGTACTCGGAGGCAGACTCGAACTCCATGCACGCCCAGATGGCGGACGAAGCCATATGTATCGGCGGCGCGCCCAGTGCTGAGAGTTACCTGCGGATCGACCGCATCATCGGCGCTGCCGAGATTTCGGATGTCGATGCCATTCACCCCGGCTACGGGTTCCTCTCAGAGAACGCTCACTTCGCAGAGGTCTGCGAGAACTGCAACATCCGCTTCATTGGCCCGAAGTCCGACGCGATGAATGCGCTGGAGGACAAGGCCCTGAGCCGCGAGTTGGCACGCAAGGCCGGCGTGCCGATCCCTCCGGGATCGAAGGACGTCGTCGAAACAGAGCAGGAGGCTCTCAAGACCGCCAAGGAAATCGGCTACCCGGTGATGATCAAGGCCGTGGCCGGCGGCGGCGGCCGCGGAATGCGCACCGCCCACAATGACATCTCGCTGGTCAAGGGCTACCACACCGCCCGCAGCGAGGCTGAAAAGTCTTTTGCCAACAGCGGGGTTTACATCGAGAAGTTCATCGAGAACCCGCGCCACATCGAGTTCCAGATTCTCGGCGACAGCAAGGGGAACATCATCCACCTCGGGGAGCGCGACTGCTCCATCCAGCGCCGAAATCAGAAGCTCATTGAGGAAACGCCCTCCCCATTTCTCGAAGGCAAGTACAAGAAATTGCGTGCTCAAATGGGCAAAGCGGCAATCAAGATTGCGCAGAGGGCACAATACACCAACGCCGGCACAGTCGAGTTCATCGTCGACGACAAGGGCAACTTCTACTTCCTCGAGGTCAACAAGCGCATCCAGGTCGAGCACCCCATCACCGAGGAGGTCACGGGCGTCGACCTCGTCAAACAGCAGATTCTCGTTGCCATGGGCGAGCCGTTGAAGCTTTCGCAGAGCGACATCAAGTTCACCGGCCATGCCATCGAGTGCCGTATCAACGCCGAGGATCCGTGGAATGAGTTCCGCCCAAGCCCCGGCAAGATCGAGATGTACTACGCGCCCGGCGGACGTGGTGTGCGACTCGACAGCCACGCATACGCCGGCTACACCATTCCGAGCCACTACGACTCGATGATTGCCAAGCTCATCACCTACGGCACTAATCGGCGCGACGCCATGAACAAGATGAACCGTGCGCTCGACGAGTACATCGTCACCGGCATCAAGACGACTATCCCTTTCCAGAAAGCCATCCTGCATGACCCGGAATTTTGCCGGGGCGTCTATACGACCAATTTCGTCGAGGAACTCCTCGGTGGAGGCCGCCGGGAACTTATTCAGGAAAAAGCCTGAGCCGCGCCCGGCCAAATGAACCGGACTTACCGGCTCATCGTAGCCGAAACTTGCCAAGAAGCCCC
>DBNL01000170.1:9091-10874 GCA_002299785.1 Verrucomicrobia bacterium UBA673
CTTGCCAAGAAGCCCCGCTTGGGCAACATTTCTCGCGTGACTCAGCAGGGCAACTGGAATCGCCGTAACTTTCTCAAGACCGCCAGCGCTGCAACGCTTGGCGCTATGGCCGCTGGTGCTCCTCGCCAGCTTTTGGCCGAGTCGGCCGGGGAGAGAATCGAGCCCACTGCAGACGCCATGATCGTCCTCTGGATGGGTGGCGGTATGGCCCACACCGAGACGTTTGACCCCAAGCGCTACACGCCGTTCGAGAAAGGCCTCTCGCCCAGCCAAGTGCTCAGCACCTTCCCGGCGATTGACTCGGCGGTGGATCACATCAAGCTGACCAAGGGGCTCGAAAAAATCGGCTCGGTGATGGATCGTGGTACTCTCATTCGAACCTACAAGGCTGGCGATCTCGGGTTCATCCTTCACTCGCGTCACCAGTACCAATGGCACACCGGCTATGCGCCGCCGCAGACCGTCGCCGCCCCGCATATCGGTGCAGTTATCGCCCGTACGCTTGGCCCGCGCGACCCGGCGATGCCGGCGTTCATCGACATCGGCCAGCGACTCGACGTCGGGGAGGGTGAGGAGTTGAAAGCGTTTCACTCTGCCGGCTTCCTCGGCAGCGAGTACGGGCCGTTTCACATCGCCAACGCGGATGAGGCGCTGAATACCGTTCGCCC
The DNA here is from genome assembly GCA_002299785.1 of Verrucomicrobia bacterium UBA673. GTDB lineage: Bacteria > Verrucomicrobiota > Verrucomicrobiia > Limisphaerales > UBA1096 > UBA1096. Next base: position 9,760 of record DBNL01000170.1, read on the forward strand.
GCCAGCCGGCATGGGCCGGTCGCGCTTTACTAACCGCTATAAGGTATACAAAAAGCTGGTCACTCAAAGCCCCGTTGGTCTCTCCGGCAGCGACTACCAAAAAGAATCGCTCCTGCGCTCACTCGACAACGCGCACCGGCTCCTGACCTCGCCGTCGGCCAAGGCATTCGACCTGTCGCTCGAGAAAAAAGAAGTGTTCGACACTTACAATACAGGTCAGTTCGGGCGTGGCTGTCTGCTTGCGCGGCGGCTCGTCGAGTCTGGTGCGCGCTTCATCGAGTTGACTACTGAGTATGTGCCATTCCTGAACTGGGATACGCACGAGAACGGCCACAAGCGACTCACCGATTTGAAGAGTCTGATCGACGCTCCGATCGCACAGCTCGTGCTCGACCTCGAGGAGCGCGGGCTGCTTGACCGCACGTTGATCGTGCTCGCCAGTGAGTTCAGCCGGGACATGCTCGTCGAGGGCAAGCCGGGCAAAAAGGTGCGGGATCAGGTCAAGGTTCCAGACACAATCAACGAGCCGGCTCACTACGGCATGCATCGGCATTTCACCGACGCCGGCTCCGTGCTGCTGTTCGGCGGCGGTATCAGAAAAGGCCACCTTCACGGCGAGACAGCTGACGAGCGTCCATGCTCGACTGTCAAGGACCCGGTCGTTATCGAGGATCTGCATGCAACGCTCTACAAGGCCATGGGTATTTCGCCGCGCCTGGCCTACGAGGTGGAGCAACGCCCCTTCTACGTCACCCGCGACGGCCTCGGCAAACCAATCCAGAGCCTCTACGGCTGATCCGAGCTGTCGTAATCGTAATCCATTCGTTCTAAAAAAGGCGGAAAAGTGGAGTGGGTGAAGGGAATCGAACCCTATTCCCAATCTAAAACCCAATGAACTCGACAATGACAGGATAGTGGTCCGAGATTGTCTCAATTTCCTTCGCTAGAGATATTGTCCCGGAATGAGATTGTTCTGCAAATGTCCTGTTTGCGAATACGAAGTCGATTCGATAGCGCTTCAACTTCAATTCTTCCATGTCTTTAGTCCATCTGGGGATGGTGATGGATGAGGGCTGGGATACCTTGGCTTTCGGATCATGCTTATGCACGATGTC
>DBNL01000004.1:0-1721 GCA_002299785.1 Verrucomicrobia bacterium UBA673
CCAGAGAACGAGCCCAAGCTGACTGCGGATGAGCGCCGGCTGATTCTCGACTGGCTCAACCCCACGATCGAGCTCGCAGGCAAGCTGCGCCAAAGCAAGGGAGGCCGTGTTGTACTACGTCGGCTAAACCACAACGAATACCAAAACACATTGAGTGATCTGCTCGGGGTGAGTTTGGATTACACACGGGACTTCCCACCTGATGGGGTGTCGCCAGACGGCATGTTGAATAACGGTAGTTCACTGCAGATGAGCGGCATTCAACTGGAGTTTTACATGGCAGCAGCCCGAGCTGCGCTGGATCGGATAATCGTCACGGAAGATGAGCCTAAAGTGTTCCGGCATCGATTCACAAAAAGCACGGATGGCAAATTTCCGGACGGTGTGCTGGGGGCGAACGACCTTGGCCGGCACCGGCAGTTCATCGTTCGCATGAAAAACGATTACTCTGAGCAAGGTACGTTTCGGATTCGGACTGCCGTGCGCGTTGAGTTACCCGAGGAAAAAGGGCCTGTACCGAGGTTGCGCGTGCGCGTGGGGTACCGGCCCGACACATTGGTGGACATGGAGACACTGGCCGAACTTGACCTGCACGAGTCTGGCGAACAGGAGTTGGAGTTTGTTGGGCGTATTGAAAACTTCCCGCTGCCGGTCCGGGGACAGGGCAAGTTTCCCGGGCTCGTCGTGATTTTGTCTAACGCACACGATGAGTTTTCACAGAGTGGCAAAACGCAAGAGAGGGAGATCACCTCCAAGGATGACAAAAAGAAAAAAATCTGGGAACACGGCATGGGCTATCCGAGATTGCACGTAGAGTGGATGGAGTTTGAGGGGCCGTTTTTTGACCAGTGGCCGCCAGAGGAGCATCAACGAATTCTGTTTCCGTCGCACCTGCGCGAAAAACGAGAGAAGGCCTACATTCGCAAGGTCTTGAAGTCGTTTCTCTCCCGCGCGTGGCGTCGGCCGGTGAGCCGCAAAGAAGTACGTCAGTATGTCGGATTTTACCGGAAACTGAGACCCGAATTTCCTGATCTGGAAAGCACCCTGCGGGAGTCGTTAGTGATGGCACTGATTGCGCCGGATTTTCTGTACTTACTCGAGCCGGCTGCAAGTAAACCCCGGCCACTCACCTCCCATGAATTTGCGTCACGCCTCTCTTATTTTCTCTGGAATTCTATGCCAGACGACGAACTACGGACACTAGCAGATACCGGTGCGCTTTTCGACGAGGCAACCCTTTCGAAACAGGTGACCCGAATGGTAACCGATAAGCGTGCAAACCGATTCATCGACTCGTATATTGAACAGTGGCTGGACATCGACGCCATGAATCGTGTGGAGGTGGACACCAAGGTGCACCCCGACTTCCCCCGCAACAAGCAAGTCGATCATCTGCGCGAAGCGATCCGCCGCGAGCCTTCCGAGTTGTTTGGTGAAATTCTTCGGAAAAACCTCAGTGCGGAGCATTTCATTCGTTCCGACTTTGTGATGCTCAATGAAACACTGGCTCGGCACTATCGTTTTGATGGAGTGCACGGCGGTGCATTCCGGCCGGTGTCGACCAAACGCCAGTCGGTTAAGACCAAGGCTAATAGAGGTGGGTTGCTGACGCAGTCGGCTATTCTCCTCGGGGCCTCGACCGGTGGTGACTCACATATCATCAAGCGGGCAGTGTTCGTACGGGAGCGTCTGCTCGACGACCCGCCAGCCCCCCCCCCGCC
>DBNL01000004.1:2037-3465 GCA_002299785.1 Verrucomicrobia bacterium UBA673
CCCGCCAGCCCCCCCCCCGCCAAACGTGCCCGAGTTGGAAACGGCCGAACCCGGCTTGGCCAAACTGTCCATCCGTGAGCAGTTGAAGTTACACAACAACGACAGAGCATGTTCCGATTGTCATCGCGGAATCGATGGTTGGGGGTTGGCGATGGATGAGTACGATGCGCTTGGCCAATGGCGCACCGAGATCACCCGAAAACTGCCGGACGGCAAGTTGATCAAGCTGCCTCTCGAGACCTTGGCCAAGCTGCCGGACGGCCGCGAGATCGACGGCATGGAGTCACTGAAAGATTATCTGCTTTCCGAGCGACGTGAGCAGTTTGCTCGCGCTTTCGTGGTGAAACTCTTGACCTATGCGCTTGGCCGGTCACTCGAGTTTTCCGACGAAAAACACATCGATGCATTGACCCATCGCTTCGCCGACGATAAAATGCGAGTACAGTCTTTGGTTCAATATATCGTGAAAAGCGAGGTTTTCAGCACTAAATAAGAGCTAATGAGCCGTATTGCATCCAAATCCTGGCAGCTTAATCGCCGTTCCTTTTTACGTGGCACCGGAGTGGCACTGGCATTGCCGGCGCTCGACGCCATGGCCAAGGCCAAAACGGTGGCCGAGCCCCGTCGCTTGGCCGCGGTCTACTTTCCATTCGGTGTTTCCATTCAGGAGGAGAAAAGCGCGAAGGCCGAGTGGGGATGGTTCCCCAAGGGTGAGGGCCGCGAGTTCACTTTCAACAAGAGCCTTCAGCCGCTCGAAGCATATCGGGATCAAGTGACCGTTCTCGGCGGACTGTCTCATCCGGAAGTGCGCAAGATCGGCGGGCACGACAGCGGAGACACATTCCTTACCGGTTGCGATCTGCTGAGCCGCGACCTACACAACACCCAGTCAATGGATCAGGTCGCCGCGGAGCACTTCGCCGGTCAAACCCGGTTCGACTCACTCGTGATGTCGACTGACGGTGGTGTGGGCGAGCCCACCCGATCCAGTACACTTTCCTACAACCTGCACGGCCGGCCGATCCCCGCACTTAACCAGCCACAGCAGATCTTCGATCGCTTGTTCGGTGCTGGCGACCCTGATACCCATCGTCACCGCCGTCGCTTGCAGAGCAGCGGCAGCCTGCTCGACCTAGTCATGGATGACGCCGGCAAACTTCGGCGTCGCCTGGGCAAGTTCGACCAACAGAAATTTGACGAATACCTCGACTCCGTCAGACAGGTAGAGAAACGCGTTGCCCGCGCCCAGCAGTGGATAGGCATCCCCAAGCCAGGCCTAACCGACGCCGATCGCGAGCGACTTCAACTCGATGCTGACTCAAAGGTGCCGACTGAGTATGTGGCCACCATGTACGAATTGATGCACCTCGCGTTCATGACCGACTCCACCCGCGTGGCCACCTACCAGATCGCCAGCATGGGTGACGC
>DBNL01000150.1:0-20209 GCA_002299785.1 Verrucomicrobia bacterium UBA673
GAGCGCTTGGCCACGCAGACCTGCCGCGTCGGTGCATCAAAAGTCGACATCACCGGATGCAGCATCATCCGTTTCCAGTAAGTGTAAATCGACCGCCGGAACTGCCCCTCGCCAATCGAGTTTTGCCATTTGAAATTCGAGTTGCCCGGTAAATCCTGACCCCTCTCCTCATACAGGCCGGCAGGTTGCACGGGGAAAGCGCTTGCCCCGCCGATGCGTGCGGACAACTGACCGGCCACCGCCAGCGCCCCGTCGCGAATCTGCTCCGCCGGCAAGCGGACACGCGGAAACCATGCAAGCAAACGGTTTTGCGGATCCAATCTGACGGGTTCAGCCCGACGCATCGAGGCTTGCCGATAGGTCGACGAATTCACTATCAGCCGGTGCATTGCCTTTACATCCCAGTCGCTCTCGGCGAAGCGCACCGCCAGCCAGTCGAGCAACTCCGGATGGGACGGTCGATCGCCGTAACGCCCAAAATCCGCCATCGTCCTTACAATCCCCTCCCCAAAGTGATGTTGCCAAATACGATTGACCGCCACCCTCGCTGTCAACGGCTGTTTGCCGGAGAAAAGCCACCGCGCAAAATCGAGCCGACTTGGCGGTGCCCCATTTGGTGTCGAAAGGGCCGGCATTATTTCGGGCACATCCGCAAACACCCGCTGGCCCTTGTTTTTGAAATCGCCTCGAACCAGCACGTGCGTTTCACGCGACTCCGGCAACTCATCCATCACCGGCACTTCAATCGACGCACTTCCAGCCCTGGCCAAGCGCTTGGCTAAGCGCCGGTACTCCGCGACCTCCGGTTTCGAAAGATCAAGCCCACTCGGATTCGAAATCATCCGATCGTACAACCGCACGTTGGCCAAGCGGCCGTCAAAATGAAACGCGGTCGCCTTGGATGAATTCTCAAACCCAGCTCCCACAGCCAGACCGCGCGCACTCTGGGCAACTTTTTTTGGGATCGGCCCCTCGATCCGCACCGCCTCATCTTCAATGCCATCGACAAAAAAGCGAACCGACTGGCCGGCTTCAAACACCATAGCAACGTGATGCGATTTTCCGTCATCCACACGCTGGCTGCCGTACGCCACCACCCCTTTGAATGTCGCTGCCTCCGAGGAAAACCAAGCAAACAATTTGCCCGGCTCGGACTTCTCATCTCCCTCGCCGCCGACACCAAAAACATAACCCCGCTCCCCTGCCTTCCAATCGTACTTCGAAACAATATCGCCAATCGCTCCGGTTGTCTCAATCTCTGCCGTGATAGTCATGCTACCTGTTAGGCTGAATTGGGACGCATCCTCAACCTGAGTCGGAGACTGCCACTCGCCGATCAGCCCCTCATACTTCACTTGGCCAAGTGCTCCAATCTTCGACCGCCATTCACCCAGGCGCTTGACCAAGCGCTTCTGCTCAAGCCGAGCCTCACGCGGCATGTACTGCATCATCGGCCCGTGGACCCCATAGCCAGTGCCGAGGTGCGGTACATTGTTAAAGATAGCGAACAACTCGTAATACTCTCGCTGACTGATCGGATCATGCTTATGATCGTGACACTCGGCACACTCCAGCGTCAGGCCAAACCAGGTTCGGCCGGTCGCCTGAAGCCGATCCACAATGCCCTTAACCCGAAACTCCTCCTTGCGCGGGTTGTTGCCCTTGGCCTGCATCGAGTGGCGATGAAACGCGCTAGCCACCCGCTGCTCCGATGTCGCGTTCGGAACCAAATCGCCGGCGAGTTGATCGATCGAAAAACGATCGAAAGGCATATTTTCGTTCAGCGCATTAATCACCCAATCACGATACGGTGAGACATTGCGAGTACGATCTGCCGCATAGCCCGACGTGTCGGCAAACCGGGCTAAATCGAGCCAGTTCTGAGCCTGCCTCTCCCCAAAATGCGGCGATGCCAGCAACCGCTCGACAAGCCGGGAATAATTCCTCTGGGAATCATCCTGAACAAACGCCAGCGCCTCCCCCGGCGCAGGCGGCAATCCGGTCAAATCCAAATACAACCGCCGCACCAAAGCCGACCCAGAAGCCCTCTTTGAAGGCGCAACACCTACCGACTCAAGCTTGGCCAGAATAAACCGATCCAACTCATTTCTTGGCCAATCGGCATTGCGGACGGTCGGTAACGGTGTTTTGTGAGGAGGCACAAACGCCCAATGCCCCGCCTCAGCCAAAACAGGCCAGACAAGCAGAATAAAGGCGAGCCAACGCCCAAAAAACCCATCACCGAGCACCCCCGAAACTTGGGTTTTAACCCAAGCCAAATCAAGTCCAAAGCGAAGCTACGATCGGCAATAAGCACGAGTCCAGCAATTACCCATTCTATTATTAATCTCCGATGAGGGCCTTACCGTTCACCATTTTCGCTTGGCCAAGGGCTGAAGGTGGAGTTAGCTCTCTTCATGTGCATCTTCAAACTAATTTCCCTTCTCGCCTGGCTTTGTGCCGCCTCGTTTATATCGCTTGGCCAAGCGGCAGAGAAATCTTCTGGCAATACAAATGCCAATGCCTCTTTTTGGAGATCAGTGTTTGATGCGAACCACGTGCTCGACGTACAGATTTCGTTGAGCCGCGAGGCGTGGGAGGCGCTGCAGCCTAGGCGGCCGGAGCGGCGGCGTGAAGGCGGGCCACGTGTCGATTTCGGAAACGAGTTTCACTACGTCAAGGCGGACATTGCCATCGACGGTCAATCATTCAATGCTGCTGGCATGCGGTTCAAGGGCAATTCTTCCTATCGCTTTGCCTCACGCGGACTAAAGCGGCCGTTCAAGATTGACACCAACCGATTCGTCAATGGCCAGAAACTGCACGGCCGCACCAAGCTCAATTTCTCCAACGCCTTCCTCGACTCGGCATTCATGAAGGAGAAACTCGGCTACGAACTTTACCGAGCCGCCGGGCTGCCCACTCCAGGCGTCGGCTGGGCCAGTGTCACGATGACCGTCGAGGGCTTGGCCAAGAAAAAGCCACTTGGAATCTACGTGATCATCGAGCAGATTGATGATCGTTATATCGGGCAAAACCTGGGCAAGGCCTCGAAAGGAAGCCTGTTGATGAAACCGGAGTCTATGGACGACTGGCGTTATTTGGGAGAGGAACCAAAAGCCTATGAGCGCTACAACATTAAAGTAGGAGAAAACAACACGGACCAAATCCGGCGCTTCGCCAAGCTACTCAAGTTGGTAGAGCAAGGATCGGACGACGAATTTGCCCGCGAGATCGGCAAGCGGATGAACCTCGAACAGTTCGCCGGCTACCTCGCTGCGACCTCCATCCTGGTGAATATCGACAGCTATATAGGCATGCCGCACAACTACTATCTGTTGATGGACAAGGCCGACGGCAGACTACGAATATTGCCGTGGGATCTAAACGAGACGTTCGGTACCTTCACCATGGGACGCTCGCCAGAGATACTGGCCAAATGGGACATAGACAGGCCATGGATTTCCAAGCGGCGACTCTCCGAGAGGCTGTTCGAAACAGAGTCTTTCCGTAAACTTTACCGGACAGCCGTTGCCAAGTTAATGAAAGAACATTTCACCGAGGAAAAACTTTTCGAACGGATAGATACATTTGAAAAAGCTATCACACATCATATCAAAAAAGATGAAATTGGCAAGGGGCTCTCAGGTATGCAGATGGGAATAAATGGTGATTCAAATGGAGTTAATAAGGCTGTTAATCGCAGGGTATTTGCTATCAAGCCTTTCATCCTTCAACGTATTACCAGCGTGAACGATCAACTGACAGGCAAGACTGAAGGCGAGAAAATCCAAGGCCGAAAAAAACGGCCAAGGTAAATAGATCTATAGCTTTAATTTCTCCACCAACCAAAGCCCGAGGGTTTTGTCGGCAAATTCGTTTTCCATACAGTTCTCGGCGATAATTTCATTGGGCTGCGGCAGATTTAAAGGGGGCAGCGTCAGATTAACAGGACGCCATTGGCCGGTAACAATATCGTTGTTTTGCATCACACTAGGAAAGTTAGTGGTCAATAACCACTTGGCACCTGATTGGGAAATGTTGACCAAGGCCGCCCGGATATCTGTAAGCGACAGGTGTACGAGACAGTCGCGGCAAAGAATAACGTCGGCCGTAGGTAGCATGTCATTCAAAAGATCAATCTTTCGAAACTCCACACCGTCACACGCGTGCTTCGCATGATTGCGCTCAACGAGATCACCAACTAAATCTCCGCCGATGTAATGTACCCCAGTGAGGTCAACATTTTTCATCCAGTGAAAATCACCGCATGGCAAATCAAGCAGCGAGGTCGCGCCCAGCTCCTTAAGCAGTGACGGCAACTCGCGGCGGATTGGCTCGGTTTCCTCCAGCGTCGAGCCGGGACCGGACACCGACTCGGCCTCGCTCCAGTGGTTCGATTTGTAAATGTGCCGGAAGCGTTCCTCGGCGGTGCCGAAGCGCTTGGCCAAGCGCCGGCCAGAACGGCGCTGCAACCAACGGTACAGCGGTGGAGCGAACCGGCGCAGCGCCCGCTCGGCGGTTTGGCGCAGTGGTTCAGTCATATTCCTTCCGCGAAAAAATCCACATGCCCAGCACGATAAACCCAGCCGAAGCCAAGCCAAGCACCCACTGCGCCGTCGCCGCCGACACGGGATCAAACAGACTCAGCGCAACCCCCTTCGCCGCAAGCTCGAGCATCTCACCAGACTCATACAGCCAGCTCTTGGCGTAAAACGAAACGGTGATCCGCTTAACAAAGCCAGGGATGTTGCCAGTGAGCGTCTCGATCATCAGAGCGTAGGCCAACGAGAGAAAAGTCGCCCGGCGCACCCAGGCGCTGAACAGCAAAAAAAGTCCGACATAAGCTGCCGTCGCGCATGCAGTGACCGGCCAAAAAACACCCAACGCCTCGAGGCCAATCTTTCCCGGCACAAGGCACAGTGATCCCAATCCGCCGAGTGCCATGCCCAACGTGAGTATTAGTGCGGCGGCGTATTTTGACAGATAAACCAACGGGCGCGGGATGTTGGTCGTGAGCAGGTACACGAGTGTTTCGCCGGTGCGCTCGTCCGCGATGGCCGCCGAAGCGTAGCCTAGGCAGATGACCGGCAGCAGGAAACCCATGTAGAGCGGCAGCACGATTTCCCGAGCCAACTCAGCCAAGGTGCGCGGGTCGGGATGCCACGGCTTGGGCAGCGACCACAGGTAGGTGATCAGCACCGCCAATCCCAGAAGCACAAGCATAACAATCGTTTGCCGCGTGAAAAACTGTCGCCGCAATGACAGCCGAAACACCTGTGCGCAGGCGATCAATGTGGATGTTTTTCGGGTAGTATCCATGTTGCTATTCTGGGCGCACAGCGCGTTCCATTAGGTAGTCGAACACCGCCTCGGTCGAGGTGTCGGTAGCCTTGAACCGCTGCACCTGCGCGTCGTTCCCAGCGGCGAACTCACAGAACTCGGCATAAAACCGGCTCGGGTTCTGAACCTCAAGCAGCAGATCTCGCGGCGTCTCGATGCTCACGGATTTCACCGACTCGAGGGTGAGCAGTTGTGGCCCGATCCAGCGCGGAGATTCGCACGAGATTCGCACCTTTAGCGGGTGGTCGTCTAGCATGTCACGAATCTCCTCAAGCGGTCCGGACGCCAGTAGTTTACCACGGCAGACGAACAATATGCGGTCCGCCAACTGGTCCATCTCGTGCAAAATGTGGCTCGACACCAGCACGGCTTTTCCCTGCGCGGCCAAGGTGCGGAATAAATCGTTCAACTCCTCACAGCCGACCGGGTCGACGCCGTTAAGCGGTTCGTCGAGCACTAGCATATCAGGGTCGTGGATCAGGGCTTGGCCAAGCTTGATGCGCTGACGCATACCCTTCGAGTAGGTACGTACCGGCCGATTAGCTCGATCTACCATGCCCACTGTCTCCAGTACCGCCTCGGCCCGCCGACGCGCCTCGGCCCCAGTGAACCCACGCAGCCCAGCCGTGACTCGCACCAACTGCCGCCCTGACAACTCATCCCACGTCGCATCGCCGAACGGGCACAGCCCAATATGATCCTTCGCCCTGGGTGACCAGGCGTCCCGACCACACACATCGATCCCACCCAGACTTGGCTTGATCTGCCCGGTGAGCAGCCGCAGCAACGTCGTTTTGCCCGCGCCATTTGGACCGACCAGGCCGGTGATACCGGAGCCAATTTCGAGGCTCACGCCGTTGAGCGCCATCACCGGGCCAAACCATTTGGACACATTCCTCACCTCGGCCAGCGCGGTCATCGTTGTGGATTCGCTGCTCATGACTGATGACGCTGTTGGCGGATGCGAATCATGATCGCGATAAAAGAAACGATGCAAACGACTACGATCACCACCACCGCTTCCGACAACTGCGCGACGTCACGGGAGCGCACCGCCGCCTCGCCAAAACAGCGGCTACCAACCGCGTAAATATCGCGCCAAAGATTCAGCAATCGCCATTGCCGGTCGTCGAAAACCTTGCTCAAAATCTCGCTGAGCACAGGCAGAAAAAAGAACAGACAAGCCCACGACATCACCAGCGGCACCGGCCGGGGCATCCAAGACACGAGCGCAAACAACAGCAGCCCAAGCGTCACTGAGATCAGAAGGCCGTAGCCGAGGATGCCGATGGCGATATTGTAGTTTTCACCGAAATATTTTGCCGTATCGCCAAGCATTCCCTGCTCGAGAAACAGCACCAACGCTGGAAGCGTCGTCGTCAGGCTGACGAGCAAACCGATCGCCAGTAGCTTGCCGACCGTGTAGTGCAGCACGTTGATTCGGCGCGACAGATAAAACGTCAGCCCGCCCCGAAGATGGTCGTTACCAGCCAGCACTGAACCGGCGAATGCCAGTAAAATCATGGTCACCGTGCCCTGCGCCAGCATGAAGTTGAGAAATGTTTTCCCCGTGCCGGCCAAGTCTGGAAGCATCACCGAGAGCATTTTACCGATCTCCGGCTGCTGCGCCTTCAATGTCGCCAGCAGATAAATCGCGCCAAACACGAACAGGAAATTCAACAGCGCAAAACCCAGCATCAACCAAAACAATTTGCGGCGAAACACCAGCCGCAACGCCGTGAGCGCGATTGGCCAAACGGCCAGCCAAGCCGCTCGAGGCCGCTCTATACATTCTATCGCCGATGAGTCGTTCACGATGCCGCCACCCCGCTTTCGTCGCGCTTGGCTAAGCCGATGACCGGTGGTGAGGCGCTGTCCATGCCGACGAGTCGGCAGTAGACCGTTCGCAAATCCATCTCCTCCGGTTCTAGGCTTGTCAGCGTCACCCCACACTCGCGGGCGAGTTGAAAAAACCGCTGCGTCTGCCACTGCTCAGACACCACCGCACGCGCTTGACCAAACTCATCGCCGGGAGTAGCCTCCGCTCCTTCCCGCTGCAGCGCGGCGAGAAAGTCACGATCGGCTTTGTCGCTGACGGTTTTCCATCGGAGCAAAAAAGCGTTTGGTTGGCCGGCAAGCAACTCGTCGAGTGTACCAGACACCGCGACGGCGCCTTTCTCCAAAATGATCGCGTGACGGCAAACCTGCTCGATATCGCCGAGCAGATGCGTGGACAACACCAGCGACTTGCCCGGCCGCCGCGCAAGCGACTTGAGCAGCAAGAGCATCGCCGTGCGGCCTTCGGGGTCCAGCCCCGAGGTCGGCTCGTCGAGCAGCAGCAGATCCGGATCATGCACCATTGTCGCCGCTAGTTTGATCCGTTGAACCATGCCGGCAGAATAATTCTCCAGCCGGCGGTAGCGCGCCTCCTCCAAGCCCAGTTGTGACAAAAGTTCGTGGGCACGGCGTAGCGCCAGCTTGCGCGGCATGCCGTTCAACTCGCCGGCTAACGCGACGAACTCAATGCCATTGAGTCCCGGCACGACCCCTTCGCGCTCCGGCATGTAGCCAATGCGGCCGCGCAAGCCAACGCCGTTTTTTATGACGTCCACGCCGAACACCCGCACATTGCCGGCGGTGTGCCGCACGAGGCCAAGCAGAATTTTAATCAGCGTCGATTTGCCAGCGCCATTTTGCCCTACCAAACCGATCGCCCCCGGCTTGAGCGACAGCGACAAGTCGTCCAGCGCCAGTACGGAACCATACCGGTGAGTCAGCGATTCGATTTCAAAAAGAGGCGCCACAAACTTGATCGGCGGGCAAGCTACACAGGCTCCGTGTCGCGCGCCATGTTTTCCAGCCAATCGCAGGTCGGGGGCAGCACGCTCTCCCAGCGAAAATCGAACGACCGCTTCCACGCCACCGTACGCATCGCATCGTATTTTTCCGGGCTGTTGGCCAAGCCGATAACAGCCTTGGCCAGGCTCTCCGGCGTCTCGGCTTCGCTAACCAAGCCGGTCTGCCCGTGCACGGTCGAGTCCACCAATCCGCCGACTGGATAGACCACCGCCGGCGTTCCCATCGCGTTGGCCTCGATCACATTGAGCCCCCAGCCTTCGCGCATTGATGTATGCAGCAGCAGGTGCGCCTTTTGCAGTTCTACATTTTTTTCCGCATCGTCGAGCCGGCCGGCGAACCTCACGGCATCCGACAGGCCAAGCTCGTTAACCTGCGCCTCGAGCCGCCATTGATCCTGTCCCCAGCCGATGATGGTCAGCTCCGCATCGCAACCCTGTTCGCAGAGCAACGCGAGCGCCCGCACCACGTGATCAACCCGCTTGTTCGGGGCCAAACGCGCAAGCGCGATGAGGCGCAGCGGCTTGGCTAAAGGCTTGGCCGGGAGAGTCGGCATCGGCTCGGTATCGGTGCCGTTTGGCCAGACGCGAACATCGCGCACGCCATGGCTGATCAACTGCTGACGGGTCGATTCGGATACCGTCCAAAACGGAACACCGGCGTAAAGCCGCTGAAAAAACCGTTCCTGCGCCTGGCCAATCGTGCTGATTGGCCAGCGATAAAACGCGCGCCAAATCGGCCCGAGCACCTCGTGAATATAGGCGACGCATTTCGTGCCGGACCACCAGTGAGCGAACCACGGGAGGCCGTGGTGCTGGTCGATTACCAAGTCAAAAGGTCCGTGATCGCGACAGCACCGGCGCGCGTGCAAAATGGACGTGCCGCGCCCACCGCCCCGGATAATCCGGATGCCATCGATCGCCGTCTCGAGTTCGGCACCGTCGAAGTAGTTTGCGAACCAGACAACCTCGTGCCCGCGTCGCACTAGCTCCGCCATGTGCCTCAGCGTGACCCGTTCCGCGCCGCCTGCGAGGGGGTTCTCCGTGTCGCGCCAGTTCAGCATGAGAAAGCGCAACGACTTCATTCGGGCAACCCTCCAAACTGCGCTATCATTACGGCGTTTGCGTACGGAAACGGCCTGCCGTACTCGCAGGCCAAAGCGGCTTCAGCATCCACTGTTTGCCAAGCCAAGCGACCGGTGCGCTTGAGAAATATCGCGCGGTCGCTGCCGAGTTTCCCGTCGGCGATCATGCGGTCGAGCGCCGGGTTGTAGCCAAGCGGCAACGTCAGCACGAGCTGTCCACCCGCAGTAAGCAACCCCCGGCAGATCGTGATAGCTTGGCTGATTTTTTCGCCGCTTTCGCCGTTCGCCTCGTCGTCATATCCGATGTGCTCAAAGGTCGAGACTGACAGAATCAAATCGAACCTTTCCGTCGGCGAGTACTCGGCTATGTCCTCGTTGATAATGCCGAGATCGCGCTCGTACTTGTCGAGAACCGTATGGCCAGTGTCGAGGTAGTTCGGCGTGACGTTGCCGACCTCGAGCACGCGTTTGCCGGCGTACCGCTCGAGAAATTCACGGGCAATTGGCACCTCTACGGCACGCTCGTTGGCCCACGTCATATTGTAGCGGTGATAAAACAGTGTCAGCGATTTGTCCTCGAACACAAACTTCGCCTTGGCCAGGCGCGGAATGATCAGCGGTGCGAACGCGCACCGCAACGGCTTGAGAAATAGCTCACTCGCACCGAAACGGCGCACAAACCAAGCAACCTTGCCAAGCCGGCTGTTGTAAAGATGCGATCCCATTCGTCGCCCGGCCTAGGCTGGCCGCATCGCGCTGGCCAGCAGCGTCTCGAAGTGCGGCTCCTCCTCCTCGCGCGACACGACGCTGATGTCGATCTGCGCGAAGCCGGCCGACTCGAGCCACCTATGCAGTTCGCTCTCGGCGAACCCCAGCCAGCGGTCGCCGAATAATTCACGCGCCTTGTCGAACTTGTGCGCGAGGAGATCGAGAATCATCAGCTGACCGCCGGGCTTGATGATGCGAAACGCGCTCTCGATGGCTTTCGCCGGTTCACCCGCATGATGCAGCGCCTGGCTCAGGATCGCGAGGTCCACCGACGCGTCGTCGATCGGCGGATGCTGTAAGTCGCCCTGCCGAAACTCGAGGTTGGCCAGGCCGTTTCTCCCCGCCTTGGCCTTACCGAACTTGACGATCTCCGCCGAGTTATCCACCGCGATGACGCGTTTGCATTTGCGCGCGAGTAACTCGCTCAATAATCCCTCGCCGGAGCCGAGGTCCGCGACGACAATCTCTGGCACGAGCCGAAGCAGCAGTTGGCCAAACGCTTGCCACGAGCGACCCGGTCCGTACACGCTGTCGAACCGGCCAGCGACTCGGTTGAAATAAACGAGGTCCTGATTCTCGCGTCGCTCGAGGATGCGCTTCAGGTTCACGACGTCGGACGCATGCTCCGGGATTTCCCTTGCCCCGGCGGCAGCCAACTCCAACAGCTTGCTGCTGTCCGCGCCTTTGTCGCGGGAAACGCGGTAGTAGGCGTTTTTGCCAGCGCGACTCGACTCAACAAGACCGGCCTCCTGCATCTGGCCAAGGTGCATCGATATGCCAGACTGGCGCATGTTCGTGATCTCGGTCAATTCCCTCACCGTCAACTCGCTCTCCTTGAGCAGCGCCAACAATCGCAACCTGGACGCGGCGGAGAGGGCACGAAGTAACTTGAGTGTTGAGGCCATTAACGATTCTCGCTGGCCGCAGACGGTTACACCACGAGGCCCAGTTTTCAAGTCAGCCGTTCAGCGACTCGGCCGCCTTGGCCAAGCTGTCGTAGTCAGCGACGTTCTGCATCTCAATGTCCCGATCGATCCGCCGCATGAAACCGCTCAGCGCCTTGCCCGGGCCAAGCTCGATGAATCGCGTAACGCCGTCGGCAATCATCGCGCGGATGCATGCCTCCCATCTCACCGGAGAGGTGACCTGATCGACCAGCGTGTCGGCGATCGTGCCAGCGGCGGCATGCGCCTGGCCGGTGACGTTGCTGTAAACCGGCACCAATGGCTCGCGCAACTCGACCTTGTCCAAAGCCTCGGCCAAGCCACCCTGCGCCGGTTGCATCAACGGCGAGTGATACGCTCCGGCGACCGGCAACGAAATGGCGCGCTTGGCTCCGGCGGCTTTCGCGGCGTCGCAGGCGGCTTCCATTTTGTCGGCGTCGCCGGAGATGACAATTTGGCCGGGGCAATTGAGATTGGCCAAGCTCACGCCGGCCTGGCCACAAACATCGCGCACCGTTTCCTCGTCGAGACCGACAATCGCCGCCATGCCGCCGGCGCTGGTCTCGCAGGCGTGCTGCATCACCTCGCCCCGGCGTCGCACCACGCGCAGCCCGTCCTCAAAGCCAATCGCATCGGCCGCAGCCAATGCCGTGAACTCGCCCAACGACAAACCGGCCGTAGCGTCGAACGCCAATCCCGGCGCCTGCTCGCGGAGCAGTTGCAGCGCGATCCAGCCGACGAGATAAATCGCCGGTTGCGCGTGCTCGGTGCGCACCAATTCCTCCTCCGGTCCGGAAAAACAAATCTCGCTCAAGCCATAGCCCAACGCCTCGTCGGCTTGGGTGAACAACGCCTTCGCCGTGGGATGCGACTCCGCCAGATCCCGCCCCATCCCAACAACCTGAGCCCCCTGCCCAGCAAACAGCAATGCAGTCTTCGCCATGCCCCGAAGGTTAACAGCATGGGATAAAAGTGTGGAGGAAGAACCGCTGCGACTACTCCGTCGAGGGCAATTTGGTGAGGTAACTTTGGTGCGTTCTGGACGCGATGCTTTTTGTGGCGGATTCTGATCCGCCGGCGGCGCGCAGCACCTCGGCGATTCCTCTGTTGGCGGTCAAATCCAGCGGAGTGCCGTACTCGCAGACTTGATTGAGTCGGGCGCCGTGGGCGATCAGGAATTTCGTCACGACGGGGTCTTCGCGCTTAGCCGCGTTGTGCAAGGCGCTGCGGCCGTACTGGTTTCCGGTTGGCACATCCGCGCCGGCCTCGACAAGCAATTCGAGCACCGGCAGGCTGGCAAACTCCGCGGCGGCGATCAGCGGCGTGGATCCCCGGCAATCGCGTGCGTTCACATCCGCGCCCTTGGCCAGAAGCAATCGCACGACCTCAAGCCGGTCTTCGTCGGCGGCCCGATGCAGCGGGGTTCGGCCAAACTGGTTTCGCCGATTCGGATCCGCGCCCTTGGCCAAGAGCAGTCGGGCGACCGCCAAGTTCGAACTGGAAACTGCCTCGTAAAGAAGCGAGTTACCGGCGGTATTGGTGGAATCGGCCGAGCTTGACCCGCCCAGGTTTTTCGCTACTGCAGCCACGTCGCCCTGCTCAATCGCCTGCCAAACCGTGGCATCCACCTCGCCGGTTTGACTGGCACCGCAGCCAGCCAAGGCCACTGCCGTGGCAGTGACCAGGAGTCGTTGAAGTTGCGAGGCAGACATGTTTCGACGAAGCCTAATCCAGGGGCTTGATGGGGTAAAACTCGGAGGGAGTGTGTTCGCGGGTCATTATTCTTTTCAGCCGTGCCACGACCTTGGGATTATTGGCGGCGACGTTGTTTGATTCGCTGATGTCGGCCTTCAGGTCGTACAACTCGATCTTGAGCGGGTTTTTGTTGTTTTTACGGAGGATGTTCTGGCGGACGGCTTTCCAGCGTCCGGCCCACACGGCCTGCTGCCCGCCGTAGCCGGAGAATTCGCGGTAGAGGAACTTGCGCGGCCGCTGCTTTTTACCGAGCAGCGTGTTTGCGATGCTGATGCCGTCGATGCCTTCAGGCGCGGTGGATTTTTCACCAATCAAGTCGAGCAGCGTTGGCATCCAGTCCTCGAAGCCGGTCACGACGTCGGAGGTGCTACCGGCCTTTACTTTGCCGGGCCAACGGACGATGAGCGGCACGCGCACGCCGCCCTCGTACAGCGACCCCTTGAGGCCGCGCAATGGCTTGACGCTCTCGAAGAAGTCGTAGTCCACCTCGGCCTTTAAGTGCGTGGTGCCGTTGTCGGACGTGAACACGACGATCGTGTTTTCGGCGAGGCCAAGCTCGTTGACGAGGTCGAGCACTCGGCCGATGTAGCGATCCATCCGCGTGATCATCGCGGCGTACGCGGCGCGCGGCGTGAAGTGCGGCGTGTAGCCGTAGCCCTTGGACCGGGTGAATGGCGGGTCGTCCCACTTCTGCGCGAGGTACGGTTCGAGTTCCTCGTCCGGCACGTGCAGTGCCACGTGCGGTATGACGGTCGGGTAGTAGAGGAAAAACGGCTTGTCGCGGTTTTTGCGGAGGAACGACAGCGCCTGTTCGTTGATGCGGTCCGGCGCGTAGTCCTGTCCCTTGAAAATGTCGTAGCTGCGCGGGTCGGCCGGGTCGGCATCCCCGGGCAGCGACGCGTGGCCCGGCACCGGCGGGTTGTTGTTCAGCGGAACGCGCTTGAGGTTGCTCCAGAGATAATTCGGATAATAGCTGTGCGCGTGGCGCTGGCAGTTGTAGCCAAAAAACCGGTCGAAGCCCTGGTTGATCGGATCGCCTTCCGAGCCGGGAAAACCGAGCCCCCATTTGCCGAACGCGCCGGTACCGTATCCGTGGCTACGCAGCAACTCAGCGATGGTCTGCTCCGCCTTGGGGATGGGCCGCTGGCCTTCCGGCTTCACTTCGCCGTTGTTGCGAACGAAGGCGTGCCCAGGGTGCTTGCCAGTGATGAACACGCAGCGCGACGGCGCGCAGACAGCGTTGCCACAGTAGTTGCGCGTGAAGCGCATGCCCTCCGTGGCCAAGCGGTCGAGGTTGGGAGTCTTGATTTTTTTCTGCCCGTAGCTTCCCAGCTCCGAGTAGCCCAAGTCGTCGGCAAGGATGAAGATGACGTTCGGCTTGGCCGCCTCGGCTTGGGCGGCCTTGGCCAAGCTCAACGAGACGACGGCAACCAGGGCCAGCCTAGCCAAACGAATGAGTCCAGCGCACGATAATTGCATAGGGCCACGCAGCCTCACACAGCTACGGTTGGCGGACAAGAAAATCGCAACGTTGCACCGGAAACAAAAAAACCGGCCAAGCCTGAGCTTGACCGGCCAAATTTCGTTCCGAAGCGCCAAGGTTGGGGGAATCTTCAAGCTCTCCGGTGAATGTTCAGATTCATACGATGTCAGCAATAGCAGACATTCACGACAGCACTCGCATCAGATAACGTACGAACTTCCGTGGAGACATCTCTTGTCACATAATTCGTCAAGGACTTTTTGCGTGATTTTAACACTTTTTTTGTGGAAAGTACGCGCTCGATAAAGTCAAAAATCCCCGATAGGTTTGTTTTACTTGGATGGATGAATGGTATTGGATGTGCTTTATTTCACCCACTTATTCGTCTACTCCATTGACGCAGGATGATTTCGGCCTATCTTTTCGGTATCAAATTGCAAAGATTATGAAAAAAAAATTCATCGTAGCAGCGCTGTTCATCTCGGCTGTCTCGATTGGCCAAGCGGCCGATTGGCCCAACTGGCGCGGCCCGGATCACAATGGCATCTCCATGGAAACGGACTGGTTCGAGAAATGGGGCTCGAGCGGCCCCAAACGACTTTGGAACGCCTCGGTCGGCACTGGCTTTGCTACTGTATCGGTGGCGGGTGGGCGGGTTTTCAGTATGGGCAACAAATCCAACCGCGACACAGTTTTCGCCCTGAATGAAACGACTGGTGATATCCTGTGGCGACATTCCTATTCTGAAGCATTAAACCCTAACCTATACGATGGCGGGCCGAATGCGACTCCCACTGTCGATGGCGAATACGTTTACACTCTCAGCAAGACCGGAAAAGCGTTTTGTCTTGAAGCAGCCACCGGAGATGAAGTGTGGAACAAGGATTTGAAAAAACTCTACCGTGTTTCTACACCTAACTGGGGTTTTGCCTCCTCGCCACTTATCCATGGAGACAAGGTTGTTTACAATGTTGGTTCGCGAGGGATTGCCCTCAACAAGAAAACTGGCAGCCTCAAGTGGAAAAACGGTACCGGCAAATCAGGCTATGCTACTCCCGTTCCCTACGACCATCGTGGAACCGAGGCATTTATCATGTTTGGAAGTAGCAGTGCCTACGGCGTGAATGCCGCCACAGGTAAGCAGCTTTGGTCAAAGCCTTTTAAGACCAGTGCATCTGTAAATGCTGCAGATCCAGTCTTGTATGATGGCAAGATTTTTCTCACATCCAACTCCCGAGATGGCGAATTGATCGAACTGAACGGCACCAGCACACGTTCCAAGTGGAAAAACCGCAACATGCGCATTCACTTCAACCCCGGTGTTGTGATCGGCGACTACTTCTATGGAGCCGACGGCCGTATAGAGCGCGGCAACACCGTCCGCTGCATCAACATGAAAACAGGTGAGACAGAGTGGACGAAAAACAGCATTCCTTGCGCTTCAATCACCGCTGCTGACTCCAAGTTGATCATACTCAGCCGCACCGGTGACCTTTACATCGCCGAGGCTTCGCCGGCACGCTTTAAGCAGCTAGCCCGAGCCAAGGTCCTTAGCGGTACCTGCTGGACCCCACCTGTATTGGCCAATCGAAGCGTTTATGTCCGCAACTCCCGTGGCACGCTCTACAAGCTTCAAATGAGCGAGATGGTGGTTGAGCCGCAGCCGTTGGCCGTCAACTTTGCCGGTAGCCGACTTGAGTTCTCATGGCCGGCTAAAGGCAACTTCATACTCGAGTCTGCCAACGTGCTTGGCCAGGACTCCAAGTGGGGAGAAATCGGCAGCAGCACGGCCAAGGAGAATGACCGTTATGTCGTCCGCGTCCGGCCAAGCGCCTCACAACAATTCTTCCGTCTCCGCAGCGAATGAGCATGGCCAGACGCAATGCCTTCACGCTGATTGAGCTGCTGGTGGTGATCGCGATCATCGCAATCCTCGCCGCGTTGCTGTTGCCTGGCCTGGCCAGCGCTAAGGAGCGCGCGCGGCGGGTCAACTGCAAAAACAACATACGCCAATTCCTGCAGGTGGCCCACATGTACGGCGGTGATAATAAGGATAAACTCCCCAGCGGCCTGTCGGATGCGAAGGATCCCATGGACGACCACACACCGCTGATCTCGTCACCTATCCGCGCCGCGCTGCTCAAGTACGCGCCATACAAAATCTACGAATGCTCGAACCTCGGCAAGCCGTTCGGCAATCCCAGAGGCTGGCTCTTTGAGGGCTGGGGCTACGTCATCGGCTACAACTACCTTGGCGGCCATTACCAGACACCGTGGCCAGCGATGGGCGAATTTCAGGGCTGGATCTCCCCGCAAACTCTTTCTGACAACCCCAGCCTGCCGCTCGTCACCGACCTCAACACATGGTCGCCCGGCTACATGCACTCGCTCGCGCCGCACGGCCCACGCGGTCCGATCTTGTTTGACTACAACACCGACGAAACCGGTGAACGCGACTTTTCAAACCCCGGCGCCGAGGGGGCGTCCTCCGCCGACATCGGAGCGGACGGCGGCAACGTCGGCTGGCTCGACGGCTCAGTACGCTGGAAGTCCATCGACCAAATGCAGAAATACCGAGGCTCGCAGCTCTGGGGGGAGGACGGCGCGTTCACTGTCTGGTGAGCATTGCCAAAACGATCCTCGTTGGGTAAACCATCCGCGTGCCAAGCGACTCCCCCAGCATTCTGCTGCTGATCCCCGCCTACAACGAGGAGTCCCGCATCGGGCCGGTACTCGGGGAGTACGCGCTCTACTTTCGGGAGCATCATCCGGACAACTTCCGCGTCGTTATCGTGCTCAATGGCTGCACCGACGACACGCTCGTCGTCGTCGAGCGCGCCTCGGAACAGTTCCCTGAGATCAGCCACGTCAACATCCCCGAGCCGGTCGGCAAGGGTGGAGCGTTGATCGAAGGACTCAAGCTCGCACCCGAGGCCGACCTCGTCGGCTACGTCGATGCCGACGGCGCAACCCCTCCCTCCGCCTTCGACGACCTCATCACCGAATGCGCTGTGGCTGACTGCGTGATCGGCTCCCGTTGGATGGCCGACTCGGTGCTGCGCCAGGAGCAAACCTTTCGGCGACAGTTTGCCAGCCGAGTGTTCCACGCGATCGTCCAGGGATTTTTCTGGATGAACATCCGCGACACCCAGTGCGGTGCCAAGGTGATGCGCCGCGAGGCAGTCGCGGCTATCCACGGCCAACTCACCGTCGCCGACATGGCGTTCGACATCAACCTGCTCTACGCCCTCAAGCGCTCCGGCTACACCGTGCGCGAAGTGCCCACCGAGTGGACCGACCAGGTCGGCTCAAAAGTGGAGATGGGCCGCACATCGCTCGTGATGCTGCTATCCGTGATCCGGCTGCGACTCTATTACTCGCCCTTTTACCGCTGGCTCGCACCGCTGCGCCCACTCGAGGGCTGGCTCTACCGCAAACTCAGCGCCCCCCCGCCCCTCAAATAGCGACAGGGAGCACACGCAGATCGCTGTGTGTTATTTCAGCCTCCCGCCGAAATCCGGCTTGTGCGAGGGCGTTTGATGCCCTGTCGGTTCAACATAGGATATCCTCTGGATTATGCGAAAAAAAATATTCTGAGCCCTCTCAGGGCTAAATAAACCCTTCTGAACTCCAACCTCTTGTGCCGCCATTTCAGGGCTGAAACTCTTTATTCGCGTTGCAGACCTAGCGCGTTGCGCCAGTTTATCTCATGCCTCACAGTTGGGAATGAATCGTTGCTGCAGCGTCTTGTAGTGCATCCGTCACTGCCGCTTTTGGATGCGCTCCAAAGCGGTGCGGAGAACCGCACAGAAGCGGATTTTTTTTGACCCGTTTTTTTCGACAACGCTTGGTCAAGCGGGTTTTGGTTTGCTCTGTGTGTTCTGTTTGGGGCACGGTTTTGCGCGTCCAGTGAAAGACAGCGACGTCCCATCCACTCTCCCATCCGCCGGCGAAAACGCCGGGGCTGAGACCTTGGCCAATGTCCGGGAGCAGGGCGGCAGCCTTGCCGAACTGCGCACGGTCTGGGAGAGCCACCGGCGCGACGCTTGGGCGGAGGACGTCGCCATTTACCGCCAAGCGGTGGGCTCGGCGCTAAAGCTGGGTGAGGCATTCCTAGCCTACGACATCGCCCGTGAGGGATTGGAGGGCTTTGCCGGTGATGTTCGGCTGTTGCAGTTGCAGGCCCTGGCCCTGGCCCGCACCGGAGCCACCCGCCGCGCCAATGCCATTCTGGTCGGGCTTCGCGAACAGGGGCAGGATGACGAGGAGACCTTTGGCATCCTCGCCCGCACGCACAAAGATTTCTGGATGATCGCCCAGACCGAAGAGGAGCGCGAACATCACCTGCGCCGCAGTCTCGAAGACTATCTCAAGGGCTACGAATGCTCCGGCGGTTATTACACCGGCATCAACGCCGCCTCGATGGCGCTCGTGACCGGAGAAACGGAGACCGCCCTGCGCATCGCCGCCGAGGTTCGCGTCATCTGCGAAGAGGGACTCGCCAAGGGCGGGTCGGACTCACCGGAATCGTACTGGCTACTGGCCACCGCCGCCGAGGCGGCGCTGGTCTCCGGTGACATGGACTCCGCCCGGCTGAACTACATCCGCGCCACTACCGAAAGCGACCCAGGCGCCGCCGAGGTGAGCCGCACGCGGAGCCAGGCGCGATTTCTTCTCAAGTTCCAGGAACATGATGAGCACGTGCTGGACGATTGCTTCGGACTGCCGAGGATAGGGCTGTTCGCCGGGCACATGCTCGACCGCTCGGACCGACCGGCCCCGAGGTTTCCCGCCGCGCTCGAGGAAGCGGTTCGTGGCGAGATCGAAGCATCCCTCGAGCGGCGGGATGTCCAGATAGGCTACAGTTCACTCGCCTGCGGTGGCGACATGTTGTTTGCGGAATCCGTCCTCAAGCGCGGCGGCGAAATGCACATCTTTTTGCCGTTCGACATTGAGACGTTCATCGAGCACAGCGTCCGGCTTGTCCCGCAAGAGGGACTGGTGGAGCGGTTCCATCACTTGCTCGACAGTGCCGCAAGTGTCCGCATTCTCAATGAGCATGGAGATCCCGACGACATCGCCGGCTACGATTTCTGCAACCGCGTCATCGCTGGGTCCGCCATTCTAAAGAGCCAGTTTCTCGGCATGGACATCGCCCCCATCCTGCTTTGGGACGGGAAAAGTGGTGACGGCGGCGGCGGCACGGAGTCGGTCCGCAACTGCTGGCGCCACGCCATCCATCATGAAGTAGAGGTCCTGCCGATGGATCGATTCCTCGCCGACGCCAGGGCGAATGGCCTCGCCCAGCCCAAGTCGACACCGACACCGGCCGACCCCGCAATTAGGCCAACCGACGGTCCTACGCAGGAAATCCGCGCCATGCTCTTTGCAGACACTGTCGGTTTTTCCCGTTGGCCGGAGAATTGCATCCCGCCGTTCATCCGCGAGTTCCTTGGCCGTGTGGCGCCGATCCAGGAGCAGTGCGACACTCGGCCTCTATACGTCAACACCTGGGGCGACGCAATTTGCGCCGTCTTTAAAAACGTCGAGACGGCGGGCCGCTTTGCGCTGGCGCTGCAAAAAACAATGCGCGAGACCCACTGGGAAAATACCAACTTGCGTAGAGACATCAGCATCCGCATCGGGCTGCACGCCGGGCCAGTTTACAAGTGCTTCGATCCTCTGATGGGGAGGGATACCTACTACGGAGCACACGTCAACCGCGCCGCCCGTATCGAGCCAGTCGCCGAGGAGGGGCAAATCTTCGCGAGCGACGCGTTCGCGGCGTTGGCAGCCATCACGAAGGCGAGTGACTTTCTCTGCGACTACGCAGGCACACGCAAACTCCCCAAAGGCGCTGGAATACTCTCAACCTTCCTCGTCCGCCCGGCCCGCTGGCCCGCTTAGCCAAGCCGGCGATTAGCGTCCTCACGTGCACACCGCTTGGGTCAGTCCAGGACACGAACGACCTCGATG
>DBNL01000150.1:20612-20748 GCA_002299785.1 Verrucomicrobia bacterium UBA673
CATCAGCATAGCCGTTGGCTGCCGCGTAGTGGATGTCCGTCTCGGCGCGAAACTCCTTGCCGGTCTTGCCTGTTTTTAATAGCGAAAAACGAACTCATTCGGCTTTCGATAGCAAGCGGAATACCAACTACAAAAA
>DBNL01000150.1:21164-31620 GCA_002299785.1 Verrucomicrobia bacterium UBA673
GCGCTTGGCCAAGCACGGCGGCTCGGGCATGATTTGGGCAGATTGCGCCATGCATGAGATGAGTTTTTTACAGGACTTGGCAGTGGTCATGATTGCCGCCGGAATCGTGACCGTACTGTTTCAACGCCTAAAGCAGCCGGTGGTGTTGGGCTACATCGTCGCTGGTATTCTCATTGGCCCATACTTACTAAAGCTCATTAAAGAGCAGGATGCCATCAAGTCGCTCGCCGAGCTTGGTATGGTATTCTTGATGTTCTCACTTGGTCTCGAGTTCAATCTGCGCAAGCTTCGAAGCGTCGCCGCCACCGCGCTGGTCGCCGCACCGCTGGCAATCCTGCTAATGGTGTTCGTTGGCTACCAAGTCGGCCAATTGATGGGCTGGAGCTCGGTGAGTAGCCTGTTCCTCGGCGCAATCCTCTCCATTGCCTCAACGTCTGTAATCGTCAAGGTGTTGCGTGAAATGAAACGCGACCGCGAGCCGTTCGCCGAGCTGATCTACGGCATCCTGATCGTGGAGGATCTGCTCGGCGTAGTGATGATCGTGCTTCTCACTGGCATCGCGTTAACCGGCGACCTTGGCCTGCAATCGATGGCCGCCTCCACCGGCAAACTGCTGGTGTTCCTCGTGACCGTGCTGGTAGTCGGTCTGCTGTTGGTGCCGCGCCTGCTCAATTTCGTTGCCCGATTCGAGAGCAACGAGCGGCTACTGGTCGCCGTGCTGGGGCTGTGTTTCGGCACGGCGCTGGTCGCCGACAAGTTGTTTGACAGCGTGGCGCTGGGGGCGTTCCTCGTCGGTGCGGTGATGGCGGAGTCGGCACAGAGCCGGCGAATCGAGTCGCTGGTTGAGCCGGTGCGCGACCTATTCACAGCCGTGTTTTTCGTGGCGATCGGTTTGCTTGTTGACCCGGCGCTGCTGTGGCAGCACATCGTGCCGATCGCCGGCATCTCGCTGGTAGTGATGATCGGGCAGATCGCCGGTAACACATTTGGCACCATGGTGGCCGGGCACGATGTTCGCACCGCCGTGCGGGTCGGCACCGGCCTGTCACAGATCGGCGAGTTCTCATTTGTCATCGCCACGCTAGGCCTGACGATGAAGGTGACTGACGAGAGCCTCTACCCGATCGTCGTCGGCGTGGCGTTGGTCACGACGCTGTTCACGCCGCTCTGGATCCACAATGCCGATCGCCTGGCCGCCGAGCTGCTGCGCGCCGCGCCCAAGCCACTGGCAGGCTACCTCACGCTGTATAAGGACTGGGTCGAGCGCTTCAAGGGCAGCAAATGGAACAGCCTTGCTTGGAAACTCTCCCGCAAGTGGCTGGTGCAAATGGCGATCAACATGATGCTGGTCGCCGGGCTGTTGATCGGTGCAGCGACTCTCGACCGGCTCAAGCCAGCTTGGCTGGTGGAGTGGAAACTAGAACCAGACACGCTGAGCACGATGCTGTGGGTGGCTGCACTGTTGTTTTCGCTGCCGATGCTCATCGCCAACCTTCGCAAGTTGCAGGCGCTCGGCATGTTGATCTCCGAGGCGACTATTCGCCGCGAGTCCGCCGGACAGCGCACGCTGTCGCTTCGCGCGGTGGTGGCCAACGTATGCCTTGTCGCCGGCACGGCGGGGATGATCCTATGCGTGCTGCTTCTAAGTTCCGCCCTGCTACCGCCGCTTAAAGTGATACTTGCGCTGGTCGTTGCGCTGGTCGTGGTGGCCTGGCTGCAATGGCGGTTTCTCGTACGCGTGTATGCCCGGGCACAAATCGCGCTCAAGGAAACGTTTGAGTCCAACGAGCTTGGCCAAGCGGAGGCCGAGGCCGCCGACCTACCGGCCGGTTTACTCGAGGCCGCGCATCTCGACAGCGTGCGGCTGGCCAAGGGTAGCCCGGTGATCGATCAACGAATCGGTGAACTGGATTTGCGCGCGAAAACCGGCGTGAGCATCGTGGGCATCGAGCGCAACGGCGAGCGTATCGTCAACCCCGGCCCGGAGAAGACGCTGCTCGAGGGCGACCGGTTGTTACTGCTCGGCGAGGACACCCAGCTCCCCAAGGCCAAGGCCGAGTTGATCTCCGGCCAAGCGCGTTGAAGGGTCAACGACCCATACTCCAAGACGCTGGCGCGCTTGGCCGAGCGCACTGAACAACCTATTCGCTGGCGGTTGTTTTAGGTTTGAGTTGCGGGAAAAGCAGGACGTCGCGGATGCTCTCCTGCCCTAGCAACATCATGATCAGCCGGTCGATGCCGATGCCAATCCCACCCGCCGGCGGCATGCCGTGCTCAAGCGCGACGAGAAAGTCTTCGTCAAGTTTCTGCTGCTCTTCGCCCGCCTGGTTTTGCAGTGCCTCGCGCTGGGCCACCGGGTCGTTTTGCTCCGTGTACGCGGGTGCAATTTCCTGCCCGTTGATGCAGCACTCGAACACCTCGATCGTCGAGGGATCGTCCGGCGAAAGCTTGGCCAGCGGGATCAGTTCCTTCGGCAAGTGAGTAACGAAAGTCGGCTGAATCAGCGTCGGCTCGATAAGCTTCTCGAACAGGCCGTTGGTCACTTCGTAGTCCACATAGTCGGGGCCGATCTCCGCGCCGAGGTCGATGGCGCGTTTGCGGCGCTCTTCCGGCGTGACGTCGAACCAGTCGGCGCCGCCCTTTTCGCAAATCAAATCCTTGTACTTCACGCGCCGCCACGGGCCGGTGAGATCGATGGTGCGAGTAACGTTGCCTTCGTCGTCCCTATGCTCGATGACCAGTGTGCCAACGACTTTCTCGGCGACGCGGGTGATCATCGTCTCAAGTAGCTCCATCATCGTCTCATAGTCGCCGAACGCCTGGTACGCCTCGAGCATGGTGAACTCTGGGTTGTGCCTCGGCGAGATGCCCTCGTTGCGGTAATTGCGGCCGATTTCGAACACGCGGTCCATCCCCCCGACGAGCAGTCGTTTCAAGTAAAGCTCAAGCGCGATACGCAGATAAAATTCGCAGCCCAGTGAATTGTGACGGGTGACGAACGGCTGCGCCGCCGCGCCACCGGGGATCGCCTGCATCGTTGGCGTCTCGACCTCGATGAAGCCGCGCTCGTGCATGAAGTCGCGAATCTCGCGGATAATCGCGCTGCGATTGTAAAAGACCTGCTTGACGTCGTCGTTGGCGATGAGGTCGAGGTAGCGCTGGCGGTAGCGCGTCTCGATGTTCGAGAGGCCGTGCCACTTGGCCGGGAGCGGCCGCAGAGCCTTGCCGACGACGGTGAACTCCGCCGTCTTGAGCGTGATCTCCTCCGTGCGCGTCGTGAACATCGTCCCCTTCACGCCGATGAAGTCGCCGAGGTCGAGCTTCTTTAGCACCTCGAACGCCTCATCGCCGAGTGCGTTTTTCTGGGCGTAAACCTGCATCCGGTCGGAACCGTCGCGGATGTCTAGAAAGATGCTTTTGCCCATCGTGCGGAACGCAGTCATGCGCCCGGCCAAGGCGACCTCACGGCCTTCCTCGTAGTTTTCGCGCGCGCCAGCGCAAGTCTCGTCCGGGGTGAACTTGTTGGCAAACGGCTCGATGCCCTTCTCCCGTAAGGCGGCCAGATTGGCCCGCCTCTGATCGATTAATGAATTTTCCTCTTCCATAAAACTCCCAAAAAGGGCGCACAGTTAATCACCTCGCCGCCCGCTTGGCCAACGAAAGTTTCGCTTGGTCGAGCGGTTGACGCCGCCCGGGCTGTCGCTAAACTCGGACGACCGACAATTCATGAAAATACGTCATTCGACCATCCTGCGGCTTGGCTTGTGCATAGTGCTGGGTGCCGCCGGCTGCACCACGCCTAGGCTCGCCCAACAAAAGCGGGTCGTTTACGGCGAGCGCAACGATCACGAGCTGGCCTACGAATTCCTGCAACCGCGTAAAACTAACGGCCTCGGCATCGTGGTGATGGTTAGCGGCAGTTGGCGGTCAAACCCCGACGACTTCAAGCCGATAATGGCCAAGGCGTTCCTACGGCGCGGCTACTCGATGTTCGCCGTGTCGCACCTCTCCCAGCCCAAGGCGACCATCCCGGAAATTTACGACGATGTCACCCGCGCGGTTCGGCACATCCGGGAACACGCCTATGAGTACGGTGTCGACCCCGGCAAGCTCGGCGTCATAGGGGCCAGCGCCGGTGGTCACTTGAGCCTGATGATCGCCACCCGGGGCAAGGAAACTACCGGCAAACCGGACGGACTCGTTCGGGCAGTAGCGATTTTTTTCCCGGTCACCGACGTGATCAACTCGGGGAAGCCCTCCAAAAATGAGAAAGACGACAGGCCATCGAAAAAATTCCGCAAGTTATTTGGCATCGACCCGGACGATATCGACGCATGGAATCGGGTCGGCCGCGAATTGTCCCCGATCAACCACGTCGACGCGGATACGCCGCCGGTGCTAATTATTCACGGTGACGCCGACGAGGTCGTGTCGATCCGGCAATCCGAATGGTACATCGAGACCGCTGAAAAGCATGGGGCCACAGCCAAGCTCATCCGCAAACGGGGCAAGGGCCACGGCTGGGCAACCATCCTGTGGGACATGCGAACGTTCGCGAAGTGGTTCGACGAACACCTCGAGCCGCCCGCCGCCAACTGACACTCATCCCGTTGGCCTACGGCGGAACTTGCAACGAGACGGTCTTTGCGGTACTCAACTCGTCCGCGTTTTTCACGTGTTTTCCTCGCTTCGACCCCAACCGGGGCGTTTGTAAATGGCATTGATTGTACAGAAATTCGGCGGGTCGTCGGTGGCCGACATCGACCGCATCCGCAATGTCGCCAACCGCGTGGCCGAGTACCGCCACCGCGGCGATCAGGTCGTCGTGGTCGTCTCGGCGATGAGGGGCGTCACCGACAACCTCATTGACATGGCCAAGTCGCTCATGCCGGTACCCAGCGAACGTGAGATGGACATGCTGCTCGCCACCGGTGAACAGACCACCATCGCGCTACTGGCCATTGCGCTGCAGTCGATGGACATCCCAGCTGCATCGCTCACCGGTGCACAGGCCGGCATCGTGACGGACGGCGTCCACTCTAAGGCGAAGATCCGCAACATCACGCCCAATAAAATCCACGCGATGCTTAACGCCGGCAACGTGACCATCGTCGCCGGGTTCCAGGGCGAGACCAGCGAGGGCCACATCACCACGCTGGGCCGCGGTGGCTCAGACCTCACGGCGATCGCGCTGGCGGCGGCACTCAAAGCTGACCTCTGCCAGATTTACACGGACGTCGACGGCGTTTACACCAGCGACCCCCGCATGGTACCAACGGCAAAAAAGCTCGAGGAAATTTCGTACGATGAAATGCTCGAGTTAGCCAGCCTCGGCGCGAAAGTGATGCAGTCGCGTTCGGTAGAGTTTGCAAAAAATTTCGGCGTCCTTTTCGAAGTTCGCTCCAGCCTCAAAGACAACCCCGGAACCCTCGTGAAGGAAGAAACTCAAAGCATGGAAGACGTCGTGATTCGCGGCGTGTCGCTAGACAAAAACCAGGCCAAGGTGACCCTCGTCGGCGTACCAGACAAACCAGGCATGGCAGCCCGAGTGTTCAAGCAGTTGGCCGACTCGGCGATCAACGTTGACATGATCGTGCAAAACGTCAGCCACGGAAGCGATACCCCATCGACTGACCTGTCGTTCACTATCGACAAGCCGGACGTGGCCAAGGCGCAGGGCGTCATCGACGGCATGCGCGGCGACATCAATTTTGGCGAGGCACTCGCCGACGAGAATATCGGCAAACTCTCGATCGTCGGCGTCGGCATGCGCAGCCACTCCGGTATCGCAGCCAAGGTATTCGAGGTGCTGGCCGCGGCAGGCGTCAACATCCAGATGATATCCACCAGCGAAATCAAGATCTCCGTCGTCATCGGCATCGACAAGGCGGAGGAGGCCACCCGCGCGGTCCACGACGCCTTCCTCGGCTGACACACTTGGCCGGCGGCTCCCCGAAATGTAACCTCCGGCCAAGCGGCCACGTATTATTGACTGGTATTTTTGGATGAACCACCCCCGACAGATTATCTGGCTCGCCTCGCTGCTAGCGCTGACTTGCGCTTGGCCAAGCGGTCTGACCGCACCGGCCAAGGAGAAACTGGTATTCACCGATATCAACGGTAAAAAGCACGCCCCGTTCGCTTCCAGTAAGATCAAGGCAGTGGTGTTCCTTTTCCTGCTGCGCGACTGCCCGGTGTCCAACGTTTACACGCCGGAGCTCTCCCGCATCAACAGGGAGTACTCGGGGAAGGGCGTCTCACTCTACCTCGTGCATCCCGACCGCGACACCGACGCCAAGGCCGCCAAGGCCCACGCCATCGAGTACAAACTCAACGCGCCACTGGTGCTCGATCACGACCACAAGCTAACCCACCTCGCCGGGGCGGAGGTCATGCCAGAGGCGGCAGTGTACGACGGGAAAGGGCTTCTCGTGTATCGTGGGCGCATCGACAACCTTTATGCCGACTTCGGCAAAAAACGTGCCAAGCCGACCCGGCGCGACCTGCGTGAAACGCTCGACGCGCTGATCGCCGGTAAACGTTTGGCCAAGCGCACCACCAAGGCGGTCGGCTGCTACATAGATTTTTCCAATGACAAAAAAGACAACAAATAGACTCACCCGCGCCGGGCTTGCGCTGGCCGGTTTTACCACGCTGCAATCCACCACGATCGCCGATGCTAAGGTCAAGCCGACATTCACCGAGGACATCGCGCCGATCATCTACAACAACTGCACCGAGTGCCATCGCACCGGTCAGGCGGCACCGTTCACGCTCAAGTCCTATAACGACGTGAAGAAACGCGCGCGCAACATCATCAAGGCCACCGAGGATCACTACATGCCGCCGTGGCACCCGGTCGAGGGCCACGGCAAGTTCGTCGACGAACGCCGCCTGACTGCGGACGAACTCGCCACACTCAAGAACTGGCACAAGACCGGCATGGTCGAAGGGCCGGTTGACAAACTCCCCGAGCCGCCCAAGTTCACAAGTGACTGGCTGCTCGGTGAGCCGGATCTCATCGTGACAATGCCCAAGGCCTACACCATGCGCGCCGACGGCTCCGACATTTACCGCAGCTTTTGTATCCCAATGGATCTGAAAGAGGACAAGTGGGTCGCCGGCTTCGAGGTACGCCCCTCGGCCCGCGCTGTGCTGCACCACGTCATCATCCGCATCGACCAAAGCGGCGAGGCCCGCAAGGCTGACGGCGCAAAGGGGACGCCCGGCTTCAGTGGCATGCGCGGCATCGGCCGCGGCTCACGCCGTGGCGGCAGTAACGACGTTTTCTCCGGCAGCCTTGGCGGGCTGGGTGGCTGGGCCGTCGGTGGCACGCCGCGCATACTCCCATTGGGCCTGGCCCGCAAACTCCCCGCCGGGGCAGATATCGTACTCAACTCCCACTTTCATCCCACCGGCAAGGAGGAGGAGGAACAAACCACCGTCGGCCTTTACTTTACCGACAAGAAACCGGATCGCACCCTCATCGGGTTTCAGGTGCCACCCGTCTTCGGCAGTATCTCCGGGCTCGACATCCCGGCCGGCGAGAGCAACTACGAGCTCAAAAGCAAATTCACCACACCGGTGGACATTGACCTAATCGGTGTCGGCGCGCACATGCACTACATCGGCCACACCGCCAAGGCCCACGCCACGCTGCCTGACAGTACCATCAAGCCGCTGTTCTACATCGACGACTGGGACTTCAACTGGCAGGGCCGCTACATCTACGATGAACCGATCCGCCTACCAGCCGGCACTACCGTTGAGGGCACCGTCTCCTTCGACAACTCGGCCGCCAATCCGCACAACCAATTCAATCCGCCCCGCCGCGTCCGGTGGGGACTCGAGTCCACTGACGAGATGGGCAGCGTCATCTTCAGTGCCGTGCCCGCGAGCGAGGAGGACCTTGACGAATTCAACGCCGCCGTCCGCGACCACGCCATTGATGAAGCTCGCCTGATGGCTGAGCGCCGAATCAGCGAACGTGCCGGGAGCAGCCGAAGCGGCTTGGCCGATCGACTGGAGCAATTCCGCAACCGCCGCCCCGGCAACGGCGACGGCCGTCTTGGCGGCGATTGGCGCGGCCGACTGGGCACCCGCCTCAAGGAGTTGGACAAAAACAACAACGGCGAAATCGAGCCGGACGAAATCGACGACCGCTCCCGCCGCTACATCCGCTTCATCGACACCAATAAGGACGGCCGAGTCAGCAAGGAGGAGCTCAGTCGCATGAATAGCCGCTGAGGGCCGCGACCAAAAGCTCCAACTGCGCGCAGGAGTGTTCGCTGGAGATAGCGAAACGGTAAAAGGCACCATCGCTCCCCGTCGGGTAACGGATGCACGACGGATAAATGCCGGTGGCCAACAGCCGGCGACGCAACGCCGACGCTTTTTTTCCGGGACATTCGAGGCTGAACACCGGGAATGCCGTATCCCCGGCCGGCACCCCGGCGGCGAGCAAACGCTCCTTTACAAACGCGATGTTGCGCCGCAGTCGCTTGGCCAAGCCAGGCCGCGCGCGCAGCAACCCGAGTGACGCCAGCGTGGCCTTGGCCAAGCCGGACGGCAGCGAACTGCTGCCGGTGACGACATGGTTGCCGTCGAACAACGCCGACCGCAGCCAGCGCGGCCCAAGGATCGCCCCGCCGAAACTCCCGAGTGCCTTGCTGAACACGACCGACTGAATCACCCGCCGATTGGCCAGCCCGCAATGCTCGGCAGTGCCGCGCAGCCGGTCGCCCAGCACGCCCGCGCCGTGGGCTTCGTCGATCCACAGCGTGGCCGAGCGCGGCAGCCGCTTGGCCAAGCCGGCCAACGGTGCAATGCGGCCGGTCGCTCCAAAGACACCGTCAGCCATCACCACCAACCGCTTGGCTGCGCGGCGGGGGCTGATCCGCTCGGTCAGGTCATCGGCATCGCAGTGGCGGTAACGCACCACCGGGCAGTCGAGAAACTGCGCGGCGTCGCGAAGGCTCATGTGCGCCCGCTCGTCGATGAACGCTGCGTCGAATCGGCCGGCAGCTGCCTGGCCAAGCGCGAGGTTGGCTAGGTAGCCATTGCCAACGACGGTTGCGGTTTCGCTGCCGAAAAACTTTACCAACGCCGACTCAAGTTCGGAGTGCGACGGATGGTTGCCGGTGGTCATCCGTGATGCGCCGGTGCCGAGCCCGTCGCGGGCGGCGGCCCGCGAGTGGGCCTTGAGTAGCGTGGGATGCTGCGCGAGCCGGTAGTAATCGCAGCCGCCAAAGTAGACTAGCCGCCGGCCGCGCCAGCGCACATGCGTGGCCCCGTCAGGCTCGATGGCTCCGCGCAAACTCACGGCTTGGCCGTCGGCGGCGGGTCCAGTGACTTCAGGATGTCCGCCTTCAGTTCAATGTACTGCGTCTCGTGCACCTTGGCCAACTGCGCGCGCGCGGCATCAGCCTGGCCCAAGTGCGCGTGGATGCGGGCGAGGTGAATTCGCACCCCCTCCGCCTCAACGCTCGACGGCGCGATCGCGAGGGCGGCGTTCCACGCGGCGAACGCGGCCTTGGCATCGAGCGGCTGCGTGCCCAGTTGCGCCAAAGCGGCGTCGGTGGCGAGGGTGAAATTTTCAGGGTCGATCGATCGCGCTTTTTTGAAAAGCTCAAGAGACTTAGGCACGATCTGACTGCGATCAATAAGGTAGTAGCGCGCCGCTTCGTCGGGGTACGAAAAAATTAGCGTGGCGAGATTGCGATAATAGAGCGCCTCCTTTGGAGCGAGCTCGGCGGCCTTCCCGAAGTGCCGTAACGCCTCGGCAATCCTGCCCTGTTTGCCGTACGCTTTCCCGATATTATTCCACGCGACCGGGTTTTTCGGCGCTAGCTCAAGCGCCTTCTTCCACTGCACCATAGCCTTGTCAATCTCGTTGATGTCACTGAAATAACTGCCGTATGCTAGCCGCGCACGGACGTGGCCGGAGTGGCGGTTGAGAAACGCCTTATAAGCCTCGCCGACCTTGCTCAACCGATTGCGCACCTGCAAATCGAGCGAACCGGGATCAATGCCGACCTGTTTCGCAGTCAGCTTCGCATTACTGCGAATCCATACATCAACCTCGTCGTGAACCTTGTCGTCGAGCTCAAGCAATTCGCGGAATTCTCGCTTAATCAACGCACCGGACGCGGACGCCGGATTGGCCTCCCCGGCCACCGACTGGGCAAGAGGAAGCAGCAGCACTGAAAAAATAATGTTTCGAATGGATAACACCCGCAGGAATGATTTCGCGGATGGTTTCAAGTTTCAAGTTTTCAGTTTTGAGTAATGCGCTTGAAACTTGAAAGTTCGGTCTTGAGACTCCCCCGCGTATCGTGACTTATTCCGAAGCCATTCAACATCTGC
Source organism: Verrucomicrobia bacterium UBA673 (assembly GCA_002299785.1). Lineage (GTDB taxonomy): Bacteria > Verrucomicrobiota > Verrucomicrobiia > Limisphaerales > UBA1096 > UBA1096. The sequence continues at coordinate 31,530 of DBNL01000150.1, forward strand.
TTGAGCTGACCCTGTTCGGCTCGAAGCTGGGGCTGTACAACCCCCGCCGGCTCGCCGCGTTGGCCGGCTCGCCGCACAAGCGGTTGCGTTT
>DBNL01000150.1:32025-45473 GCA_002299785.1 Verrucomicrobia bacterium UBA673
ACGGGGCTGTTCACCTCGCCGCACCTCGTGTCGTTCCGCGAGCGGATTCAGGTGAACCGCGAGTTGATCCCGGAGGGATCGCTCGCCCGGTTGACGGCGCAGCTCCGGGAATCAGCGGCGGGATTTCCCGAGGGCCAAAAGCCGACATTTTTCGAAGTGGCGGTAGTGACGGCGCTTTGCCATTTTGCCGAGCAGTCGTGCGGTATCGTGCTGTGGGAAACCGGCTTGGGCGGCCGGCTCGACGCGACGAACATCGTCACGCCACTGGCCAGCGTGATCACCAACATCGGGCTCGACCACACGCGCTGGCTCGGCGAAACGCACGGGGCGATCGCAGCCGAGAAGGCCGGCATCATCAAGCCCGGCATCCCGGCGCTAACGGCGGCCGCTCAACCGGAGGCTCTGGCAGTGATCCGCACCGAAGCGGCGAGGCAAGACTCGCTGCTGATCGAGCTAGACCAAGCGGAGTCCACCGCCGACTTGCCGCTGCTCGGACGGCATCAGCAAACCAACGCGAGTTTGGCCAAGGCGGTAGTTGAGCAATTGCAGGGAGAGTTGCCAGTGCCGCCTGAAGCGGTTCGCGCCGGCTTGGCAAAGGTACATTGGCCGGGGCGACTGCAGATCATTCGGCGCGGCGAACAGACGGTACTGCTCGACGGCGCCCACAACGCCGAGGGCGCAGTGATGCTGCGGCAGGCTTTGGCGGAAGGGTTTTCCTCCGACTCGCCGGTTTTCATCCTCGGCATGGTGGACGAGAAGGACGGCGCGGGGTTTTGCGCCGAGTTGGCAACCTTGGCCAAGCGAATCGTTTTGTCGCCGGTAAGCAGTGCCCGCTCGGCCAAGCCGGACAGTTTCGTGGTGGCGTGCCAAGCCTCCAATCCGGCGGCGGCGGTCGAGGTTACCGAGTCGCTTGGCCAAGCGCTGAAGTGTTGCGCAACCGAGCCGTTTGTTGTCATCGCCGGGTCATTTTATCTCGTGGGAGAGGCAATGGAACACCTCGGGGTGGCCCCAACGCCGAGCGAGGCCGAGCGTCAACTGAACGACTGGGGAGCGCCAGGACACAAGCCAAAAACTCTTTCGAATTGACTTGGTGGGGGGAGTTTCGGCATAAAGCTGCACCACGGCGAGGCGCGTTGGTCTATCGGTTAGGACGCCGCCCTCTCAAGGCGGAAAGACGAGTTCAATTCTCGTACGCGCTACCATCTCGCCGACACTGCGGCCGACAAAGCCCATGACACCTTTTCAAATTATCTTCACTCCCACCGCCGCCGCTGAGCTCGGCACGCTGCCCAAGGAGCTGCAGTTGGAGATTCTCGGGGATTTTCGCGGCCTGCCCAACGACGTCCGCAGCGACGAGATGGACAGCTTCGGCCGCCTCAACCGCGACGGGCGTCATCTGTTCCGTTTCCGGCTTGGCAGTTACCGGGTGTACTTCGAGCGTCACGAATTGGGAGTGCTGATTCACCGCATCCTGCACGCGAAGAAACATCTCCGGGATTTTCTCTTCCGCAACAAGCTGCCGGGCGGAGAGGATCGAGTGCTGGAAGAGACGCCGGAATTCTGGAAGCTGATCGAGTCAGCTAAATCGGCTAACTGCTAGGCTACTTCAAATCCTCGCCCAATTCCACGTTCCAGTAGGCCATATCAAGGAAGTGCCGCCAGCTCTCGTGGTAGTGCAGGCTGAAGCGAACCTGCATGAACGGATGCCAGCGAGGCTTGCGCGGCTTGCGAACCAAGTGCAGCCCAGCCTGCTCCGGCGTGCGGTTGGACTTGCGCGAGTTGCACGGGACACAAGAGCAGACAATGTTTTCCCACGAGGTCGGGCCGTCCTGTTGTCGCGGCACGACGTGATCCAGGTTCAAGTCTTTCGTGTCGTATTTTTTACCGCAATACTGGCAGGTGTTTTTGTCGCGCTGAAAAATATTGTGCCGTGTGAACTTAACCTCCTTACGAGGCACGCGATCGTAAACCATCAGCAGAATCACACGCGGCAAACGCAGCTTGATACTCACGCCATTTATGCTCTCGGGATCGGGTTTCTCCTCGGAAAGATCGGCCCACTGGCGAAAACCGAACGTGTTGAAGTTGCCGTCCTCGCTGTGCACGACCTGCGCGTTGCCCTCAAATAGCAGCGTCAAGGCTCTGCGGGCAGAGCAGATGTTCACGGCCTGCCAAAGCCGGTTCAGTACCAGAACCGGCTGATGTAACAGCGCTTCCATGATCTGAAAAAGTGGCCGTTAGTCTATCACGGCCATTTTGATAGAGTCAAACATCAACGAAGACAACAAGTTTAGCCTTCAATCCGGCCCGTGAGGATGGTAATTCGGCGGCGGCATTCACATGAAAAATATCATCCTCCCTCTCGCCGCATGCCTTTTTGCGCTTAGCCAAGTGCCCGCCCAGGCGGCCAAGCGCCCGAATATCCTGTTTATGATGTCCGACGACCACGCCTCCGAGGCGATCAGCGCTTACGGCTCGTGGCTTAAGGATTACTGCCACACGCCGACCCTCGACCGGCTTGCCGCCGAGGGCATGCGTTTCACTAATGTCTGCTGCAACAATTCCATCTGCTCGCCCAGCCGCGCCAGCATCATCAGCGGCCAATATTCACACGTCACCGGCGCGCTCAACCTCGGTTGCCACCTCAAGCCCAACGCACCAAGCTACATCCGCGAACTGACCAACAGCGGCTACGAGACGTGCGTCGTCGGCAAGTGGCACATGCAGCAGTTCCCGCGCAGCGTCGGCGACTACGCGGTGACTGTTGGCCAGGGCAGCTACTTCAACCCAACACTACACCGCCCCGATGGCAGTCAGGAAAAGTATGAGGGTTACTACGCTGATCGCTACGCCGACTGGGCGCTTAAATGGTTGAAGCAACGCGACAAGGAAAAGCCGTTTTACCTCAGCCTGCACTTCAAGGGACCACACGAGTATTTCGAGTACCCTGAGCGATGGGCCAAGCTGCACGATGGTGTGAAGATTCCCGAGCCGCCCAGCCTGCACGAGGATATCACCAAGACCAGCCCGCTGCTCAAAGGCAAGCATTACTCCGTCATGTACGACGCCGAGGGACCGAAAAGTTTTTATCTCGTTTACGAGGACTACCTTGCTAAGCACTCCGCCGATCCCGCCGAGCGCCGCTCGCTCGCCTACCAGCATCTCATCCACAAATACCTACGCTGCGTCGCCGCGATAGACGACAACGTCAAGCGTGTACTCGACCATCTACAAGCAGAAGGCATCCTGAATGAAACGCTCATCATCTACACCAGCGACCAGGGCTATTGGCTGGGCCAGCATAATATGCACGACAAGCGGCTCATTCTCGAGGAGTCACTCAAGATGCCGTTCATCGTCCGGTATCCAAAAGAGATCAAAGCCGGCAGCGAAAGTTCCAAACTCGGCATGAATATCGACTTCGGCCCAACCATGCTCGACTACGCCGGCGTGAACATCCCGAGCGTGATGCAGGGCGTGAGCCTCCGGCCACTTCTGCAGGGCGTCGAACCAGCCAACTGGCGGGAGTCGATTTTTTACGCCTACTACAACCGCTCCCCCAAGCATTGGGGTATCCGAACTGAGCGATACAAGCTTATCCGTTTCCCTGACACCGAGGCAGTCGAGTTTTACGACCTACAGGAAGACCCCACCGAGATGTACAACCAAGCCGCTGAGCCGAGCTATAAAAATCAAATCGCCACCACCCAAAAACAACTGGACGCACTGATGACCGACACCGGTGTCACCCGGGAATTTCTCCTCAAAAAAATGGGTAACAATACCAAACTCCCGCCGCGACTTCACAAAAAGCGCAATAAAAGGAAATGAGCCAGGCGCCTGGTGAAATGGTTACTCCAGGGTCTTCGTCCAATTGATGAATTCCTGATGCTGGTCGACTTGAAATCGGTTGGTATCGTCTGGGGAAAGCCAGGCGAATGAGCCTTTGGCGATACGAGGCTTGGCCGATCGGACGTTGTCGATGACTTCCGCTACCGCATTGAAATCGGCGAAACGATCGCGCTTGGGTGTGACAACCAAACATGGTTTCGGAAGCACAAGACCAAGCACATCATCGTAGTCGAAAGGCATTTCGCTCTCTCGTCCATCGAAGAGACCAAGGAGCGGTTGCAACGCGTGCAGTTCCCAGAGACGCCTGTTGCCGCCGGTCGCGCTTGCATTTCTGGTATCTCGCAAGGGAGTCCAGCCACTGAAACAAGCTACGCCAGCGACGCGATTATCGAGCGCGCCGGCATACATAGCAGTCAGCGCGCCGCTTGAATACCCAAGCAGGAACACCCGCTTGGCGTCGAACTCGGGGATCGCGCTTTTTGCTGCACCCCTCTCCTCGACGGCAAAACTCACAGCAGCCCGAGCGTCCATCACCATCCGGCCAAGCTTCGACCAGCGCGGATGGTTTTTGTAAAAGTCGCGCCCCTCGAGTAGTCGCAGACCGAAGCCGCATTGATCGTAGGTGATAACGGCGAAACCGTTCTCGGCCAGCCGTTGATAAACCGTGGTGCCCTGCACGCCGTAACCCTCGTTGTAGCCGCTGTGATAGGAGAGCGGATGCAGCCAAACGACCACCGGCATGGGCGTCGGCACTCCGTCTTTGAAATAAAGATTACCGCGCACACCATGGCCAAAGTGAATTGGTACCCGGCGCACGCCTTTGGGAGTCCAGCGGTCGTGCGTCATCAAACTCGACTCAGTGTCGGTCAGAAATTCCGGTTGGTCGACCGACGGCAAAGTCTTTGGTGCTTGGCCAAGTGACCTTTTTACCCGTTCGATGGCAGAAGCGTCCTTGGCGATGGCCAAGCTGGCTACATTTTGCTGGCTGCGCCACTGTTCCCAATCAAAGTCGTGGATCAATTGCTCTGGAAAGTCACCGTGCTTAGCCAAGCCGCGGCCAAAAGCCAGGTCCATCCAATCAAGATTACGTTGCCGATCAGCCCGGCTGACCTGTTCCGGCGGCGGGCCGGATGAATGGCCACCGGTGCGGTAATCAATCCTCAGGTTTTGCTGCGCGCCGAGGAGCCGATAAACAGAGCGGCCTTCGATGTAGGCCTTCTCGACAGCGAAGGTCGGCTCGGATCCGTCGTTGTAGGCGGTATGAATGAGACAGTGGCGTGGCGCGATCAGCCCATACCAGCCGTGGGCGTCGATCGGCAGTTCATTCTCACGACCTGTGAAGTCGCGCAGGGAGGGAAGAAACCATTCACTTGGAAAATCGGATGGGGCCTCGGCGTAGGTGTTACGACTGGTGAACCGATAGGGGCTGGACGCGGGTGAACCCGGACTGCGGGCGACGACGCAGCTAATACGCTCATCGAAAGCGCCGGCAATCATCGCCTGTTTTCCGTAACGTGAAAACCCGATAATAGCGATTTTGTCGGCATCGATTTTGGCGACGGATTGATCACCCAGAAGATAATCGATGCAACGACTAGCCAGCCAACCCTTGGTGCTAATCTCCGTCCAGGTAGCCCTGGGATATTCCTTGCGTATGGTCTGCCAGACGCTGTCGTAGCCCGGGTAGTCGGCCTCTCGGTGGTGACTGTCCACGCCCGGGAACAGGCAGACAGCGTAGCCACGCTCCACCGCATCCTCTCCCCAGTAACGCTGGTAAAACCGAGGAGCGGTCAGCAGCAGCGGAAACGGACCTTTGCCATCAGGCAACCAAAGCTCCATCTCGAACTCGACACGATTCGGCGTGCCAAGCGTGATACGAATGCGTCGCCGAATGGAACCATCATCACCCACTTTTTCGCTGGTGACTTTGGCCCCGGCAATTTGCGGGGTCTCAGCGGGAAAACTGCCGATGAAATATTTGATGAGTAACGATCGGATTTCCTCGCGGCGCTCTTCCCACTCACCGAGAGATTCGACTTTTCGGCCATCCAAAAATTCAAGCAGTGGCGGCAACTCAGAGCGTGAATACGATTCGCCAAGCACCTTGGATGAACTCAACAAAACGGCAGGGATCAGAAGCCAAAGGCAAATTGGTCGGGATGTATTCAAGCCGCACTGCTAACACCCCGGCCAAGCGGCAACAAGACAATCGTTCTCAAAAAAAACACTATGTTTACTGAGCTAAAACGATTTTTTATTGCAAAGATAATATACAGCGATAGTAGCAGTGTTTGTGTAGGCAAGATATCGAACAGGAAAAAAATGCGGTCAAAAACTTGACCAAGGCGTCTGCCAGGGAGGCGAGCAAAAAGGCAACAAGCCCTGTCAGCAAAGCAAATGGAGTTCTCATGCGGGCCGGACTATAAACTTGGCCAAACGGGAGCTTTTTTGCCGGCTAAGACCGGTTCTGGCCAAAACCATGGAAAATAGAGGAAAAAAGAGCTGAAACAGAGTTTGACACGGAGTAATGGTTCTGGTCTAGTTCGCGCCCTTTTTGAGATGTACGCAGTAGTTCAAACCGGAGGCAAACAATACAAAGTGACTGAGGGCACCACCATTGAGGTGAACCGAGTCGGTGACGAGGCAGGAAGCGCGTTGACCCTTGATAACGTGTTGCTCGTGAATCAGGATGGCTCAGTGAAGATCGGTACCCCGACGATAGAGGGAGCCAAGGTCGAGGCCGAAGTGGTCAAGCATACCCGAGGCAAGAAGCTCGTTATTTGGAAAATGAAACGACGCAAAGGGTATCGCAACAAGAACGGTCACCGGCAAGATTTATCCCTTCTCAAGATTAACAAGATTAGCGCATAAAACATGGCACATAAGAAAGGACAAGGCAGTTCCCGCAACGGTCGCGACAGTGCAAGTCAGCGACTGGGTGTGAAGAAATTTGGCGGGCAGGCAGTGATCGCCGGCAACATTCTCATCCGCCAGCGCGGCACCAAGTTTAATCCTGGCCGCAATGTCGGTATGGGTCGCGACTGGACGCTGTTCGCGTTGACTGATGGCCACGTGCAGTTCGACAAGGGAGGCCGCCGTGTCAACGTGGTTGCCGAGGAAACCACAGCGAATTAAGCAGACTCACTCACGATTTCGGATGGCGGGGCAATTGGCCTCGCCATTTTTGTTTTGACCCGGCCCCAACGCCGGGCCTCTATCCAACACCATAATGTTCGTCGATTCAGTCAAGGTCCAGGCCAGGGCCGGCAAGGGAGGCAACGGTTGCCTCGCATTTTCGCATGAACCGTTCAAGCCTAAGGGCGGGCCGTGTGGCGGCGACGGTGGTAAGGGTGGCGATGTCATTCTGCAGGCCGACCACGACATCAACAATCTCATCGCCCAGTTTTACGCACCGCACCTCCACGCCAAGGACGGCCGCCCCGGCGAAGGTAAGGGCAAAACCGGGCGCGGCGGCAAGAAACTCATGATCAAGGTGCCGTGCGGCACGATGGTTTGGAAACTCCCGCCACCGGAGCCTACCGACGAGGAGCGGGACGTGCCTTTGCGCCGCTCCCTTGGCCAAGCGGAGGCGCTCGAGATCAACCTTGAAGACGTTCCGGAGAAGTCGCACGGGATCATACTGCAGGAGCAGGAAGTCATAGCCGACCTGACAGAGCACGGGCAACAGTTCGTGCTATGCACCGGGGGACGCGGAGGTAAGGGTAACATGCATTTCACCACCTCGACCAGGCAGGCTCCGCGATTCGCACAGGAGGGCGAAATTGGCGAGGAAGGCTACTACCGGTTCGAGTTGCGGCTGCTTGCCGAAATCGGCCTCGTCGGCTACCCGAATGCCGGCAAGTCCACCCTGCTCAGTGCGATTTCGGCCGCGCAACCGAAGATCGCCGCCTACCCGTTCACCACGCTGCACCCGAACATCGGCATAGTGGAGCTTGCCGATTACAGTCGCCTAACCGTTTGCGACATCCCTGGGATCATTGAGGGCGCACACGACAATGTCGGCCTTGGCCACGCGTTCCTACGGCATATCCTGCGTTGCCGCGTGCTCGTGCTACTGATCGACATGGCCGGCACCGACGAGCGCGAGCCGTGGGACGATTACCGGCAACTGCTCACCGAACTGGAACTGTATGACCCAGCGCTGCTCAAACGCCCGTGCCTTGTCGCCGCGAACAAGATGGACGAGGCGACCGCGCCGGAAAAACTGAAGATGTTCCGGGCCAAGCTTGGCCAAGTGGATATTGTAGAAATCTCCGCCGCGTTCGACCTTGGGCTCGAGGAGTTGAAAAACAAAATGCAACAGATCGTTGTCGCAACAAGTGAAGATTAATTTATGCTGAAAGCCGGAATCGTCGGCCTGCCCAATGTTGGCAAGTCAACCCTGTTCAACGCCGTCACACGCACCCGTAAGGCTGAGTCGGCGAACTATCCATTCTGCACCATCGACCCCAACGTAGGCGTCGTGAATGTTCCTGACGCACGGCTCGAAGTTCTCTCGAAAATCTCCGGTTCGGCGGAGTTGATCCCGGCCTCGGTCGAGTTCGTCGACATTGCCGGACTGGTAAAGGGCGCCTCCACTGGCGAGGGGCTGGGCAATAAATTCCTAAGTCACATCCGGGAGGTGGACGCCATCGTGCACGTGGTACGCTGCTTCGAGGACGATGACATTCATCACGTCGAGGGCAACATCGACCCCGTTCGCGACATCGAGACGATTTCAACAGAGTTGATCCTCACCGATCTGGACGCCGTCCAGCGGCGGCGCGACAAGCTGAACAAGGAAGCCAAGCGCGGTGACAAGGAGGCGGCAGCGCTGGTGGAGATCATCGACAAAATCGAGCCGCACTTGGGCGAGGGCAAACCGGCGATCACCTGCGAGTTGAGCGACGACGATACCGCCTTGGCCAAACGACTATTCCTTCTCTCGGCCAAGCCGACGTTGTTCGCCGCGAACCTGAAAGACTCGGAGTTGGCGGACGCCGAAAACAACCCGTACATAGCCAAGATCCGCGACTACGCCGCCGAGCATCACGGCTGCGAAACGGTGGCAATCAGCGCACAGATCGAAAGCGAACTGGCCGATTTACCGGCGGAAGAGGCGGCAGAATTTCTTGCTGAAATGGGTGTGAGCGAGAGCGGCGCCGGGCAGTTGATCCACAAGTCGTACTCGCTGCTTGGCCTGCAAACCTACTTCACCACCGGCGAAAAGGAGACGCGCGCCTGGACGATTCACATCGGCGACACCGCGCCCAAGGCGGCCGGCGTGATTCACGGCGATTTTGAGCGTGGCTTCATCAAGGCAGAGACCGTATCGTACGCCGACTTGACCGCATGCGGCTCGATTGCTGCTGCCCGCGAGAAGGGTGTTTACCGAATGGAAGGCAAGGAATACATCGTGCAGGAAGGCGACGTGATGCTTTTTAAATTCAACGTCTGAGCGGCCAAACGCTTGGCCAAGCCGATGAGCAACGAACGATTGGTTTATCTCGACAACAACGCTACGACGCGGGTCGCACCCGAGGTCGTCGAGGCGATGTTGCCGTGCCTCACCGAGCATTGGGGCAACCCGTCAAGTGCGTATGATCTCGCCAACGCGCCGGCCCGCATGATCGCCGAGGCCCGCGAACATGTGGCCAAGCTCATCGGCGCCGACCCGCGCAACATCGTCTTCACCAGTTGTGGCACCGAGAGCAACAACGCCGTCATCCAAAGCGCGCTTCAATGCAATCCCACCAAGCAGCACGTCATCACGTCGGCGGTGGAGCACTCGGCTAACATCAAGCATTGCCACCAACTCGAGAAGCGCGGCTACGAGATAACGTTCCTGCCGGTCGATCTCGACGGCGGCATCGACCTCTGCGATTTACAGGCGGCCATCCGGCCCGACACCGCCATCGTCTCGCTCATGTGGGCAAACAACGAAACCGGCGTGCTGTTCCCGGTGGAGGAACTCGCGGCGATCTGCCGCAGCCACGGCGTATTGTTTCACACCGACGCCATTCAGGTCGCCGGTAAACTGCCGATCGACGTGCAAAAACTCGGTGTCGATTTCCTCTCCCTCTCTGCCCATAAGCTGCGCGCGCCCAAGGGTATCGGTCTGCTGTACGTTAAGCCAGGAGCGCCGTTTCAGCCGTACATCATCGGTGGTGGGCAGGAGCGAGGCCAGCGAGGCGGCACCGAGAATGTCGCGAATATTGTCGCCTTCGGCAAAGCCGCCGAACTCGCGCTGGAACAAATCGATGACGAAAATACGCGGGTGCGCGCGCTGCGCGACAAGCTCGAACACAGCATCCTGCATACGATTCGCGGCTCTGTGCGAAACGGCGGTGGCGAGCCTAGACTGCCCAACACAACGAACATCGGGTTTGACGGCGTCGAGGCCGAGGCGATTCTACTGCTGCTCGACCGCGAGGGGATCTGCGCCTCGAGCGGATCGGCCTGCACCACCGGCTCCATCGAGCCGTCCCACGTGTTACAGGCCATGGGCGTACCCTTGTCACGCTCGAAAGGCTCACTGCGATTCAGCCTTGGGCTTGACAATACGGAGGCGGATGTGGACTGGGTGCTCAAAAAACTGCCGACTATCGTTTCCCGTTTGCGCGACACCTCCCCCGAGAAGCTTGGCCAAGGGGAAGAGCAACTGATCAAGGCCAGTTAGCCCAGCGCGGCAATGACCGACTTCATCGCCTCTTCCTGCTCGATCATCGATTCCACTAGCTTGAACTGCACCCGGGCGCGGTCGAGGTTCTGTCCCTCACGGTGAACGCGAAAATAGTTGTCGCCTTCCAGGTGATCTATCAGGAAACGGATACCCAGAATAAGCGTGATGACCTTGCCTGAAATCGCGAGGTGATCCCGCTCGGATTGGGTCAGGAATTCACTCGCCTCATCAAGGTAGCCCTTGGCCAATTCCTCAAAGTATTCCAAACGCATCCTCACTTTGGTCAAGTCACGCTCATCCTCGCTGGCAGGGCTGGTAAGCGTACGTACCATGTCACCGAAGTCGTAGTGAACCAGCCCCGGCATCACTGTATCGAGATCGACGATGCAAACAACCTGACCGCTTTCGGTATCAAATAAAACGTTGTCGATCTTGGTATCGTTGTGAGTGATGCGCAGCGGCAGTTCGCCTCGTTTCAGAGCATCCAGAAGCAAGCTGACAGTGCCACGTTGTTGCCGACAAAAATCAATCGCAGCCTGCGCCCCGGCAACCCGCCCAGCGCTGTCTGCAACAACCGCGTTTTCCAACGCCTCGAACCGCAGCATACCGTTGTGAAACTCGGGAATGGTTTCCTGCACCTTCTCTGGCGACAGATCTGCAAGCCGTTTTTGAAACAAACCAAAGGCGCGTCCTACCTGGCCAGCCTGAGCCGGTAGCATGGCGACATGCGTCGAGGTGACCCTTTCGATGAACACATAGGCCCGCCAGCAGTTCGCGTCACGATCCCGGTAATAGGGCGCGCCGCCCCTAGTCGGCACCAGCGTCATAGTTCGACGCGTCAGGTCAAATTTGTCTTCTGCACCTATTTTTTTTCGGAGATGCTCGGTGATCACTTTTACGTTGTGCATGACCAGCTCGGGGTACTGGAAAACGTGGTGGTTGACGCGCTGCAGGATGTAGCGGATAGGTGTGCCGCCCTGCCGACAGGTTATAATGTAGGTGTCGTTGATGTGGCCCTTAGTCCACACATGACCTTCCTCAAACTCGGCCACGATTTGAAACTGGCTGATTAGTTTTTCTAGATTGAACCCATTGATAACTGCCATGCTATCTGTTGATTATTTTCTAACCAAATATTAAGCAAAAAAACCCGCGTAACCAGGTGCTTAGCTCAGGAGCAGCCCAAGCTCTCCCCGCAGTTGAGGCACTTGAAGCAGGCACCGTTGCGGACGGTGAGGTGGCCACAGGTCGTGCAGGCTGGCGCGTCTTCCATAAAGTGCGCCACCGACTGGTTGATCGCCGATTCACCGTGGCCCTGCGAATGGGCAGCCGCGTGATCGACTGATTCGCCGTCTCCCCCGCTGGCCACCGGCAACTCGACAACCGGCTTATTGACGTGCTGGGCCTCAGCCTTTTGCAGGCCAGGGATGTTCAGTTCCTGCTGGCTGGTGTCGCCCGTGGTTCTCTCAATATAGCCGGGGATGAACTGGATGCCCATCCAGCGAAATACGTAGTCGATGATCGACGAAGCTCGGCGAATCTGCGGGTTCTTGGTGAAGCCGGATGGCTCGAAGCGCTGATGGCTGAACTTGCGCACCAGAGCCGCGAGCGGCACGCCGTATTGAAGGGAGACACTCGTCAGCGCAGCGGCGCTGTCCATCAGTCCGCCAATGGTCGAGCCCTCCTTGGCCATGGTGATGAACATCTCGCCGGGTGTGCCGTCCTCGAACAGGCCGATCGTCAGATAGCCCTCGTGGCCGGCGATATCAAATTTGTGAGTTACCGCCTGGCGGGTCTCGGGCAGGCGCCGGCGGAGAGGTTGGTCGATCTGTTTTTGCAGACCGACCAACTGATCCTCCAGCTCCTTAATCCTCTCATCCGCCGTGATGGTGAGTTCACCCTCGGTGCCCTCGCCGGTCTTGGCGGTGTTGAGAGGTTGGGACCGCTTCGATCCGTCGCGATAAATCGCGACGCACTTGAGCCCCAGTTTCCACGCCTGTGTGTAGGCGTCGGTAATATCCGCGACCGAGCACTCCCGAGGGAGATTGACGGTCTTGGATATGGCGCCGCTTATAAACGGTTGGGCAGCGGCCATCATCTTCAGATGTGCCATGTAGTGAATGCTACGCTCGCCGCGGAACGGCTTGAACGCGCAATCAAACACATCCAGATGTTCGGGCTTGAGCCCGCTTCTACAGGTTTCCCCGTTCTCCTTGACGTCCTCGATGGAGTCAAATTCTTCAATATGGGCGACGATGTTTTTCACCTCGTCCGCCGAGTAACCTAGTCGCGACAATGCGTCGGGCACGGTGCGGTTAACGATCTTCAGTGTCCCGCCGCCAGCGAGCAACTTGTACTTCACCAGCGCGATGTCCGGCTCGATGCCGGTCGTATCGCAGTCCATCAGGAACGCGATCGTGCCGGTCGGCGCCAGTACGGTGACCTGTGCATTCCGGTAGCCGTTTTTGTCGCCCTTGGCCAAGGCCGCCTCCCAACAGTGGCGGGCGGCGTCTTTCAGGTATCCAAAATCCTCGCTTGGCTGAATGTCCTCCACTGCGGCTTGGTGCAATTTCATGACACCACGCATCGACCCGACGTTGTCCTTGCCCAACGGCTTGGCCACATGATTGCAACTGGCATCTCGATAACCAGCAAACGCACCTTTCACCCCGGCTAATTCAGCCGACTGCTCGTACGAATGGCCGGTCATGATTGACGTAATCGAGCCAGCCAGTGCACGGCCTTCGTTCGAGTCGTAAGGCAATCCATAGCTCATGACCAACGATCCCAGATTTGCAAAACCCAAGCCAAGCGTACGGAAAATATGCGAGTTCTCGGCGATCGACTGAGTCGGGTAACTAGCATTATCGACGAGAATTTCCTGCGCGGTGATGAAAATGCTCACTGCCGCCTT
>DBNL01000118.1 GCA_002299785.1 Verrucomicrobia bacterium UBA673
CCGCATAAACCTTGCGCGCTTGGACAAGCGCCTCCAACAATGGCGCGCCTCGCCACCGAGGGCGCTCGCCGGATGAGAACCCTGCACCTTTATTTGACACGAGAAACATTGGCCACGCTGCTGATGACGGTACTGGTGTTTACCTTCGTGCTGCTGCTGGGCAACTTGTTCAAGGAAATCGCCACATTGATGGCTTCGGGCCAGATTGCGCCCGGCTTCCTTCTCAAGGCGATTGGACTGCTCATCCCTTACGTACTCGTTTACTCCATGCCCATGGGGATGCTCACCGCCACGCTGCTGGTGTTCGGGCGGTTCAGCGCCGAACACGAACTCACCGCCGCCCGCGCCGGCGGCATCAGCCTGCTCTCGCTCTCCGCGCCGGTTCTAGCAATCGGCGTACTGATGTCGGGGTTGTCCGGTTGGATGAATCTGCACGTCGCGCCGCAATGCCGGCTAGCCTACAAGGTGATGCTTTTCGAGTACGGGCTCGAGAACACCACCGCAATGCTAACCGAGAATGGGTTCACTGACTTCCCTGACCACCGCGTTTACGTCGGTTCGATCAATAGTGACACGCTTCGCGACGTGGTGATTTATCAGCACGACAAGGACGGCAACCTCAAGCTGCGCATGCACGCCGAGGAAGCCTCGCTTGGGGTTGACGCTGAGACGGAACAAGTGACACTCACGCTACAAACTGTTGATGGCTTCGAGTTCAGCGACGGCAAGGAGCGCACGTTCATTTACTCGAAGTACGGCCCGATGGCGCTCGGCAAAAAAACGGCGGCGGACAAGCAACGACCCCCGAAGCTGAAGGAGCTTGGCTTTGGTCAACTGCGCGTGCGCATCGCCGAGTTGAAACAGCAAGGCGAAGATCCCACGCCAGCTCAGATTCAGCTCCACCAAAAGGTGGCGCTCTCGTTTGCGTGCATCGGATTCACACTGATCGGCATCCCTCTTGCCATCCGCACGCACCGCCGCGAGACCAACATTGGCATCGCCATGGCACTAGTTTTGGTGACTGCCTACTACGGACTCATCGTGCTGGGTCAGGCGCTCGAGGGGCATCCGAGCCTGTTGCCACACCTCTGGATGTGGATGCCAAACTTCTTGTTCCAGGGCATCGGTTGCTTGCTACTTTGGAAAACGAACCGGGGGATTTAGTTTTAAGTTTCGGTTTTCAGTTTCAAGTAGAGCTTCGATTGATTACAAAAAACACATGCACAATTTTGCAACTTGGCCTTGGGTAGATGTCTCCGCAGGTGAGAGGTTATTTTCTCCCTCTCCCTTACCCTCTCCCGCTGAGAGAAGGAGCCTAGCCAACCCCATCTCGTTTGTTTCCTTCTACCTTAGGGAAAAGGTGGCCGAAAGCCGGATAAGGGTGAACCTCAGGATGTTTCTTCGTAAAGGCCACTGTTCGATTACCGGCTTAATAAGCATTGCCATCACACTCGGCTCGGACAAGGCTGTGGCAACTGATTGGCCGCAATTGCTTGGACCGCGGGCCGATGGCACCTCCAGCGAAACCGGCCTGATTAGCGCTTGGCCAAGCAGCGGGCCGAAGGTCATTTGGAAAAAACAGATCGGCACCGGCTATAGCGCACCGTCCATCCGCGACGGCCAACTGGTTTTATTTCACCGCGTCGCCAACGAGGAAATCGTCGAAGCGCTCGACGCGAAAACAGCCAAGACTGTTTGGCGCCACGCCTCCCCAACCCGTTACCGCGATCCCTTCGGCTACAACAACGGCCCGCGCTGCACGCCACTGCTCACAGAAAAGCATTGCTACACTTTTGGCGCGGAGGGCTTGCTGCTTTGTCTCAACGTCAAAACGGGCAAGCCGGTTTGGCAGCGAAAAACGAAGGAGGAGTTAGAAGTGCCGGAAGCTTTTTTCGGAGTTGGCGCATCGCCGGTGATCGAGGGTAATCTGCTCATCGTGATGGTTGGCGGTCAGCCTAACTCGACGATGGTGGCCTTCGACAAGGATACAGGCAAAGTCGCTTGGCGGAGCGCCGGCCGCGACACGTGGCAGGACAAGCCGTCCATCGGCTGGCCTGGTGAGCCGCTCGTCCGCTGGCGTGGCAACGAGAAACTCGCGAGCTATTCCACACCGAAGCTTGCCACGATTCATGGTAGGCGCACGCTCCTGAGCCTCACACGCCAGGGACTCGTCTCGCTGGATCCCAAGACCGGCAAAGTGAACTTCAGCCGCTGGTTTCGCGCGCGTATCAACGAGTCAGTCAACGCCGCCAACCCGATCGTGTCCGGCAACCGGGTTTTCTGCTCAGCAGCCTATTACGGCGTCGGATCGTTCCTGCTCGATATTGCCGAGGACGGAAAATCCTTCACCGAGGTTTGGAGCACGAACGAGCGCCGCAAAGCCAACCGTCGACTCGAGCCCGTGCTGGCGATTCACTGGACGACGCCGATCCTGCACAACGGACACCTGTATGCCTTCAGTGGGCGCGACGAGCCGGACGCGCATTTTCGCTGTGTCGAACTGGAGAGTGGCAAGGTCAAGTGGAGCCGCGACGAGCGGTGGCAAAAACGCGGTGGCAAACAGCCCAATGTTTATGGGCGCGGCTCCGCCGTGATGGCTGATGGCAGGCTGTTTGTGCTCGGAGAAGGAGGCCTGCTCGGCCTGTTCGAGGTCAACGTAGAGAAGCCGGTCGAGCTTGGCCGGCATCAGGTTCCGGAGTTGCGTTATCCCTGCTGGGCTGCTCCCATTCTCTCCGACAAGCGAATGGTGATTCGAAGCGAGGATTATTTGATCTGTTTTGACGTGGCAAAATAGCAACCTGTTCCGTCAGCGCCTGGCCAAGGGCTTCACTTTGATCGAGTTGCTGGTGGTGATCGCCATCATCGCGATCCTCGCTGGACTGTTATTGCCCGCGCTGGCCAAAGCCAAGGCTAATGCCACCGGTATCTACTGTCTCAACAACCAACGCCAACTTCTCGTCGCGTGGAAACTGTATGTCGACGACTACGAAAACCATCTGCCACCCAACGCCAAGCACATTCAGGATCCTCGCGGTTGGATCAACGGCTTCCTTACATTCGTGCCGAACAACCGCGACAACACAAATCTGCTCTACCTCATCGGCACGCGCAAACAGATGGGCGACCGCTACCCCAAGCTCGGCCCGTACACGAAGTCGCCTGGCATCTACAAATGTCCGTCCGACAAATACACCTGCGATATTAATGGCAAGGAAATGCCGCGTGTTCGCAGCGTCGCCATGAACGGCTATATCGAGGGCGGGCTTTACGACCCTACGCTTAGCTCGACCACATCAAGTATCCACGGTCGTGGCTGGCGGAAGTACGACATTCTCTCACACATCATCGACCCGTCACCGTCCGACCTTTGGATTTTTGCCGACGAACACCCGGACAGCATTAACAACGGCGGCTTCGTCCTATACCCGCACACCGATACTATCTGGCGTAACCTCCCGGCCAACTACCACAACGGCGCCTGTGGCTACGCCTACGCCGACGGCCACGCCGCGATCAAGAAATGGAGCGATCCCATGCCCAGACTTGAGCCGGTACAAAAGCGCATGCGCCTTGACTACTCCAACGCCGGTTCCATCGGCGGCAAGGCCCGCGACTATTGGTGGGTGATCAACCACTCCACAGCACCTTTTAAAAAGTGACCGATGGAAAGTGAGAGGTGAGCCGTTTGTGTTCTTTCGTGCCTTACGCTATTCAATAAAGTTTTCAGTTTTTTCCTCTGAATTTTTACACTCCTTTTTCGATATTTGCCCTGTTTCGGTTCTCACTGCTTACTGCTCACTATCTTATTTCCCTTGCGTTTGGCTTGCAACAGGTTGAAATCGGCGCATGTACATCAAGCGACTCCTCGGACTGGGACTGGCCGCCGCGCTCGTCAACCCCGCAGAAGCGAAAGATATCCGCATCGGCATGGTCGGGCTCGACACTTCGCACGTCATCGCCTTCACCCGCATCCTTAACGACGAGGCCGA
>DBNL01000014.1:0-8171 GCA_002299785.1 Verrucomicrobia bacterium UBA673
TGAGACATTCTCAGGCCCGAATGATAACGGCAGACAAAAAATGATCCGGCTCGCGCTCATTGGCCAAGCAAAAGCGGCTAAATCGTACGGAGCCATTCGAACGCGATTACACCGAGCGGCTTGGGCTTCTTTTGTACCGTTGACCACCTCCGATGGACAAGCCGGCCAGGCGCTTGGCCAAGTGACGACTGCTCCATCAACGGAAGTGCTTTTCACTGAACAAGCCAACGACTTTGATGCTGTCGTCATTGACGCCGACCCCGGCCAAACAGAAGTCTTGGCCAAGGCCGCCGCCGCTGGAAAACCGGCACTCGCCGGCCCATTGCTCGCCGATATCGCTGCGCTTAGCCAAGCATACACCATGCTCATGCCGGCTCACACTTGGCGGTTTTTGCCATCTATCCAGACGGTAAAGCGTAGCCTCGATGCCGGAAAACTCGGCGCTCCTGGACTGCTCCGCATTCATCGCTGGCTGCCCCCCAAGGCAACACCCGAGTCGCTCACCGAGCGCATCCTGCCGGACGCCGACCTGGCCTGCTGGATGTTCGGCGGCGCTCCGGAAAAAGTCTGGACGCTGCAAACACCAAGTAACCCGAACTACATACAGTTCCACCTCGGGTTCGCTAACGGCGGCATGGCGATGATCGACATTGCCTGTTCACTCCCTGCAGGCGGTGACTACTTCTCTCTGTCGATAATCGGTGGCACCGGAGCGGCTTACGCTGACGATCATCACAACATGAACCTGCTATTTGCCGGTGACCAGCCGAATGCACTGCGCACCAGCCAAGGCCGCAGCGATCTCGCCGGGCAATTGCAGGAATTCGTCGATGCCATCCACGAACAACGCCAGGCCACCGTGACCCTCAAAGACACCATGCGCGCCATCGCGGTGACTAAACAAATCATCAAGTCAGCAAGCTCAAACCATGTTATCCAACAAAAGGAGGACAACTGACCTATGGCTGATTTGCATAAAAAATTCCGAGTCGCCGTGTTAAGCGTGGTAAAGCACGACTACCTACCACGTGCCGTCGCCGCCCATCCCCGATTTGAATTGGTCGTCGTCACCGACGACGCCGCCCATCCAAATTGGGTGCACGAACGCAACCAGCGGTTCGCCGACGAGTTCGGTATCTCCTATTTGCGCGACATCGCCAAGGCAATCGCTGAATACGAACTGGACATGGCCGTGGTCAGTTCCGAGGCCGAGCGGCATTGCGACCTAGCCGTCCGCGCCGCCGACGCCGGGCTGCACGTCATTGCCGACAAGCCGATGTCCACCTGCCTCTCCGAATGCGATCTCCTGGTCGAGGCCGTTAATCGAAACAATGTGAAATTTCTGTTGTGGAATCGCAATTTCTTACCTGCTGTCATCCAGGCCAAAGAGGCTATTCAGTCGGGAGCGATCGGTGAACTGCACGCTATTCATGTTGACTTTTATTTTTCAAAAGACGCTGGCCCGCCCAAAGGTACCCGCCAGCTTGGCGACTTGCCGATCAACTGGCTCGATCGACAACTCGAGGCGCACGCCGATGGCTCCGACGGAGGCGTTGGCATCGAGGCGATGGGTGAGTTGCAGATCGAAGGCATCTATCCGCTCGGCTACATCCGCATGCTCACCAACGCGAATGTGCGACAGGTGTTCGCCCGCACTGCGACACATTTCCATCAGGTCAATGTCGATAACCACGTGGATGACCTCGCCTCGGTCTCGCTGGAACTTGACAATAGCATCGTCGGTTCGCTTTGCATCGGTCGCATCGGTTCGGCGAGCCACCCGGACATAGGCGAAATCAAGATTCACGCCATCGGCTCGAAAGGCGGGATTGTCATCACCGAGGCCAGGCCGGAGGTGAGCATCCATTACCGCGACCAGCCGCCGCTGGAGTTCAAAAACGAGCGCATCGCCAACGAGAATGACTTCCTACTGATGGACGACTTCGCCCGCGCACTCGACACCGGCTGCGAACCGATCCTCAATGCCAGAGGCGGGCGCGACATTGCCTCCACCGTTTTCGCTGCTGTCGAATCCGGCAAAACCGGCCAACCGGTGGAGGTGACCCAATAAAATGACATCCGTTGAATTAAAAAAATCGCTGCATAATGGCGGACCGGTTTTCGGGACACTGATCGTTTCACCCTCCCCGTTCTGGCCGAAAGTGCTTGGCGACTGCGGACTTGATTTTGTTTTCATCGACACCGAGCACATTGCGCTGGACCGTAGCCAGGTTTCGTGGATGTGCCGCACCTATGCTGGGATGGGGTTGCCGCCGCTGGTGCGTACCGTCTCCCCTTCACCATACGATGCGACAATGCTGCTCGACGACGGCGCAGCGGGAGTCGTCGCACCGTACATCGAGCAGGCTGACCAGGTGCAGCAATTGCGCGGCGCAACCAAGCTGCGTCCGCTTAAGGGTCAGCGCCTCAAAAACGCCCTCGCCGGCGAACCGCTCCCTGGCGATCTCGCCAACTACGCACAAGGCCTCAACGAAAACAACCTGCTCATAGTTAACATCGAGAGCGTGCCGGCCGTCGAAAACCTCGATCGTATTCTCGACGTGCCAGGCATCGACTCGGTGCTAATCGGACCTCACGACTTGTCCTGCAACCTTGGCAAGCCGGAGCAATACGATGACCCCACATTTCTCAAAACTGCCGAAATTATTTTTACCAAGGCGCGAGCCAACGGCATCGGCGCCGGCATTCACGCGTGGGGCGACACCGCCAGCCAGGCGCGCTTCATCAACATGGGTGCCAACCTGCTCATACACAAAGCCGATATCACTTTTTTCAAAAATGGTATCCGCGACGAACTGACGGAAATCCGTGAGAAACTTGGTTTGCAGCCAGGCGACACCGCGACCGGCGAAGTGAATATTTGATCCTAACCATTAGCTCACCCGCGTGCCGACTTTGCCGCCGAGGATGGTTTTGCGGAAGTTGTGTTTTTTGAAGAGATCGAAGACGATGATAGGCATGCCGTTATCCATGCACAGCGAGAACGCCGTTGAGTCCATTATCTTGAGCCTTTTCTGCAGCGCGTCGAGGTAGCTGATTGTTGCGAAGCGCTTGGCCTTCGGATTTTTCATCGGGTCGCTGTCGTAGATGCCGTCGACTTTTGTGGCCTTCAGAATCACCTCTGCGCCGATCTCGTTGGCACGCAGCGCGGCCGCCGTGTCGGTGGAGCAATACGGGTTGCCCGTGCCACCGCCGAAGATCACCACGCGGCCCTTCTCCAAGTGACGTACAGCTCGGCGACGGATGAACGGCTCGGCGACCTGCGACATGCTGATGGCCGACTGCACGCGGGTTGGCACGCCCTGTTTCTCGAGCGCGTCCTGCAATGCCATCGAATTAATCACCGTGGCGAGCATACCCATGTAGTCGCCAGTCGCCCGCTCGATCCCCTTCTCGCTGCCCTGCAGACCCCGAAAAATATTGCCGCCACCGACCACGACACCGATCTGCACGCCCAGTCTCGCCACCTCGCGAACCTGGGCCGCCACGTCGTGAACGGATTCTGGGCAGATGCCGCCGGTTTTGCCGCCCAACACCTCGCCACTGATCTTGAGCAGCACGCGGCGGAACTTTGGCTTTTGCCGGTTGGATTTCGCAGTCGTCTTCTTTTTTGCTGGCATGATTTTTATGAGCATCCAGTCGCCAAACAGGGTGCGCCCAAACTGGGTGTTGTGTCTAACAGGCCACCCCACCCGGCGTCAATGCGGCGCTCTCTTTTTTGCCCAATGCCCGACTCTGCTCGACTCCCGGTGGCTGCGCCAGTTTAATGCGCGAGTGACGTTGGACAAACTCACCATCATCGGAGCCGGCTTACTCGGCGGTTCGATAGGCTTGGCTGCGCGGGCGCGCGGTCTGGCAAGGCGCGTCTCCGCGCTGGTGCGCCGACCCGAGAGCCTGGCAGAGTGCCAGGCGCTTGGAATCGCCAACGAGGTGACGCTCGACCCCGGCGAGGCGGTCGCCGGTGCCGACTTGGTAGTGCTGTGCACACCCATTTCCGGCTTGGCTGGCTTGGCCAAGCGCACACTGCCTAATCTCAAGCCAGGTACGGTCGTCACCGACGTCGGTAGCACTAAAAAGCAACTCGTCGCCGAGTTGACGCCGCTCTGCGCCGCGGCTGGCGCGCGCTTCGTCGGCAGCCATCCGATGGCCGGCAGTGACCAAACCGGACCAAGCGCCGCACGGGCGGACTTGTTCGACGGCACCGTTTGCCTAGTCACGCCTACCAGAGACACCGACGCCGACGCTCTCACCACGGTGAACGATTTCTGGGCCGACCTCGGCTCACGGCCGGTTGTCATGCCAGCTGACACGCACGACCGGCTCGTCGCCCGCTGCAGCCACCTGCCTCACCTGCTGGCTTCGGCCCTGGCCGTGCGCGTGCTCGATCCTGCGCACGGCGAACAACAGGCTCAGCTGTGCGCGACCGGTTTTCGCGACATGACACGACTTGCCGCTGGATCGCCGGTGATGTGGCGCGACATCGTCGGCTCAAACCGCGACGACATTCTTGCCGCAATTGACGAGTTCGTCGACGAGATTGGCAAACTGCGCGGGCTGATCGCCAGCGATTCTCCAGAAGCAATCGAGACCTGGCTTCAACGGGCCAAGGTTGCACGGGACAACTGGAATAATTCCGACGAAACCGACTGACGATGCCGTTGCCCGACCTCATCGAGATCGTCCCACTCAGCGCCGCGCCCGAGGTGAAGATCACCGTGCCTGGCTCGAAGAGCATCACAAACCGCGCGCTCATCCTCTCCGCCTTGGCCAAGGGCGATGTGACGCTTGAGGGCGCGTTATGGAGCGAGGACACGCAAGTGATGGTCGAGGCGTTACGGCGGCTAGGCTACTCGATCGGTGTCCGGCCCGACGCCGGCGAACCGGGCAACCGCACCCTCATTGTGACCGGGCTTGGCCAAGCGATCCCCGCTGGCGGCACGGCAGAGCAGCCGCTCGAGTTGTTTGTCGGCAACGCCGGCACAGCGGCGCGGTTTCTCACGGCGTTCCTCTGCCTTGGCCAAGGCGTCTATAGGCTAACCGGTGTGCCGCGCATGCACGAGCGACCACAGGCCGCGTTGCTGCATGCGCTGCGGGAGCTCGGCTACCGCATCGACTCTGAAGACGACAAATTGCCAGTGACGATTCACGGCAGCGGGCCAAGCGCCGGGAGTTGCCGCGTGGACATCGGGAAGAGTTCACAGTTTGCCTCAGCACTACTGTTGTGCGCTGGGCTTGGTCAATGGAAAATCGGCATCGACGGCGAGAGGGGCGTGGAGTCGCCGTACGTTGCGATGACTACCGGCTTAATAGGGTCGTTCCCGATCAACGGCGGCAGTTTGCCCATCGAGCCAGACGCCTCAGGCGGCAGTTATTATTGGGCCGCCGGCCATATTTTGTCGGCAGACGGGGGGAAGCCGATCACCGTTTCGCGCTGGCCAAGCAGCGGCTGGCAGATCGATGCGGAGTTCCCGGCCAAGCTCCCGCTGCCCGACAGGCTTTCGCGGCGGGATGACTTGGGCGACAGCATTATGACGGCAATCGCCATCTCGCCGTTGGCCAAGCGGCCAGTGCGGTTCACCGACTTGGGCCGGCTGCGCCTGCAAGAATGCGAGCGTGTCGAGGCACTGCGCACCGGATTGGCCAAATGCGGAGCGGCAGTGGTTGAGATCGGCGACACGCTGGAAATCTCGCCCAGCGTGTTGCGAGGCGCGACGATCGAGACGCACGAAGATCATCGTATCGCGATGTGCTTTGCGACTCTGGGATTGAAAGTGCCGGGCATTCGTATCAAGAATCCAGCCTGCGTTAGCAAGACGTTCCCCACATTTTTCCAAAAGCTCGCTGCGCCAACTCCAAGGGGGTTGGGGGCAACGCTGCTGGACGAACAGGGCATTCCGCTGGAACCGGACCAGTTGGCGGCGGACTGACAGCAACCAAATTTATTCATGGGAGAACCAATCGTGATCGCGCTAGACGGAACCAGCGCCAGTGGAAAAAGCACCAACGCCAAACTCGTCGCCAAGGCGCTCGGCTACGTTTACGTCGACACCGGCGCCATGTACCGAAGCCTCGCGTGGCATTGCCTAGAGAAGGGCGTGGCGCTCGATAACGAGAAGGCGATCGCGTCGCTGTGCCGTCGCTGGAAGGCCGAGCTGCGAAACGACGATGGGTACATTCGCCTGTACGTCGACGGCTACTTGCCGGAGAAGGAAATTCGCACCGCCGAGACGAGCGCCGCCGTGCCAACCGTCGCCGCCGTACCGGGGGTACGCAAGTGGATGAAGATCAAGCAGCGCGACTGCGCCCGGTTCGGCAACCTCGTGATGGAGGGCCGCGACATCGGCTCGAACATTTTTCCCGAGACGGACTTCAAGTATTATCTCAACGCCTCGCTGGATGAGCGGTCCAAGCGCAGAGCCGCCGATGGCGTGGACGAAAACCTTGCCGAGAGGGACAAGCGCGACAGCCAGCGCGCCGCCGCGCCGTTAATGATTCCACTCGGCGCGCGTGTCATAGACAACTCGGCGATGACAGCCGAGGAGACCAGCACATTGATCATCAACGAGGTGCGCGAACGCCTGGAGGAGACCAAGTGACCCCGCTCTACCGGCTGGCCTGGAACACGTCTCGAATGCTGTTTCGCAACCTGTTCCGATGCCGGGTGTACCATCCCGAGCGCATGCCACTCACCGGCCCAGTGATCATTGCCGCCAACCACGAAAGCTACCTCGACCCACCGTTTGTCGGGAGCAGTTTTCACCGTCCTATCAATTATCTCGCCCGGGAGAACCTTTTTTCCAACTGGCTTTCAGGCCCGTTCCTGAGCAGCCTCAACGCCGTGCCAGTGGATCGCGGCGGCGGTGGCGCCAAGGGCTTGAAAATCATCCTCGAACGGCTGATGAACAACAACGCCATCATCATTTTCCCCGAGGGCACGCGGACGCGTGATGGAAAAATGAAATCCGCTCAGGCCGGCATCGGCCTTACCATCATCAAGTCCCGGGCACCGGTCGTGCCGGTGCGCCTCTGGACTTACAATGCCTACGGTCGACATCGTCGCATGCCCAAATTGGTTCCTATCGCTGTGAAGTTTGGCCACCCGATCTACTTTCGCTCGCTGCGCGAAAAAGCCGTAACCTGCCCGCGCCCGGAGTTGCGCAATCTTTACCAACAAGCCACCGACGAAACAATGGCTTCGATCTCTGCCATGCGCCCGGTCATGGATCGAGCATGACACGCCTAGCCAAGCAGATCACTTGATTCCGGCCAGTCGGACCTTCCAAATGTCAAACAGCTTGACCGTGGCGAACACATCGCGAAGGCAATACTCGGCGATCTCCCCGTAGCGCTCCTCCTCCATCAACTGGTTCACATCCATGCCAGTGACACCGTGTGACTTGGGTGAATCAACACCAAAAACCCTGCAGTAAAAATCGAGGTTGAACCGGCGCGCCGCACCGCTTCGCCCGCTGACATTGTAGAAAGTCAACTGCTCGGCGAGGTCACAGTGCGGCTCGGTGGCAAACCGATAGCCAAGCCAGTTTTTCCTCGTGATCGAAACATCGAGTTGCGCCGAGCGAAGATAGAGGAAAGGAATATCAAACTGCCGGCCGTTGAACGTCACCACCTTGTCGAAGTGTCTGGCCACCGCCCAGAATTGGTTCAGTAGTTCAACCTCGTCCATCACCGGCATGAAATCCACCCCAGTCACATCACGAGTGTTTGATTCAAAGTCATCGGCGATGAAGATCACCTGGCCACCCAGAGTCTCTGCGTTGATCATCGCGATGCAGACCACCTGCGCAGTAAACGGCCACAGGTTCATCATCCGGGTGAGCTCCTCCCGTTTGGCCTCCTGCTCCTCACTGGTGGGCAGGTTGTTCGCGGGGCGCATCAGGTATTCCTGGGAAGATTCGTCGAACGAATCGAGCGGAACAGCGGAAGTCTCGATGTCAAAAACCAGAGTCGCCATGGGCGGAATGGTGCCAAAACTTGCCCAAAAAAAGAAGGATGGAGGTTCCGCACGGGGCAGAACCTCCAAACCGAATTCTAACCATCAATGGTTATTTCTTACCTTTGCGTTTTGCCTTTTTCTTGGCTTTGCGCTTGGGCGCTGCCTTCTTCTTAGCTGCCTTCTTCTTCACAGCTTT
>DBNL01000014.1:8538-11235 GCA_002299785.1 Verrucomicrobia bacterium UBA673
CTTTCTTCTTGGCTGCCTTCTTCTTAGCTTTACGCTTCGGCGCTGCTTTCTTCTTTACAGCTTTACGCTTCGGCGCTGCTTTCTTCTTGGCTGCCTTTTTCTTTACGGCTTTGCGTTTCGGCGCTGCCTTCTTGGCTGCCTTCTTCTTCACAGCTTTCCGCTTGGGTGCTGCTTTCTTAACCTTCTTCTTTGCTTTCTTTTTCGCGGCCATTGTTTGATGTCACCTCCTTATTTTTGGATTTTTCCACCATCAAAAGTGGATCCATTTGTCTTCAAGAAGCGTTCTCCGTAGAGAATCAACTTCTTGGGACAGTTACTCTACGGTCGGTTTTTTTTTTGGCAACAGAAAAAAACAAAAAAAATGAATTTTTTTTAGGGGCATTTTGAGCCGAAAAATCGTACTTCAAAACGAAAAAATTTTCTATCGCTTCGGCCAGTCAAGATGACGGTGAAGAAAATCGTACGTGCCTTTGCCGTTGATGGTGTGCGGTCCGTCAAACCACTCGATCTCACAACGACCTTTCAACTTCAGTTTTCCTTGGTAGAGGTTGCGCACCTTCGCGAATTCGAATGCAACTTTTTCGTCGGACGCAACCCCGTCGTAGTGACCGCGCTCGACCATGAACGGCCTCGGCGCGATGAGTCCGGCCATCTCCGCGTAGTTGAATGTGCTACCCAGGTCCCACTCAAAGATCTCGTACTCGCCTGTGTTCACGTAGCTGTGAGGATCGCGCGTCGAGGCGTTCTTGTCCACCCACTCGTTGAAGTCCGCCGAGCAGATCGAGAGGCAGTAGTCAGTCACCACCGGCGGCACGCGCATCGCGGTTTTTCCGCCGTAGCTCAGCCCGTAAAATGCGATCCGTTTTTTGTCCACATACGACAGCGTCTTAAGCCAGTCAACGATTTGCTTATGTTGCGGTATTATCACTGAAAAAAGGGACTTTTTTAGCGGATTGGCCTTGCGCTGGAGGGTGCGAAAACGGTCCTTAAAAATGTATAGGTTTTGCGGCGAAAAGGTGATAAATCCGCGTTCCGCCAGTTTGGCAGCGAAGTCGTGATAGGCGTAATGATCGCCCTCGATAATGTCCTGCGGACGTCCCTCCAAACCATGCTGACAAACGACCACCGGGCGTTGCTCGTTCGGCTTCAAGTCACGAGGCAAAAGTAATATCCCGTACGCTATGACATCCTGAAAAACATCGAGCACGACTTCGTGCCCCACCCACTTTTCCGACTCGTAACTTTTTCGACTCCGCGCGTTGAACGGCAGCACTTTGTTGTCGAACCGACCAATCACGTCTTCATAAAATTGTCGGCGATACTTCTCATTGCTCGCCTCGAACTTTGCGAGCGACGAGCTGTCCGGCTTGTAGAATTGTTTGCGCACGTACGGGCTCTCGCGCAGCACCCACTGTGTGTGTCGGTCCAGTTTGTGAACCTGTTCGGCGTGGCGCTTGGCTGCGTTGAAACCGTTTCGCCGGCCGGGGATGATCGCGGTTCCCGCTTGGCCAAGCGCGGCTCCCGGCTTGAGTGTGTCCATAAATCGGCCAAGTGCTTGGTCACCAAGCGGCTCATCATTGGTGACCAACTCGACGACCGGTTTCACGCTCAAACCGTCGATCAGTTCCTGTGCGCGAACCACTTCGGCGCGTACCGATTCGGGCGCCGGCGACACAACCCGCGCCGGTGCGCCGCGACCACCGGGGAGGGCTGCCACCGGGCCGCGCGCGGCATCGACGATCAACGCGCGCGGCGCGATCAGAGACGCCAACTCTGCATCACCAAACTGTTCGAGCAGGCCAAACACATTACGATCGATCGGTTCCTGCCAAATGTTTTGCCGCGAGTCGAAGTAACCACTCACGCAAGCGACGTCGATCCGCGTATCAACCGCCGCTGCGTAAAGCGCAATCAAGCCACCCTCGCCCCAGCCGACGATACCGATCGGCGTGTCTTCCCAGCGCCTTGAGAACCAGTCCACCACGGCCAACGACTGCTGCACCTCGTAGCCGATGAGATGCCGCCCCATCTCGAAAGCGCCCCGATAAAGAAATTCGCGGTTCGAGAGCTTCGACATTTTCTCGGCGCGGTTGATCAGTAGCGGCACGACCACCCGGCAGCCGCTCCCGGCCAAGCGCCGCGCATACTGCAATTCCGGCGCCAAACCGGCCGACAGCCCAGCAATTTGCTCGGGGAGTTGATTGCAGTCGGGCAATGCGATCACGTTAGCCAAGGCGTCACGACCGCGAGGCTCCAGCAATAGGCCGGTGGCGGTCACGTCGGCAAAAGCCGGCCAACTGACGGCGCGGATGGTGATGCGATCCGTCTGCCCGGCTAGCGATGCCCCTGCGGTGGTGCTCTTCAGCGTCAATCCGTCAAACGCGATCCGCTCGTCCCTCAGCCCTATGATATGGGCCAAGCGCCGACGGTTCGGCTCGACGGACTTGGCGTAAGCGGCTTGGGAGATGAAGTCGCGGCTCCAATGCTGCTCGCGCCGGTCGATGGAGGCTTCCAATTCGCGCAAAAGAAACCGATCGACGCCGGCGACGAGATGCGAGGCGATGTCGCCCTCGATTGTCAGCGGCTTGGTTTCGAGCGCCGGTTGCGCTTGGACGGTTTGGAGCGAGAGGAGTCCTGCGAAAATAATGGCGACTGTTTTTTGAGTTTTCATTGGCTTGAGCGCTTGGCAAGTCTAGG
>DBNL01000014.1:11562-15841 GCA_002299785.1 Verrucomicrobia bacterium UBA673
GAAGGGGCCAAGCGCTCAAGCCAAGAAAAATAGCATGACGAGATTGACGTACAGGGCCGCCAACAGATCATCGATTGTGACGCCCCAGCCGCCGGAGAGTGCCTGGCTTGGCCCAACCGGCCACGGCTTGGCAATATCGAACAGCCGGAACAGCAACACGATGCCCAACGACCAATGCCAAGTCGATTCGCCGAAAAAAAACGACCACTCCGGCATCGTGCCGTTTGTGAAATACAGCGACGAAACCCAGCCGGCAAAACAGAGTGGCACCGCAACGATCTCATCAATGACGATCGAGCCGGGGTCGCGCAGACCAAGGATCGTCTCCGCACGCCCGCAAAACCAAACCGATGCCGCGCTGAACAACAAAAGCGAACCGACGAAAAATGCAAAGCTCCCCGGCAACAGCAGCAGGATGAACAGCGGCAAGCCAAGCAATGTGCCGACCGTGCCTGGCGCCACCGGCGAGCGGCCAGTTCCCAGCCCCTGCGCGATGAGAAGAATGAACCTGTCCACGGGTCAGCAGTCGTTGAGGTACACCTCGCGGTTTTTCCAGAGGTACAGAAACCCAGAGAGGGCCGTCAGTGCCACGGCAACCCACTTGGAAATCTCCGCCACCCACCAAGCCCATACATGACCGACGATCTCTAGCGCAAACAGTTTGCCGACGATTCCCCAGTCGGTATGGCTGTGCGTGACGAGCAGCGCGATGATCGCCGTGATCTGAAAGATGGTCTTGTTTTTGCCCTGGCGTTCCGCCGCAAGGACAAGGTTTTTGTTGGAAGCCAATAGCCGCAGCCCGGTGATGGCCAACTCGCGAGCCACGATCAAAATCACCATCCAAGCTGCCATCCACTCCAACTCGATGAAGGCGATGAACGCCGAGCAGATCAGCACCTTGTCGGCCAACGGATCCATCAGCTTTCCGAAGGAGGTGATAAGGTTGCGGCGACGGGCGATGATACCATCGAAGAGATCCGTCAGGCTCGCGGCGACAAAAAACACCAGCGCCACCGTGAAGTGAAATGGGAAGTCGATGAAAAGCGCCAATAAAAAAAACACGGTCAATACCAACCGGCTGACGGTGAGTTTGTTAGGGAGGTTCATTGCGTGTCGCTAGGCTTAGCCGGCTCGGCTATTAAATCATAATCGGTGTGGCCGGTGATTCGCACGTCGGCGAACTGGCCAAGCGGCAAGTCGCCGCGCACCAGCACCCGGCCGTCGATATCCGGCGCGTCGGCCTCACCACGCGCGATGAGGCACGGGCCAATGTCAACCACGCCGTTGCCCTCTCCCGAGCGGATATGGCCATGCTCCCACGAAATCATCGTCGCCTTCTGAAACTCCTCCGCGTTGGCTTTTTTCTCGATGAGCACGCGCTTGATCTGACCCACCTGCGCCGCCGCGATCTCGCGGCTGATCTCAAGCTGCGTCGCCATCGCACGCTCGTGTCGGGCTTCCTTTTGCGCGTCGGTCAACTGGCTCTCCATTGCGCCGGCCTTGGTCCCGTCCTCCTTCGAGTACGCAAACACGCCCAGTCGCTCGAAGCGAACTTCCCGCATAAAATCAAGCAGTGACTCGAAATATTCCTCCGTCTCGCCGGGGAACCCGACGATGAACGTCGTCCGCAGCGCGATGCCGGGGATGCCTTCACGAATACGCCCGATCAAGTCGCGGATGTATTGCCCGCTGGTTTCGCGCCGCATCCGCTCGAGCATCGCGTCGTGAATGTGCTGCAACGGCATATCGACATACTTGGCCACTTTGTCGCACTCCGCGATCGCGTAGATAATCTCGTCAGTCCAGTGCGCCGGATGGGTGTAGAGAATGCGAATCCAGAATTCGCCGTCGATGCCGTTGAGTTCGCGGATCAAGCTCGCCAACGTCGAGGCGTTTGCCGGCAATTCGCTGGTCGCTGCATTGAACCGCTCCGGCGTCGAAATATTCGCTCGATGGCCGGGCCGCAGATCGAGCCCGTAATAGGTCGAGTCCTGCGAAATCAGATTCAACTCCTTCACGCCGTCGGCGACGAGTTGCCGTGCTTCCTGCACGATGTCTGCCTGGCTACGGCTGCGGTGCGAGCCGCGCATGCGAGGGATGATGCAAAAACTGCACGGATGATTGCAGCCCTCTGCAATCTTCACATACGCGAAGTGATCCGGTGTCAATCGAAACCGGGGCGTCTCAAATGCCGGGATGTAATCGGGCCGCGAGTGAATATCGACCAACGGCTCGCCCGGCAGACTGGCGGTAAGTTCGGCGACTTGCCGCTTGGTCTCGTCGATGCTTGGTTTTTCCTCCGCTTGGCCAAGCCGCGATCCGCGATTGCCGACTGCCTGCCGCACGATGTCGCCGACCTGCTCGACCTGGTCGATACCCATGAACGCATCCACCTCCGGCATCAGATTGGGCAGCTCCTTCCGATAACGCTGTGACAGACAGCCAGAGACGATCAGCGCCTGGCCGCTGTTGGCGTGTTCCCTAAACTCCGCCGACTCGAGGATCGTATCGACACTTTCCTCCTGTGCAGCGTCGATGAACGAACAAGTGTTGATGATGAGCGCGTCGGCTTCGGCATTTTCGTTGGTGATCTCGAAGCCCTCCTTCAGCAGCGAGCCCATCATCACCTCGGCATCGACGAGATTCTTGGCACACCCCAGCGAGATCATCCCTACCTTCATCCGCGTTTGTTGTTCGGTTTCACTACTCACCCGGAACCCAAGCTAAAGTCAACCTACGACTAACTCAACACTGCTCGCCGTTGGGCGCGAGACAGTCTCGGAAAAACCCGAGTAGTTGCTCGTAAGCAGTGGCGAAGTCGGTGCGCCCACGGATGTACTCCCGGATGTCGCCGTCAAGCCGATTGCCGGCGGCGAACCACTTTACCTGCTCGATGAACTCATCGAGCGTCTTGGCCAAGCGGCCGTTGCGGCCGTCCTTGATGATTTCGTTATAGCCGGAGATGTCGAACGCCACCACCGGTACGCCAAGGCTGTTGGCCTCGCGCGGCGTGTAGGCGTACGTCTCACCCCACTGGCTGGTGCTGATGAACAGGTCCGCGCCCGCGTAAGCCGCCGGCATGGCCAGACGATCGACATGACCGTGCGCGTGAACATTTTCTTTCTGCCGCGCTGCTTCCGAAACAAAGCTACTCAACTCGCCTTCGCCGCAAATGTGCCACTCGACCTTGGCTACGTACGATTCGTTCACGCGCTCGATCACTTCGAGCAGTTGCATGACACCCTTCTGCCCGGTCAACCGTCCAGCCCAGAGTATGTTAAACTTTGCGGCGTCCACCGCAAACGGCGGCTTGATTTGTTCGGCCTGTTCGGCGAAGCCAACAGCATCGAACGGGTTCGGGATTTGCACCACCGAATGATCCGGGAACTGCCGCTCGATCGCCCCGGTGTCGCCGCTCGAGATGGTGTGGAACCCCGCCACACCCTTGGCCAGGCGCGTGTACAACGGCGAGATGTAGAGCAGGTTGTGCAGCCGACTGTGCAGCGTGCTTGCGCCGATGAAACGATGAGGGCAGTGGCAGCCAAACACCACAGGTGGTACGTTGCCGTAGCCGACACGAGCACGAAACAAAAACGCCTCGGTGATCTCGTTGCGACTGTAAACCAGATCATATTGGCCAAGCGTCTCGCGCAGCTCGGCGAACGTGGCACACTGCACATACCGCGCTTGACCAAGCCGCTGCTCGATCGCCTCTCGCGGTTCGCGAAAGATGGTGGCACGATCGAACCGCCGGAAAAAATAGAGCGAGTGCAGTCGCCCGTAACGGAGATTGAACAACTCGTCCATCGTCACGCAGTCGACCTCCACGCCACTCAGCGACGCTAGATACGCCGCGGTCTGGATACTGAAATGCTCCATCCCGCCCGCTGTCTCGAGCTGCACAGTGTTGAAAATCGCAATCCGCATTAACGTTTGGATACTCCCAGGTGCCCAGCGTCCACATCCGACCCGCCGGTGGCAACCGCATTTTTCAGAATTGCCGAGAGCCGCTGGTTCTCGTTTCATTGGGGCCACGTGAAAATTGTCATTCTCGATGCCTACACCGCCAACCCCGGCGACCTCGACTGGGACGGGTTCGCCGCACTTGGTCAACTACAAACGCACGACCGCACTCCCGATGATCTTGTAGCCAAACGCACTGCCGACGCCGAGATCGTGCTCACAAACAAAACCGTCCTGAGCGCCGAGACGATCGGGCGCTTGGCCAAGCTGCGTTACATCGGTGTGCTGGCCACCGGCTACAACGTCGTCGACCTCG